>JAFLYY010000001.1:681898-1022848 GCA_029785825.1 Nitrososphaerota archaeon | reverse complement strand
GGCCTTCACCATAATGGTCACCGGCCAGCCCAACGACTTCTCCGTCCACATAGGGGTGGGCAAGTTCTTCCAGAACCTTGGCGTGATGGCCGCCGAAGCGCTGCTCCTCTCGGAGCTGTTCCTGGCCGTGGACATCCCCGAGATGCTCTGGACCGAGCACGTGGAGAAGGGACTGGCGAACGAAATCACGCAGATAGTGGGCTGAACTGCCTCCCGGCGTCCGTGCGGACGAGCGCCCAGGCTTCGGAGACCCGATCGGCTACAGGGGACACGGACCACGCCGCGTCCCCCTCCTTCGTCGGCCCCGCTGAACGGACTGACCCGCAGATGCTGCTGTTGCAGGGACGAGGCGAAGCAGCAGAGAGGGCGCGGACTAGCTACGTCTTCGCAAACACGGCGGTAATCGAACCTGCCGGGTCCGTTCGCGAGGCCCGCAGAAGGTGTGCACCGCTCTTTCAGCTCAGAGCGCGAAGTCGCGCGCCGCCTGGACGACTCTTCCTTCCTCGTCCCTTCGGTCTGACCCGAGACACGCAGATCCGGGGAGAAGCTCGAATGACAAACGGAGCCATTTCGGGGTGGATGGCCTATGCCCGAGGAGAGAGCCCGCCGGCCCGCTGGGAAGGCCAGAAAGAGGGTCGCCACCAGAAGGGCCGGGGCCAAGCAGCCATCGCGGAAGGCGGCCAGAAGGGCCCCGAAGCGGAAGGTCGTGAGAAGAACGGCCAGGGTCGCCAGGCCTGCCCCTGCTCCAGCACCGGCGCTGGCAATCCCCCCAGCGCAGGCAGAACCAGCGCCCGCGACAGCGGCCCGAAGGAAGGTAGGGGCTGCCAAGTTAGTCAGGACTTACGACTAGTTTAAAATCCAGACCATCGGTGGGCCTCCATGACCATAGAAGCGATACAGGGGACGGGAAAAAGGTGGGACGAGCTGGCCGACCAGGCCGCGGTGGACAGGACCGTCGCTGCGCTGAAGTCGAGGGGGTTCGAGGCGGAGGTCGTCAGGGACGGCGGGTCGGCGCTCGAGGCGGTAAAGAAGATCATCCCGGCCGGCGCGCGCGTCATGACCAGCGGGACGACCCAGGAACAGATCGGGCTCATGGACATCCTGAAGTCAGAGGGGAGCCCCTGGGTGAACCTGAAGGGGGAGATACTCGCCGAAAAAGACAGGGACAGGCAGGTGGAGCTGAGGCATGCGGCGATCTACGCGCAGTACTTCGTGGGGAGCGTCCAGGCGGTCACCGAAGAAGGGGAGCTGATCACGGGGAGCGCGACAGGCAGCCAGCTGGCCGCCTACGCCTACGGGGCCGAGAACGTGATCCTGGTGGTGGGGACCCAGAAGGTCGCCAGAAACCTGGAGGAAGGGCTCAGGAGGCTCAGAGAGCACTCCACTCCGATGGAGGACAGGAGGATGAAAGGGGTGGGCGCTCCGGGGACGGTGCTTTCGAAGACACTGATAATCGAAAGGCAGACCCGCCCCAAGGTGCACGTCATTCTGGTGAACGAGAGCCTCGGGTTCTAGGCAGGCGGGGCCCTGGGGGTCCTGCACGAGGAGCAGACCGCCTCGTCCGAAGCGAGCCGCTCCCCGCATGGCTTGCAGAACGCGGTCCCGCCCTGGGAGCCTCAGGTGGCCGCAGGCGTCTGCGTAGACCCGGCCGGGACGGCTGAAGGCGCTCCACTGGCCGGGGTTCCCTTCCCGTCTCCGAACGTAGCGTTCAGGCTGGCCTCGGCTTCGCTCATCCCTTCGAAGAACTCGACCAGCCCCTGCAGGACGCGTAACCCGGCCGAGGCCTCGAGGAGCCCGAGGGTGATCAGCAGGGAGATGCTCACGAACAGGCTGAGCGTCACAGGGTTCTGCACCCCGACCTTGAAGTCGACCATCCCTCCCGCGAGGAGGAAGAACCACATCGCCCCGATCAGGGCGCCGTAGACCATCTTGATCGGACCCCTCACCGTGAACGGCTTCCGGATCGTGTTGTGGACGACCTGGACCACGATGAGCGCGCCGACCAGGTAGAAGTACTCAGGGCTCTGGATGAAAGCTATCACGTCTGAATAGAAGGTGATCCCCGCCGAAGAACCGGAGACCAGCCCGCTGGCGTCGTTGACCCCGTATCTCACCCCGTCTGCCAGCCCGAAGGTGATCGCCCCTCCGATTATTCCCAGGGCCAGACGCCACGCGCTGACGCTCCAGGCGTCTCCTCTGACGGACCACCCGAACGTCCCTGGCCGCTTGCTCAACGCGCCATCGCCCTCCTATGGGAACCCCGGCAACCCGGGGAGCCCTCCTGTGCCGCTTGAGGTCCCGCCTAGCCCCCCGATGATCGGAAGGCTGGCGGAGCCGTTGATCGGGACGTCCGTGGAGAAGCGGGCCGAGATCGGGATGAGCCCTCCCAGGTCCGCCGTGAACGTGCCGGTCAGGTTGGCGCTGGTCGCGGTCGAGAGGCTCTGCAGGTCCGGCAGCGCACAGCCGGCGAGGGACGACACAGACGACGGCGAAGACGCGTTGACTTTGATGTCGGGGAACGTCACGTGCATGGTGACGGTCTGGCCGGGGGGGACGTTGGCCACCGGGACCCCCGCGGTGAGGAACGTCGTGCCCCCGACCGAGAAGTTCAGGTCGGCGCGGACGCCGTCAAGGGGGAGGATGCCTCCGTTGTGAACTTCGACGGTGTAGATGGCGAGGCAGGGGTCGGCGGGGTCGGGGGCGGATGTAGGCTTCCCCACTACCCCGATCCGCAGGGTAGAGTAGACCGGGAGCGCTATGCTGAAAATCGCCAGGACCACCATCAGGAAAGCGAGCATCCCGAGGCCCCTAGACAGCTTCAAACCAGGCGACCTGCTCCTCCGGGAGGTAGCGCCGCGGCTGCCTTCACACGCCCTTCTTGGGTGCTCAGCACCATCGCTATACCAAAAGAACGTTATAACCATGACAGTAAAGCTTGAAGAGGTCTTCCACGCGTTTGCCGGGAGTGAAGCACCGCCGCCCCGGGCTCCAGGGCAAGTGGGCCTACGTCGTCAACTCGCTGCAGGAGATCGTCCCATCGTACGAGCTGGCGTCGAGCAGGATCTCGCTCTTCGCCGACAAGAAGATGCGCGAGGAGGCGGTCTCCTTCGCGGTCAGAGAGGGGGACCTGGTCCTGGACCTAGGCTCGGGACCGGGGACCATGTCGAAGGTGGTGGCGAGGAGGGAGGGGACGCCCGTCCTCCTCGACGCGTCTCGCGTAATGCTGAAGGCGTCGGGGTCGCAGGACGCCGTCCAGGGGACGTTCGAGTATCTTCCGTTCCGCGACAGGACCTTCGACTCGGGGGTCTCGGGGTTCGCGGTCCGCGACGCCCACGACCTGCCGGTGGCCCTTGCGGAGCTGGGGAGGGTCCTGAAGCCCGGCGGCCGCTTCGCGCTCTGCGACCTGGGGAAACCGGACAACCCCCTGAACTCCGTCGCCCTGGGGATGTACCTCAGGATGGTCCCGCCCTTGATAGGGCTGGCCTCCGCCGGCAGGGCGGGGCTCCGCTACGGGTCTCTCTTCGACACCTACAACCTGGTGCTCCACAACTCGGACCTGGCGAAGTTCCTGACCCGCTACCTGGGGGAGACGTCGATCCACAGCATGAGCCTCGGGGGCGCGATCGTGGCGAAGTGCCAGAAGGGGGGAGCCCATCCGTCTTCGGTCCCGGCATAGGCCCGCCCGCGTCTCCGTCGTCCGCGGGGCTAGACGACCCTCGCGAGCGCCCTGATCATCTCGTCCGACTTCGACGAGGGGACTCTGCACCCGGCCGCCTTCCTGTGCCCTCCGCCGCTCCCTCCGAGCCTCGAAGCCACCCTTGTGATCGTCCTCCCCAGGTGGACCCTGCACTCGCTCGTCCCCCTGAGGCTCACCTCGTACCACCCGGCGTTCTTCTCCTTCATGGCCACCCCGACAGGGACGTCGAATGCCCCTATGAGCAGCTTCGCGATGTTTCCGGTCGAGTACTGGGCCGTGACCATGTATGCGAGCCTCCCCGCCTTCGTCCCTGACTTCTCCACCTCCTTCACAAGCCCGGCTTCCAGCACGAGCTGGCGGACGGCCGCCTCGGCGACGCCTGCCATCTCGTGGGGGTACTTCATGGCGGCCAGCTCCCCCACCACGCGCTCGGGGAACCCCGCCTCCTCGGCCCTGTTCGCAAGAGCGAGGGCCAGGATCGTCGACTCGGCCAGGACGAGGTGCCTGTCTGTCTTCTCCATCAGCTTCTTCCCCATGGGGGAGTCGTCCATGTAGTCGGTCACCGCCCCGTACAGGGCGATCAGCCTCGCCCCCTCCGGGAGGGAGTCCCTGAACGTCCTGTAGGTCAGCATGCTCGCGCACTCACGCACGTCGTGCACCACCTGGACCCCCGCACTCTTCAGCTTCCTCTTCGCGGCGTCGGTCATGTAGTGGTGGTCGATGTACGTCACCCTGGCGTGGCCGGCCAGCCGCTTCATCTCGGCGAGGAAGTCCGGAAAGTCGGCCGTGTCCGCCCCGAGGTCGCTTACCACCACCCGGTCGGCGTCGCCGGGGACCTTTCTGAGGTTCGCTACCACGTCGTCGTAGTCAGTGAGGAGCACCGTCCCCCCGGTCGCCGCCGCAGCAAGCGACCCGGCGCCGAGCCCGTCGACGTCCTTGACATGAGAAATGCAGTACGCTTTCAACGCCGGCCGCTGCCGCGGCCCGGATATAACGGGTCCGCAGAAGGGCGCAGCCGGGCCCCTCGTGGCGAAGCTGGCGCCACGCAACGCGTTTATCTCCAAGTGCTCAGCAGCGCTCTTCCTACAGTTGTCGCAGGACCAGAGGAGGCTCGCCGCGATCATGTTCACGGACATGGTCGGATACACCGCCCTCACCCAGTCCGACGAGTCCAAGACCATGGACCTGCTCCGCAAGCAGGACGCCCTGCTGAGACCGTGCTTCCCGAAGTTCAACGGAAGGGAGGTGAAGTCCATCGGGGACTCGTTCCTGGTAGAGTTCGAAAGCGCCCTGGACGCCCTCCGGTGCGCGGCCGAGGTCCAGGCCATCCTGCACGACTACAACGAGACCGCCGGGGACGGCTGGAGGGTCGTCATCAGGGTCGGAGTGCACCTGGGGGACGTGATCCACCGGGACGGCGACGTCTTCGGGGACGCCGTCAACATATCGTCGCGCATCGAGCCGCTGGCCGAGCCGGGAGGGGTGTGCGTCTCCAGGCAGGTGTACGACCAGGTCAGGAACAAGTTCAACCTACCGTTCGTCTCCCTGGGGGAGAAAGAGCTGAAGAACGTCAGCTCCCCCGTCGAGGTGTTCAGGGTCAAGATGCCCTGGGAGTCGAAGCCGCCGCAGGAACGGCGGCCCGAGGGGAGGAGGGTGGCGGTCCTGCCGTTCTCAAACATGAGCCCGGAACCCGGCGACGAGTACTTCGCCGACGGCATGACGGAGGAGCTGATCTCCACCGTGTCCCGAATCGAAGGCGCGGAGGTCATCTCCCGGACCTCAGTGATGCAGTACAAGAAGGCCGTCAAACCGATCAGGGAGATCTCGAGGGAGCTGGACGCGGGGACCGTCCTGGAGGGGAGCGTCCGGAAGGCAGGCAACAAACTCAGGGTCACCGTGCAGATGATAGACGCGGTCAAGGACAGGCACGTCTGGGCGGAAAGCTACGACAGAGACATGAACGATGTCTTCGCCATCCAGACGGACATCGCGGCGAGGGTGGCCGACGCCCTGAGGGCGCGCATGTCTGACTCCTCCCCGGCCGCGGCCGGGTCCACCGGCAACCCAGACGCGTACACGGTCTACCTGCGCGCCATGAGCCTCTGCCACGAGGGGGCCGAGTCGAGCCAGGAGGAGGCCATCGCCCTGCTGGAGTCGGCCGTGGACAGGGACCCTTCCTTCGCGAAGGCCTACGCCCTCCTCGCCGAAACCTACAGGCACCTGGGCTACTTCGGCGACTATGCGGGAAGCCTGGCGAAGGCAGAACGGGCCGCCCGGAAGGCGCTCGAGGTCGGCCCGGAGATAGCTGAGACCCACTCCGCCATGGCGAGCGTAGACATGGGGCTCGACAGGTTCCAGGAGGCGCGCAGGGAGCTCGAGGAGGCTGTGAGGCTCAATCCAAACCTCTCCGACGCCTACAGGCTCCTGGGCGAGGTCGAAGGCGCCTTCGGGCGCCTCCAAGCCAGTGAGGCGAACTTCCGGCGGGCATACGCCCTCGACCCGCTCTCATCGATCGACGGGATCCTGCTCTCGCAGGTGCTCCTCATAGAGGGGAAGAAGGACGAGTCGTCCAAGATACTCGGCCACATGCGCGAGCTCTACCCGCACAACTACCACCTCCAGGATGCGGTCACCGCCTCTTATCTCATAACCGGGGACTACGGAGCCGCCTGGGACGCCATCGAGTCGGGGCTCAGGGACGGCCGCGGGAACACGATGCTGCAGGCGGAGAAGGCGGTCTATTTCGCCCTCCAGGGGAAGAGAGACGACGCAGACGAGGCCATCAGGGACATCGGGGGCGGCGACGCCAGCTCCACCCTCGTCCTGCAGACGTCGTTCGTGGTCAGCGCCTTGCTGAAGGACTACGACAGGGCTTTCGCCTTCCTCGACCAGCTCGCCGACGCCCACGCGTGGGGGTTCCTGATCAAGACGGACCCGTTCCTCGGCGAGCTCCGCAAGGACCCCCGCTTCGCGAAGTTCTGCATCAAGGTAGGTATCCCGGTCTAGCCTAAGGAGGGCGCCACCTCCTCGGCCTCTCCTAGCGGGGAGCGCCGTGCCGCGGCCAGACGGGCCCTGGTGTCACCCTGCCTCGTACGCATCAGGACGGCCCGTCAGAACGTGGCCACCGTCCGCCCCTTCTCCCTGTCCCACCAGGCCCTCCCCATCGACTCGGTGTTGTAGGCCGCCCCCACCCTCCCCTTCGAGTCCACGGTGACTATCCCTGCCGTCCCTTCCCCCCTCGCCTTCGTGACCATCTGGATCGCCTTCGTCGCCCCTCCTGCCGCGCCGGCCCGCGAGACCAACTCGACCGCCTTCATCGACAGCGAGACCCTGATGATGTCCTCCCCTGACCCGGTCGCGCTCGCAGCTCCACCCGTCCCTGCGAACACCCCCGCCCCCAGTATGGCGGAGTCCCCCACCCGCCCCGGGAGCTTCATCCACCTCCCCCCCGTGCTCACGGCCGCGGCCGGGACACCGTCAGCCCCGACGGCCGCCGCCCCTACTGTGTCCCCTGTCCTGAACCGCCTGACGAGGCGGAGGTTGCTCCTGTAGGGAGCCTTCCCTCTTAACGCCCGGAACCTTTCGAGCGCCTGCGCCGACGGCGTCAGCTCCTCCACCCTGATACCAGCGAGCTTCGCGTAGTCCCTGCACCTCTCCCCTACGATAAGGACATGCTCGGTGTTCTCCATCACCCACCTCGCCAGCGCGACGGGGTTGTGGGTGCAGGTGACGTTGCCGACCCCGGCCCCGGCCAGACGCTCGGCGCTCATCACGGCGGCGTCCAGCTCGGCCTTCCCCTCGGCCGTGAGGCACGCCCCCCTCCCGCAGTTGAACAGCCCCGAGTCCTCCATGCTCCTCACCGCGGCGACGACCTCGTCGATCCCTGACCCCTTCTTCATGGCCGACAGGCCCGCCTCCACCGCGCCCTCCAGCCCGCCGTACCGTCTGTCGTTCTTCGCGTACCTCCCGCTCCCGGCCCCGCCATGGACTATGATGGATGGTTTCAGATGGCTCTCGAGCCTCGGGCCCGTCCGAACGTATGAAAAGCTTAACATGACAGAGAGGGTCGTGCCCCTTCGTCGAAGGACTGTTGGCCGTACAGGTTGGGCGCGCTTGAGTCACGTTTGCTTGGTCCGGGGAGAAGATGATTAGCGTCCCCAAAGGGGTGCTGCGCCTGGCCGCCCTGAAGATGCTGTCCGAGTCGTCCCTCTCGGGGACGGACCTTGCCAGCCAGATAAGGCGCGCTACCGCGGGCGAGTGGAGCCCGGGCCCCGGGTCCATCTACCTGATGCTCGGGGAGCTGCTCAGGAAGGGGCTGATCACAGAGCTGCCTAAGCGCGAAGGGAACGTCCGGAGGTACATCATATCCGGGAAGGGGAAGGAGGAGCTGGCGAGGCTGACGAAGGAGACCGAGGCGGACGTGGCCCGGCAGCTGCGGCTCCTGGCGGTGTATTCAGCCCTGGCAGGGAGGAAGGAGCTGAAGGAAAAGGTCATGGCGATGGCGGGCACCCTGGAGGGCGGCCCCGAGCCCGGAAAGGGTTAGAAATGCTCGCCGTAGGTAACGCGTCCATTGGCTGACAGGCCGGCGGAGGTCGAAAGGACCGGGATCGAGCACGTCCCGGAGGAGGAGCGCCACGGCTCCCCCGGAAGGACCTTCACCCTCTGGTTCGCCGCGAACCTGACGGTGGCCGACTACGTCATAGGGGTCCTCGCCGTGAGCTCCTTCGGGCTCACCTTCTCCCAGTCCGTCCCGGTCCTCCTGGCAGGGAACCTCCTGGGAGGGGCGATGCTCGGCCTCTCGGCGGCCATGGGGCCGAGGCTCGGATTCCCCCAGATGCTCTCCTCGCGGGCGACCTTCGGCCGGCGGGGGAACTACGTCTTCGGCGGGCTCAACTGGCTCAGCACCGTCGGCTGGTTCGTGGTCAACACGATCCTCGGGGTCACGGCCCTCCAGGTGGTCTGGCCCTCGCTGAACTACTACGCTGCCGCCGCCCTGCTCGTCGCCGCCCAGGTCCTGATAGTCGTCTTCGGCCACGACTTCATCCACCTCTACGAGAAGGTGATGGCCGTGGTCCTGGGGCTCCTCTTCCTCGGGGTCTTGGCCTCCGCCCTCGGGGCCGACAGAGGGCAGCTGGTCCTCCTCGCCCCTGCCTACCCTGACATCACCCTCGGCTCGGTTGGGGTGGTCCTGGCGGTCTCCTTCTCCTATCTTATGAGCTGGTCCCCCTACGCGTCGGACTACAGCAGGTACCTCCCGTCGGGGGTCTCGGGGAAGAGGGTCGCCCTGTTCGCCCTGGCCGGAGGCGCGGTCGCGTCTTTCGCCGTCGAGGTCATCGGGGCGGTCGTCGGGACCCTGACCCCGAACCTGGGGCTCTTCCAGGGGCTCTATCAGCTCACGGGCTCCTTCGGCCCCTACGCGATCCTCGCCATCCTCCTCGGGGCTGTAGCCGCCAACTCGCTCAACCTGTACACGAACTCCCTGTCCGCCCTCGTCCTCGACGTAAGGACGAAGCGCTGGATAGCCGTGATAGCCGGCGGGGCGGTGGGGCTCGCGCTGACCTTCTACGGCCAGGCGAACTTCGCCGCTAACTTCGAGTCGTTCCTGCTCGTCCTGGACTACTGGATCACGCCGTGGCTGGGGGTGGTCCTGGTGGACTACTTCGTCCTCGGGAGGACGACTGTGGCGACCGCGGCCGACCCGCGCATGTGGGACTGGCGGGCCCTCGCGGCGTATCTCGCGGCAGTCGTGATATCCGTCCCGTTCATGGTCCCTGCGCTCAACCTCGGCTACCCCTTCGGCGCCCTGGCCTACCTCTTCGGAGGCGCCGACTACTCCTACTTCGTCTCCTTCGGGGTCGCCTGCGCGCTGACGTTCGTCCTGAGGAGCGGGAAGGCGCGCTCTTCCGGCTAGCCGGACGCCCCGTCCCGGCCAGACGAACGCGAGTCCCTTCGGCCCTTTACAGGCGCAGAAGACTCATCAACTCCTTCAGACCAGGAGGCGTCCCGATGCATACAGGCGAGCTGGGGAGACCATAGCAGGACCCCCCGACTCAGGGAGCGGAGGGAAGCCTCGCTCTCTTTTCCACCAGAGGGTATTCGCAGGGCTCTGGACCGGCTCGGTGGCATCCTCTATCGGGTCTTCGGCCGGGCTCCTCACCATAAACTGGCTCGTCTACACCATCACAGGCTCTCCCCTCGACGTCGCCCTGATCGGCGTGGCGGGGGTGGTCCCCAGGGTGTTCTTCGGGGTCTTCAGCGGTACCCTCGCAGACCGCTACGACAAGCTGAGGCTGATGGTGGTGGCCGACGCGTTCCGCGCGGCGACCATGGTCGCGTTCGCCGCGTCCCTGGTCCTCTTCGGGTTCCAGCTCTACGTCGTCCTCGGCGCGGTGTTCGTCTTGGGGATGGGGCAGTCTCTGTTCCGTCCCGCCATCAACTCGTTCCTCCCCCGGGCGGTCGACAAGGAACAGCTGGGCTCTGCTAACGGGCTCTTCACCGCGGCGCAGGAAGTGGCGTCCATCGTAGGGAGCCCGCTCGGAGGGATCATGATAGCCACGGTGGGGGTGGCGGCGACGCTGGCCTTCAACGGCGCGAGCTACGTCGTCTCGGCCCTCCTGATAGTCTTCGTCTCGCTCTCCCTTTCGTCCAGGGCGCCGGCCGGGGCTGACACGAAGGAGCACCCTCCGTTCATGCAGCAGCTCAGGGGCGGGTTCTCGTACATCAGCGGGGAGAGAGGGCTCCTGAAGCTGACCCTCGCGTCGTTCGGGGCCAACTTCTTCCTCAGCCTCTTCTTCACGTTCATAGTGGTGTACGTGAGCGCCGTCCTCCACCAGCCCGCCTTCGTCTTCGGTCTTCTCGGCGCGGCAGGAGGGCTCGGCTTCGCCGTCGGCTCGCTCCTGGTGGGGAGGCTCCACCCGGAGCGGCGCTTCGGCGTCTGGTTCGCGCTCCCCTGGGGGATCGCCGGCCTGTGCATCCTCGGGCCGGTGATATTTCCCGCGCCGGCGACCGCGGCCGCTTTCATCTTCGCGGGCACCGCCTTCGGCGGGTTCGGCAACACCACCTTCTTCACAGGGGTCCAGAAGTTCGTCCCCCACGAAGTGCTCGGCAGGTACCTGAGCATCGACGAGGTCGGGAGCCTGGCGGCGAGCCCAGCGGGGCAGGTGGCGGGAGGGGTGATCATCGCCGCCTATGGGGTCGGCTTCGATTTCATGCTGGCCGCCCTGGGGACGGCGGCCTTCTCCTTCGGCCTGCTCCTGTTCTCCGACGTCCGCTCCCTCAGGGTCTGACCAGGGCCCGCGCCCCGGAGACGGGACGCCAGGACCGGTTACGACGACCCTCAGGCTTTTATCCCGTCGCCGCGGGAGGGAACCTCGTGTCTCAAGAGACGAAGTTCAAAGTGAAGATCTACCCTTCGGCCAAGCCCAAGAAGGTCCCCAAGGTCGTTTCCGCGGAGCTGAAGGGCGCGGCGAGCGCGAAGGCGATATCGAGGATGAAGAAGGAGAGCGTCGACTGCCCGGTGTTGAAGAAGGAGGTCGCCTTCCTCGTCTGTTTCGCCTGCCCGTCGTTCCTGCGGAGGGTCGAGGGAGTGGTAGACTGCGCCGGCGTCCGGGGCCCGCCGCAAGAGTGGGTCATCGGCTGACCCTCGCCTGAGCTTTCTGGCGTCGGCAGGGACCGTCTAAACGGGAAATCGTGCCGGAGACAGGGGATGTGCCGACCGGCTCAGCCCTTCAGGAGCCCCACTGCCAACCCTATCAGGAAGGTGATGGACGAGTAGGGGAGGTATCCGGCCACCCTGTTGGCGTAGGCGGTGATTGTGGCCTGCGTCGACCCTGGCTTCACCAGGCCGGCGAGCGGCGTCAGCACCTGGGAGGGGGTGAGGATCCCCAGGGCGATCAGGAGGACGACCAGTACGGCGATGGCTATCCCGATCTTGATGGCGTTCCTGATTATCACTCCGACTATGAACCCAATGATGATGGGGACGATGGCCGCGATGAGGAATGTCGTCGACAGGTCAGGCAGCGCGATCGTGACCAACAGAGATGCGAATCCCTCTCCCGTATTATAATCTATGCTGTTTTTGCGGCGCCGACCCCCGGAGGCGCAGGCCGGTCCTGAAGAGGGGTGCTGGCCCCCGAGGCTTAACCATATTATGCCGACGGCCGACCGCCGACCTATGGCCGACCGGCGCCTGATGTGGGCAGCGGTGACCTCCGCGGTGGCGGCGGTCCTGTTCAGCGCGTTCGTGCACTCCAGCCTGAGCGTCCCCAGCATCTACAGCGACATCGGCTCCTTCTGGGGGAGGAGCTGGGTGGCCGCCGGGCAGGTCCCCGACTCTTCCCCGGGCTCCTTCCTCGAGTACCCTCCGCTGGCCGGGGTCTTCCTCTACGCGGCGAGGGTCGTCGGAGGGTACCTCTCGGGTGCTGTCGGAGGTCTATACGCTGGTTATTACGACTCGTTCAGCGCGCTCAGCCTCGCGGCGGGGGCCGTCATGGGGTGGTCTACATGGCGCCTCGCCAGGGCCCTCGGGACCGAGCTGAACCCTGTCTACTTCTTCCTGCCGAGCATGCTGATCTACAGCGTGTACAACTTCGACCTCTTCGACGCGCTCTTCGTGGTCCTCGCCCTCCAGTTCTTCGTCGAGAAGAGGCCAGGGTGGTCGGCGGTCTTCCTGGGCGCGGCCGTCGCCACCAAGGGGATAGCCATCGTCCTCCTCCCCGTCTTCCTCCTCGAGCTGTCCGGGAGGAGCCCCCGGCTGAGATATCTCGCCGTCTCGCTGGCAGCGGCCGGGGTCTCGTTCGTCCCCATAGCGCTGTTCAACTTCGGGTGGTTCCAGCAGTTCCTCAGCTTCTTCTCAGGGTGGGGGCTGGAGGACGCCTGGTACATCTGGATCCCGTGGTTCTCGAACCCGTTCTCCCACCTGGCCAAGGACTTCGGGTACGCGGTCGTGGCGCTCCTCCTGGTCAGGGTCTACACCCTGAAGATGCCTCTGGTCCCCCGGAGCTTCCTCGCGCTCACCGCCTACCTCCTCGGGACCTACATCTACGCCCCGCAGTTCAACGTCACCCTGGTCCCCGTGATCGCCGTCCTGGGGGTCGCCACCCCCGCCCTCTATCTCTTCGACGCCTTCAACGCCCTCATCATACTGACCTGGTTCGTCCAGCCGAGCGTGATCGGGGGAAGCTCGTGCCCGCCGGCGTCGGGGAACGACCCGACCTGGTGCCCCACCTGGGCCTGGACCTGGCCGCAGCTGATGGCTCTCCTCCGGTCCGCGTCCCTCGCGCTCGTCGGGCTCTCCGTCGCGTCTACGTCAGGGCACTCGCTCGTGGGGTGGCTGAAGACCAGGGGGCTATTCGGCGGCGAGACGTCGGTCCAGACGAAGCTGTAGCCGACGAGTCCCCGTCATCTTGCGGCTCGCCAACCGAAGTCCGCTAGCTCTGCTTCCCGTCCAGGTACTGCCACCCCTCGCGCTCGTCCCAGTCCCAGGTGAAGTCGTCCGGGATGTACATCCCGTAGGCGACGCACCCCTGCCAGACGTTGTAGACGGGGTGGCTAGTGAGCTTGACGTCGACCCCCTGGATCCCTTTCTCCTCGAGCATCAGCCTGAGCTTGGTGGAGGAGTCGACAGCGAACGGCTCCGTCCCCTGGGGGACCTGCCAGGAGAACCCTCCCCCGGAGAGGAAGATGGACCTGTAGAGCGCCGGCTGGATCTCGAAGCTGCACTTCTGGACGGACTGGATTATGACCTCGGCGAGGTCGGTGGTGCCGGAGATGGCCTTCCCTTCGGCGTACGAGTCGGCCGGCTTCGGGAACCCGCGCCTGTAGTATGAAGCGTAGTACTCGTTGGACGGGTCGAAGAAGTACTCGCCGATGAGGTACCTCTGCCAGCTGTTCTTGTCGAGGTCGATGGATATCCTGGTGTTCGGGATCCTGAAGACGAACCCGTGCTTGGGGTTGCTCTTGTCCGCCATCACCTCCTTCAGGCTCTTCGGGACGAGCCCCACCGCCTCCTTGAACAGCTTGACCAGCTTCGGCTCCCTGGCCAGGTCACCGTACCCCGCGTCCCTCAGTATCTCGGCTGCGACCAGGTCGCAGTCCCCGCCCCCGCGGTTCATGGTGATCAGCGCGTTGAAGATCATCCCGCTGCTGACGGGCGCCACTTGACAATTTCCGGCACCCGCTTCGAGGACGGTGCACGCGAGGACCTTCTGCGATATCGCGACGGCGAAGGGCTGGGGGATGATGGAGATGGCCTTCACGACGTTCCTCCCCTCCTCCTGGTTGATCTCTCTGTGTATCTCGAAGAGCCTGTCGTACATGTACCTCGGCGCCGCCGCCGACAGCGCCGCGACCACCTTCACCCCCTCGAACCCGGGGGTCTCGGGGACGTGCCTGAGCAGCGCGTACCTGGTCAGCTCCTTGACCACCGACCACGACCTGTCGTCGTCCCTGTCGATGACCCCGCTCCGCATCGGGTAGACCATCCTCTCGGCTATGTCCCGCTTGGCCTCCACGAAGTTCGAGACGTCCGGCCCCACCACCAGGAGCTTCTTGTCCGCCCCGCCGGTCATCCTCACCATGGAAGAGCGGGTGTCCGGGAAGTAGCCTCTGTTCTCTATCGCGTCGGGGATGTTGCCGAGGGTGGCCGGGCCGAACTTCAGCTCCGAGGTGCCGTAGTCCTCGCCGAAGACAGAGAACTCCTTAGAGCGCGACAACCCTCTCTCCCGTCTCATGGTTGCTACTTTAAGGATTCGAGCTCTCGTTCCGATTCTGAAGGGATGTCCGCCTGCCGCCCCTCCTCGGGGGCCCTCGAGCTCCCGCCTGGCCGTCTGCGTCCGTCGCCACCTGCGGCCCCCAGCATGCGGGCGGTGACCCCGGGGGTGAACTTTTTGTCAAATCTCGCTGTCACGATGGCGCAACAAGGATGACCTGCCCGCTGATATCGCGCAGGGGCGCCTGTCCGCTCATGACTCGCGCCTTCTGCGTGAAGGAGAAGAAATCGAGGGACATCGTCGCACCCAAGACGGTGACCTTCAAGAACGGGCGCCATGCCCTGAAGGGCAAGTGCGCTTCGTGCGGGACGACCCTGTTCAGGATAACAGGGAAGTAGCGCCTTCTCTCCTTCGGAACTGGGGAACACGCCTATCGTGGATGCCGGACCGCGGCGTCCACTTGTTTTTGTCGAGCCCCATCTTCCCCCTTGCGCCCGGGGCCGGAGAAGCCGGCCTCGACCACCCCCTCGACCACCCTCGACCCTGCGGCGATCTCCAGCAGGGCCAGTGGCAGGAGCACCCCCACGGAGAAGTCCGCGGCGACAGTCCTGAAGTACAGGTCCACCGGCGTGGTCCCGCCCCCGAGTAGGAGGTAGAACGTCAAGCCCAGGAGCGCTCCCTCCGCGACTTTGAGCCTCCCCTTCCAGGAGACGCCCAGCTCCGACCCTTTGAGCAGAGCCTCGACAGCCGCGACTGCGACCAAGAGCACGGCATAGGGCGCTCCCATGACGAAGCCGGCGAACCCCGAAGTCATGACGAGCCCGGCGCCCGCCCCGGCCGCGCGGGAGACCACTCCGCTGACCGCTCCTTCCGCGAGCCTCGGGGCGACCACGAGCACGACAACGTAGGTCGCCGCCAGCCCGACCCCGCCGCACCACCTGAGGGTCCTCCCTCGATGCGCGTCCTCCCCGCTCCCGTCCCCTCCCTTCCTTTCGACCGCGCCCGCGGCGATCAGGGCCGCCGGCAAGGAGGCCGCCAGCGCTCCTCCGGCTGCGGGGGACGCGGCCGCCGTAACCACGCTCGCGGCGACGGTGAGGCCCACCGGCACGATTCCGCCGACCTCGGCCTCTCCCGTCACCTCACCGCTGAGGTTCCCGATGACGGTCGCCGGGGACGTCACGTTGAGGAAGGGGACCTGGAAGGCGACCTTCCCCCCGGGCGGGATGTCTACCGACCCTATCCCGTGGGAGAGGAGGACCACACCGCCGTCGACGACCTTCACCTGCAGCCCCGAGACCGCGATCCCCAGGAACCCCTGGTTCGATATCTGCACGGGGACAGTCACCAAGGACCCGGCGACCTTGACGGGCGCGCCGGTGGTCAGCCTCAGCCCGGATACAGACGCGGCAGGGACGACTATCAGGGCCACCCCGGACGCCAGGAAAAGCACGAACGCGACCCCGAGCCACTTCGCCGGGCTCATCCCGGCCCGATGACCCCGTCGCGCATCTCGTACACCTCTCCCAGGCGGTCCCTCATCCTCTGGTCGTGGGTCGATATCACCACGGCGGCCCCTATCTCCCGGCAGAGCCCCTCGAGGAGCTCCAGGACCTTCCCCCCGGTCGCCGAGTCGAGCTGGCTCGTTGGCTCGTCGGCGAGGACGAGGGCCGGGCTGTTCACCAGGGCCCTCGCCACGGCGACCCTCTGCTGCTCCCCCACGCTCAGCTCCCGGGGCTTGCGCCTCTCCTTCCCCCCGAGCCCGACCGCGCCGACGAGGTCCGACGCCCTCCGGAGCTGGGCGTCTGTGGGACTCCCGGCGAGGGCCAGGGGGAGCCTCACGTTCTCTATCACCGAAAGCTTCTGCATCAGCCTGAGCTGCTGGAAGACGAACCCCATCCTGCGGAGCCTGATCTCCCTCCTCCGGGGGACTGGCATCTCCGCGACGTCCTTCCCGTCGAAGCAGGCCTTTCCCGAAGTCGGGGTCAGGAGGGTCCCGAGCATCCCCATCAGGGTGGTCTTTCCAGACCCGGAGGGACCGACTACCCCCACCACCTTCCCCCCTTCGACGCTTATGGTGGCCCCTTCCACTGCCTTCACGTCCCCGTATGCCTTGGTCGCCCCTTCCAGAGCCGCCACCGGCGGGCTCATCCCAGCCTCCTGACCACCCCGACGGTGGTCCCCACCGCGACCGCCACCCCTATGGCGAGCACCCCCAGCACTGCGAGGACGGTGTCCGCCGGAGGGAGTATGGTCCCAAGGGTCCCCAGGGAGACGGAGAGGGACAGCCCGGCGTACCTCTCGAACACGAAGGCCGTGGCCGCCCCCGAAAGGACGGCCCCTGCCCCCGCCCCAGCCAGGGCCACCAGCGCGGTCTCGGCGAGGGTCACCCTCAGCACCGACCCTCCAGAGGCCCCCATGGCCACCATCGTAGCGAGCTCCTCCCTCTCTTCCAGTATGTTCACCATGACTATCACCGTGACGAAGAGGCCGGCCAGGACGGACGCCACCGCCGCCATGGCGAGGTCGAAGGTCCCCACCGAAGACAGGAGCGGGGCCGTGATCTCCTGGCTCGCCCCGTAGGAGAGGACCCCCACCCCGGGGACCGACGACTCTATGCCCGCGGAGACCCCCGCGGTGGCGTTGTCGGTGTTCACCAGGACGGCGGAAACCAGGTCCGAGTACCCGAGGGACTCCTGCGCTGTCTGAAGCGGCATGATCACCGCATTGCCGAGGACTATGTTGGAGGTGTACGCCACCCCGCTCACGGTCAGCACGTTGCCTGCTTCGTGGATGGTGGAGCCGACCCCCAGCCCTCCGGTCGACGCGAGGTAGTTCCCCACGACCACCTGGTCGGGTGACGCGGGGTAGCTCCCCTTGAGCGTCAGGGGGGTGGCGGAGGCGAACATGGAGAAGTTCTGGATGGGTATCCCGATGGTGATGTTGGACGGGACCAGCCCGTTCACGTCGACCACTATCAGGATGGGGGTCGCGGACGTCACCCCCTTCACGCTCGCCACCTCCGACACCGCTCCCTGGGAGATGACAGCCCCCAGGGGGAGGCCCCCAAGAAGGAGCGCCCCCTTCGACACTACAAGCAGGTCGGCGTGGTAGATGGTGTAGCTCTGGTCGACGACGGTGGTGTACCTGGCCGACACCGCGGTGACAGTCAGCACGAGCACGATGCAGAGCGCGATCCCGGCCACGGAAAGGGAGGTCCTCAGGGGCTTCCTGAACGAGTTGCGGAGCCCCAGGGACGCCAGAGACACGCGGCCTTCGGCGGCCCCGTCTCTATTTAGGGTGATTCGCCCTGGGCCGACCGGTCGCCTCGAGTCCGATAGCCAAGGCCTATATATCGTCGCTCACAAAAGCGTGCGGTTGAATCACAGGACGGCGCTCGCTCTCATCGGTGCGGCGTTGCTCGCCCTCTCCTTCCTTCCGATGTCGGCCGGGGCGACGACCTCCACCACCTCGTCCTCATCAAGCTCGAACTCATCGGTCACGGTGACCGTGGGGCCCACCGGGTCGCTTACGCTGGCTGAACAGTCTGTGGACGAAAGCTACTCGACCCCTGGGACCGTCCCTAACGTGACGGCGAGCGCAAGCGTGTCGAGCTCTGGCGGCCAGTCGGTGGCGACCATCCACGCCACAGCGACGCTGCCTGCGGCGGATGTGGCGAACATCACGGGGTCGATCTCAGGGCAGGGGAGCTACGCCAACAAGCAGTCGTCCGGAACGATCACGATCAGCGGCTCGCCGGGGATAAGCAACCCGACCTCCACCCTCGACCTGACTTACAGCGGAACTGCGTCCGCCCTTACGGCCCAAGGGAGCGTCAAGGTCACCTACGGTACGTACACCATCAGCGGGCAGACAGTCGACATAAACGAGACAAGCTTGCCCCAGTACATCTCCGTTTACCAGAGCCACTTCAACACGACCGAGATCAACACCCTGCTGGCCCAGAGCCCGGTCTACGCCGCGGCGAACGTCACGGCGACCGCCTTCACGATAACCGACAGCCCCGGGGCTTCTTCTGCGACCATCACCATAACCCTCGACCTCACAGGGAACTTCACTGCTCTCCCAGGCGCGGAGGTCGCGTCCATCTGTGCGACCTCTTCCCTCAGCCGGTGCGCGGCCGAGGCGAACCTCCTCAACGCTGTCGACAACGCCGTGACAGAATACCAATACTCCTTCGGCTACTCCTCCGGGACCATCACATTCGACGCGACGGTGACCGGGCCCACGAACTTCAACATGAACTCGATCATACAGGCGGAGTCGCAGTCGTCCGCGTCGTCCGGGAACTTCACTTCGGCGCAGAGGGCCTTCTTCAATTCGACCACCTCCGACATCAGCGGACTCACCTTCAACGCGCAGACGAACCAGTCTTCGAGCGGACTGGTGAAGACCGAGTTCAAGCTCGGCGGGCTCGTCCTCAACCCGACCGTGCCCGTCTCCAGCGGACAGTTCGACGAGTCCGGGTTCTTCGACGCCATCGGGACCACCCAGGTCAACATGACGATTCAGACGACCGGGGGCGGCAAGCTGACCATCCCCTCGGGGGTGCCGGCTCCCTCTTCGCAGACTTCCACGTCTGCCACCTGGATAAACGTGAACGGGTCGGCCCTGGCGCCCATGAGCTTCAGCGTGGGGACGGTCTCCACCACTCAGAGCGCCACCGCGAACACCACGACCGGCAGCTCCATCCCAGAGTTCCCGTTCCAGTCCGCTGCGGTGTTCGTCCTCATAGCAGGCGTGTTGGCGGCCTACCTGCTGACGAGGAGGTCGCTGACCTCCAGGGCCGGACCGGCGCCGACTCCGCGCTGACCCCGTCCCAGACCTAGGCGGCCAGTCTATCCGTGGCGCCCCGGAGCTCCTTCTCCACCTTCTCGACCTGGTCCAGCTCGGACGCGCGCGGCCAGATCCTTCTCGCGTAGTCGGCCATAGACATCCCCTTGCTCAGCTGGGACACTATCACCTTCACGTCTGAGTCGGCCTGGGCCTTGTTCATCAGGACCTCCATCAGCCTCTTGTTCGCCCTGGCCCTCACCTCGCGCGCACGCTCGAGCGCCTGCCTGTACTCCATGGACGAGGCTCCCAGGGGCTTCGCGGCGGAGAGCGCGTGCTCCGCCTTCGTCACGTCCTCGAGGAGCCCCGCGTCCACGCCGAGGCCCCTCACGTCGATCCTCGGCTTCATCGCGGCCAGGAGCTCCTCGGCGCTCTCCACGACCATGAGCTTCCCCCCGGTCCGGGCCGCGACTTTCTGCAGGGTCTCCAGGTTGATCTTCGCTCCTATGGCTATTATGTCGATGATCGCCTTCATGGCCACCTTGTCGCTCACCACCCTGTCCGGCTTCGGCCCCACGTTGGACTTCTCGTCCGTTATCATCACGAGCTTCTTTATCCTCCTCAGGGGCCCGTCCTCGGCCGCGTAGAGGAGCTTCAGCCCGTCCTCGATGGCTATCCCTGACGGGGTGGCCCCGCTGGTCTCGATGGCGTTCATCTTGGACTGCATCCCCTCCTTCGTCAGGGCGTCGGCCCGGGTGACGGGTATCACCTCCCTCGTCATGTCCTGCCCTCCCTTCAGGAACATCCCTCCGAGCCGGGTGGGCGCCTGGAACGTCATCACCCCGAGCCTGCTGCCGAAGGGGAGCTGGCCGCTCCCGAGCAGCCCCGCTATGGTCTCCCTCACCAGGTCCATCTTGACGAAGCTGGTCCCCCTGGGGGACCTGTGGACGTCGGCCATGCTGGAGGAGGCGTCGATGGCGTAGAGGATGTCCCACAACCCAGGACCGATGCCTGCCGGGGGGGCTTAAATGCGCTCTCCGCCGCCTGCGCTCCGCAACAAGGGTCTAATCCCCGACTGCGGCGCGGGGCTGGCCCTGGTGGCTGCCGTGAGGAATGAGTCTTACATCAAGCTCGCATCGGAAGCGACGTAGGGCTCGGCAGGGACCGGGCGCTTCTCGTTCGGCGCGGGCGCCTGCTCCGGTTGCAGGTGCCGCGGAGGACTCGCAGGTCCCCCTAAGCCTGTCCGCTCTCGTTCTATGACGGCGGAGCGCTGGCCGTGTATGCCCAGTTGACCGTGATGGCCGTCGTTTTGTCCCCGAAGGACGACACCACCTCCACCTTCCAAGCTGCGACCGTCGTGGTGAACAGGGGGTTGTCTCCCTTGGACGCCACGGTCTGCAGGAGGTAGACCGTCGGGTTGCTCGGGTCCGTGAAGACCATGACCGTCACAACGTCCTTGGTCCCGACGCCGGTGGTGTTCATGGTGAGCGTGACCGTCCCCAGGCTCCCAGACGGGCTCGCGTAGATCGTCGCGGCGGGGGAGGACGGGGTGAGGACGCTGGCGCCGCTCCCCACGGTCATCTGGGGGGTCTGGGCCAGCTTCGCGATGCTGGCCTGGAGCGCGCTGACCTGCGACGAGATGCCTGCGAGGTCGGCGTCCACCGTGGAGAAGCCGCTGGCGACCGATGTCGAGAGTGACGAGACGCTCGACTCCAGAGCAGTTATGCTAGACTCTACAGTGGAGATGCCGGCCTCTACGGTGGAGAATCCCGACGCCAGACCCGTCGAGATCCCCGAGAGTGCAGTTGAGACGCCTGAGAGCCCTGACTGGATGCCGCTGATGCCGCCCGATATGCTGGTGAAGTTCGACATCAGGTCCGACTGGAGGGTCGAGAAGTCCGACTGGAGCACCAAAAAGGTCTCCGGGAGGGCCGACGCGAACGTCGCCCTGAAGGCCGTTGCCGCCCCTACATTGTCTGTCCCTCTGCACCCAGAGACGCAGTCATACTGCGTTCCGGGGGTGGCAGACGGCGCTTTGTAGGAGTAGACGAGGGACCCCAGGGTCGTGTTCACGCCGAAGACGACGCTCCCGCCGTCCGTGGTGCTGTTCAGAGGGATGACGAAGGGCCCCCATGATGCCGAGAGCCCCCAGGCTACACCGGCCGGGATGCCGCTCTGGTCGAACGTCACGACGTAGCACGACACGCCGGTCGGCTCGACGCCAGTCAAGGGTGGGATGGATGTGGGGGCGACCCCGCAGTAGTCGAAGATCACGCCCGGAGCCGTGTGGAAAAGATCGTTGTTTATGTAGAATGACACGCTGGGAGCGTTGTAGATGCCTGTGGTACCATGGATGGCGGTCCCGTTCAGCGTCCCTGCGTTGTTGATGGTCCCGAAGTTTGAGATGCCGGCTAATGCGACGACTTCGACCTGACCAACGCCGGCGTTGCCGACGCCGGAAATGCCGATGAGCGTCCCTGCGTTGTCGATGGTCCCTCCGTTGGCGACGCCTTCAGAGGCGCCGGACGTCACGTTGATTATCCCTGCGTTGTTGATGGTCCCGTTATTCTTTATGCCGGGGTTTCCGTCCCCGTTGATGTACCCTTCATTGTTGACGGTACCAAGGTTGCTCAAGCCGGTGCTTCCCGCTTGCAAGGTCAAGGTCACCCCTGTCCCTACGTCAAGCGTCTCGCCAGCTAACACGTCTAAAGGTGCCGCGACGAGGCAGGTGTCGGTGGCCGGGGTCCAGGTCGCGTAAGGCGACAGGAGCGGGCACGCCGACGACCCGTCAGTCGTCATGAGCGCAACCGTTTGCGTGCTGAGGGCCGTCGCGTTGGTCGACCCGGCGAGCGCGACCGTGCCGAAGGCTGATGCGACGAGCAGAGAAGCGACCAGGAATGCAGACCTCTTCGAGTCCCGGAACTTCCTCAATGCCCCAAATCCCTAACCTGTTAGGGATTATATCCTTTCCAAAGAAGCCGACCTTGCAAAGTCACTTGCAGAAGTTCTCTTAGATTTCTTAAATATCAAACATATTCAGAACGTAGCATTGAGCGGGGGAGATGAAACGATCATCGGGGCGATCCACTACGCTGCCGAGTCTCCCGACTACACCGTCCGCTCCGTCGTCTTCACTGACCGGCAGGTGCTGCAGGTCCCGATATCCAAGATGAGCGAGCTCGCTACCAGCGTGAGCATGCTGCCGACCACCATAGCCTGGCTCTTCGAAGCGGCCAACCCTGCGACCTTCTCCGGGCTGGGCGGGCTGGTCGGGATGAGGATGTGGGGGAACCTGAAGAAGCGGGTCGCCGACAAGCCGGTGGTCCAGATCAAGGGGGGCGCGTTGCCTCCTGGCCTCCTGAGCGCGGCGAAGTCGAAGCTCCCCTACGACGAGGTCAAGGAAGTCAAGGTGAAGAAGGTGATGATGTCCAGCGACCTCCTGCTCGACCTGGGGGCTGGCTTCTGGCGCAGCCAGAGGATCGTCTTCGACGGTCGCGCGGGCGAGGACGTCAAGCGGCTGGTCAGGGCCACGCCGTTGGCTCCGAAGTTCAAGGAGTGACCGCAGGCAGCCCGAGCCAGGCGCACGGCCGGCGAGGAGGTTATATGACGCGGAAGGGCGGAGTTGGCCAAGGGCCCAGAAAATGGAGCGGTGACACCGGACGAACCGGAGAAGCAGCGTCGAGTACCTCTTCGTCAGCGCGTTGGTGTTCGTCACCTCCATAACCATAGGGAACGCCCCTCTCCTCTTCTTCGGGTACGGGATCAGCGCCTTCGGCATGCTCACTGCCGGCCTCCTGCTGGACCCGGTCCCTGCCACCGCGGTCTTCCTCATCGGCAGCGCCGCCGCGATGTCCCTGACGGGACTGACCCACTCTGCGTTCACGCTGGTCATAGTCGGAGCTGTCGTGGTCAGGACCGTGCAGGTCTACGCCCTTTCGAAACTGCGGCGGCGCATGGGCGCCTTCGGCGCTTCCGTGAGCTCGGTCCTGCTTGGAACCGTCCTCGCGACGATTCTGGGGTTCGCCTTCTACGGTGGCGACGCATCAAGCACCGCGTTGACCTTCTTCGACGCCGTCTTCATCCTCCCGGCTTACATCCTCGCCAGCTCCGTGAGGGATGGTCGGCGTGGCTCGCTCCTGGTAGGGGGCGCCACCATGGTCGCGACCTTCTGCATCTTCCTTTCCGCCAGCCCGTTCTGGATACCGCAGGCAACCCTGGTGGGCGCGGTCGCCCTCGCCGGGGCGGCCTACCTGGCCCTCAGGAAGAGCGTGCATGGGAAGCTCCCTGCCCTCCTGATAGCCTTCGCGCTCCTGGGGACGCCGCTGGCTCTCGCGAGCGGGGCGGGGGCCTCGTCATACAACGCGCGCAACGACTTCTATCCGCTCTACCCGGACTCGCTTTCGTCATCCCAATGGATACAGTCCAACTCTTCGGCCTCCTGCATGCAGGGAAACGTCGCCGGAGGAGGCACCGTCCAGGACGGTGTCTGGGGGCCCCAGAGGTTGAGGGTCCTGAGCACGTGCATCACAGTCAGCGGGGTGGTCGAAGGGCTTTCACCGACATCGGGGCCGGCGAACGACAACGACTTCGGCATCGACATAAAGGTCGACCCCCAGTACTCCTATCTTCTCTCCCTCGGCAACGTCGTCCTTGAAGGCGGCCTCCTCCACGTCGAAGTGGTGCCGTCGCAGCAGCAGTCGCTGGCTGGCGTCCTCGCCTCGATCAAGCCGGGAGACAGGATCACGATAACAGGCGCGCTCGTCCTGGACACAGACCACGGCTACGGCACCGAAGTCCATCCTGTCTGGTCGATCGTGACCACGACGGCAGGGTGATGGCGCACGGCTGTCAGCCGGCAAACAGCTGACGTCGCTGTGATCGGGGCAGGGGTAGTGGGGCTCACCATAGCGCACAGGCTCTCGAAGGCAGGCAGGCGGGTGGTCGTCATAGAGAAGGAGGCGGGTCCTGGCGCGGGCGTCACAGCCGGCCAGGCGAACGTCATCCATGTGGTCCAGCTCCCGTTCAGCTCCACAAAAAGCAAGCTCGCGCGGAAGGGGAACAAGATGTACGACGCGCTCTGCGCCGAGCTGGGGGTAAGGCTGGACCGGATGCCCGCCGTCCTCGTGGTCACGGGGTGGTCGAGGCTCCCCGTCCTCTTCGCAGCGTACCTCTACCTCAAGCTGAGCCTCAAGGGGGAGTTCAGGACGCAGCTCATGCGTGGAGGCAGCCTGAGGAAGGTCGAGGATGAGCTCTCGGACAGCGTGACGGCGGGGATAGTGGTGCACGGCTACGGAACTGTCGACGTCACTTCCCTCGTCTCCCGCCTGAAGCAGGCGGCGGAGGGGCTTGGCGCCGTGTTCAAGTTCGGCTCCGAACTGGTGGCCGTCGAACGAGGGGAAGGAGAGGTCCTGCTCAAGACGACCGGAGGCGAGATCGCGGCAGCGTTCGTGGTGAACGCCGCGGGTCTTCGCTCCGACGAGGTGGCGGAGATGCTCGGGTCCCCCCTGGGGCGGCACCTGCCCGGTCTCGGCGTGATGGCGGTCTATTCGGGGTTGCAGCTGCACAGCATAGTCGCGCCGCTCCCCGTGGCCCTGGGCACGAGGACCAAAGGCGGCGCCATCATCCCGGCCACAGACGGCACCACGATAGTCGGCCCCACTCTCAGGATAGCGGGGTCCGAGGCGGAAAGAGCCTACACCGAGGAGGACTTGGAGGCGCTCCGCACGAAGTTCAGCCCCCTCCTGAAGAGGGAAGGGGCGTTCGTCAGGGCCTACGCAGGAGTCAGGCCCCTCTCCCCCACAAGAGACTTCGTCATCGACCTCGACGGACCGAAGAGGACGGTCAACCTGGTCGGCATCGAATCGCCCGGCCTCACCGCCGCCCCCGCCATAGCCGAGCTCGTCGAGCAGATGCTCCCGGAGGCCCAGCCATGAACGGGGATGAGCTGTACGCTTGCGTCGACGTCGGCACGACCAAAATCAAACTGAACGTCTACGACTCCGAGCTGCACCTGAGGCACTCCGAGGGCGCGACCGTCCCCGTGAGCGCCGAGGGCCTACAGGACGCCGACGAGCTCTACCGCGCCGTGAAGCACCTCATCGAGAGGGGGAGGGAGCTGGGCGCCAGGTCGGCGGGTCTGGCGACATACAGGGCCTCCACCGTCGCGTGGGATCGGGAGGGGACTCCGCTCACGCCAATCGTGACATGGACCGACAGGAGCGTCGTCTCGACCTACAGGAGGCTGCCGCTGGCTGTCAGGCTCGCGGGGAGGGTGCCCCCCTTCGACCTCATCATATCCCCCTACTCGCCCGTGATGAAGTTTCTGAGGCTTCGGGAGCTGAATCCTTCTCTCCCGGAGGGAGCCATGCAGTGGACGATCGACGCCTACCTCGCTTACAGGCTCACCGGAAGGTTCGTCTCCGACGCCACCAACGCCTGCCTCACGGGCGTCGTCGACCCCAGGAAGATGCAGGAGATAGGGGCCGTGAAGAGCCTCTTCAGGCTGAAGATGACCGTCCCCGAGCTGGTCGAGAACACGGAGCGCATCGGCTCCTGCGGGGGACTGGAGCTGAACGCGCTTGTCGCCGACCAGCAAGCCGCCAGCGTGGCCGAGGGGGCGACCGTCCAGGGGGTGGCCAAGGTGACCAACGGGACGGGGACCTTCGTCGACGTGCCCACGGACGGGTTCAGGAGGAGAGGCGATCTCATACCCGTGGTCCTCCTCAAGCACCGGGGGAAGGTCTGGTTCGGGGTCGAGGGGTACCTTCCGACCACAGGCAGGGCGGTCGACATGATGCTCACGGCCGGGCTCATCAGGGACTACGCCGACCTCGAGGTCGAAGACGACGGCGGCGTCATCTTCGTCCCCGCCCTCTCGGGGCTGCAGGTGCCGCGCATCCCTTACGCGAAGGGGGTGATCGCGGGTCTCGAGCTCGGGTCAGACCGCAAGGCGATCGCTTCAGGCCTGCTGAAATCCATCGCCTTCCACGTCAGGCTGGTGCTGGAGCAGTCGCAGGAAAGGGTCAGGCTGCTGAGGGCTGACGGCGGCCTGTCGAAGTCGGACCAGCTGATGCGAAGGACCTCGGGGGCCGCGGGGGTCCCGGTGGAGAGGCAGGCCGACACGGAGGCCACTTCCAGGGGGGTCGCCATCCTTCAGATGGTCACGCTCGGCAGAGGCACCCTGGACGAGCTCGTCAAAGTCAGGGACAAGACAGAGGTTTTTAGCGGCAGTGGCGGCACGAAACAGGAGGATGACTACGAAAAGTGGAAGCGGCTGATAGGGTCGTTCAGGAGCTCGAGGGACTCCTTCCTGGCCGAGTGACCAGAGACGTCAAGAAGTACCTGAGCGACTGGTGGCCGCTGCTCTGGATCGACGAAGGCGCAGGCGGAACGGCAGCCGCAGCCGTCAGACCGGCGAACTCGGACGAGCTGGCTGCGCTGGTGAGGTTCGCTGACGCAGAAGGGGTCTCTCTCTTCGTCCACGCAGGAGGGAGCTCGGTGACAGGCGCTTCCATTCCTTCGGGCGGAGTGGTGGTCGACATGAGCGGGTTGGACCAGATCCTGGACTTGGACGAGGCGAACAGGACCGTCACCGTCCAGGCGGGGGTGAGGCTGAGCGCGCTCGAACGTAAGCTGAACGCGAAGGGCTTCACCCTCTCGCAGTTCCCGCAGTCCTTCGAGCTGGCCACGATAGGCGGCTTCGTCTCGACCCTCGGCACCGGACAGTACAGCACCCTCTACGGCGGGATCGAGGATGCGGTGCTCAGGCTCGAAGTCGTCCTGCCCTCGGGGGAGGCCGTCTGGACCCGCAAGCGCGAGGCGCCAAGGTCCTCTGCAGGCCCTGACCTGGCCGGGCTATTCCTCGGCGCCGAGGGGGCCTTTGGCATAGTAGAAGCCGCGGAGCTGAAGATACGCAAGCAGCCCACCCACGTCTGGAAGGCCGCCTACCGGTTCGGATCGTTCGAGTCAGCCATCAACGCCTCGAAGTCGCTGCTGGAGCTGGACGTCAGGCCCGCAGTCTGCAGGGCCTACAACGAGGTCGAGTCGCTCTTCCAGTTCGAAGAGCGGGCCTGCACCCTGCTCCTGGTGTACCACTTCAGGTCGAAGCCGGTCCTCGAAGCTGTCAGAGCGGAGGTCTCTGCCCTCCTCGGGCAGGACGGCACCGCCCTCGACCCTTCCATGGTCGACAGGTGGCTCGAGAAGAGGTTCAATTTCAAGGAGCAGATCGACTCGGTGCGTAAGATGGGGTACACCCTGGAGACGATCGAGGTGGCTTGCATGTGGAGCAGGGTCTTCGAGACGTACTCGGACGCGGCCGGGACCCTCAGCGAAGTCAAGGGCGTGGCGGGGGTCGGGGCTCACGTCTCTCACCTGTACGACCAGGGCGCCTGCGTCTACTTCACGCTGCTTCTCGAGCCGAGAAAGGAGACGTATTGGGCCGCCTGGGAAAAGATGGCGAAGGTCGCCAGGGCTCACGACGCCACGATATCGCACCATCACGGGGTGGGCATCCTGAAGAAGATCTACGCGAAGGACGAGATGCCGGTGAGCCTCCTGAGGAGCATCAAAGAAGCGATAGACCCCAAGGGGACAATGAGCCCGGACCGGCTGATCTAGGGGCGTGTCTTCCGGCCCCGGCCGCCCGGCCAGCGCCTTCCCTGAATGAATCTGAACCCACAGATGCAGGTCCGCGTCCCGCCCACGGCAGACCTTTGTGAGAACCGGATGTCAGCGTCGCTGGTTCTGGGGTTCGACAGCGTCAAGTCGCCGTGGACGAAAGGTCACTCTCACCGTTTCCCGCGTCGTTTCCACGGCTTCCTCTTGTGTGGAGCCGGGTGGTCTTTGTCGCCTCAAGGCTACCCGCGATTGCCGTAACCGCCGTCGTGGCCGCCGTGCGGCGTCGGGACTGGCCGAGGTCCCGCGTTCTCGAGGCGCTTGAGGTCCTTCTTACCAAGGCGAAAGCCGCCCCTGCTGACTGGCGCCACATCAGCAACCGGGTACACGCCACGAAGGGCCCTTTCGAGTTCGCCTCTAGGAAACTCCCCCGCGAGCGAAGCGGACTTCTCTTCAAGGCCGGCCACATCCTCCTTCGTCACCGCCCTCGCCAACCTCTGGAGCTCGGCGATGACCGGGGACAGAACTCCAGACACGAGGGGGTCGTCGGTCTGTGTCTGGGAAAGTAGCGACGGATCTTGCGAAAGTACGGCCTTGCCCAGATCCAACCGAGTCGCCCCCAGCGGGGGCGCAACCCCCTCGAACCGCTCGACCCCAATCCCCTCGGCCAGGGTCGAGACGAAGGCAGCGTTCACCAGGTGGGTGAGTGAAAGCGCGTACGCCATGAGCTTGTCGTGCTCCTCCGCTCCCGCGCGGAGCATCTGCGCCTGTGGGAAGAGCCCTTTGGCCGCGGCTAGCCCCCGCCGACCTCCGGTCACACAAATCCTCGAGTTCTCAATGCGAGCCAAGGGGCCGGACGCTCCCGGCTGAGGTGTGGTGGACCCGATACACGGGCGCGCTACTCTCCGCTCTGTGGCTCGAAGCGGATCGAGTCCTAGCGTAAGGTGCCCCGGGCCGGGGTTGAGCGTTGGTTTGCCGGCAGATCGAGAACGACTCTCAGGGGCAAGCCATGCGGGGGTGACAAGTCACTACATGGCGATGGGGGGCCGGAACGGACAGACGGAAATGTCCGAAGTTATGACATCATACCATCATAACTTTTAAGTAGTTATAGCATCAAACTGCTACGGAATGGAGTCCTCGGAACTCGCCCGGTTCAACCCCTGGTGGACCACAGGGAAAGTGAGGGAAGCGCTTCTCGAGCGGTTCAGAAGGAAGGCGTACTACGCTGCGGAGAAGGAGCTCGAAAGGCGGCAGGCGACCCTCATCTGGGGGATGAGAAGGATGGGCAAGACGGTCCTGATCTACCAGCTGATCGACAAGCTCCTCAGGAGCGGGACGAGCCCTAAGAGCATCCTCTACTTCTCGTTCGACGAAGCCCCGTCGAGCATCGACGCGGTGCTTGACGCCTACCAGAGGGTGGTGTTGAACAGGGCCTTCGAGTCCTCGGCCGGCCGCATCTACATTTTCTTCGACGAGATCCAGAAGGCAGAGGACTGGGAGGACAAAGTCAAGTTGCACTACGACCTATACCCCAACTTGAAGTTCGTCCTGACCGGGTCCGCGTCGGTCCCCCTCCGCAGGAGGTCGAGGGAGAGCATGGCTGGGAGGATGCTCTCTCTTCTGGTCGGACCGCTCTCATTCGAGGAGTTCCTTGAGCTTTCGGGGAAGGCGGTGAGAGACATCAAGATGAACCCCAGGCTCTGGGACAGGGATCTGGCCCCGCTCTTCCATAGGTACCTCAGATATGGCTCATTCCCTGAGCTGGTCGGTGAGGAGGACGAAGAGCGCGCCAGGAACTACATCAGGGAAGGCATAGTCGAGAGGGTGATCTACCGGGACCTGCCGTCTGAGTTCGGGCTCCGGGACGTCGAACTTCTGAGGGCGCTCTTCTATATCGTGGCTGCGAACCCGGGGGCGATAACGAACTACAGAGAGGTCTCGAAGAACCTCGGAAGGGATCAGCGGGTCGTCTCCGACTACTTCGGATACCTAGAATACGGCCTTCTCACGAGATCGGTCTACAACTATAGAGGGAGCCCCGTGGCCAGCGCCCGAAAGGCGAAGAAGGTCTATCTCGGGACCCCGGACCTGGCTCTGGCCTCCGGTCAGGAGAACCCTGCGAAGCTCCTCGAGAACTTCGTGCTCGTCAAGACCGACGCGAGGTTCTTCTACAGAGACGGCTTTGAAGTGGACTTCGTCCTCCCAGAAGGGGAGGGACTTACGGCCGTCGAGGTGAAGGAAAGAGGGACCGACGCCAGGCAGCTCAGGCTCTTCGACAGGAAGTTCGACGGGAGGGTCAAGCGGAAGCTGCTCGTCACGATGGAGCGCGGAGCGGTCGAAGGAGCGGAAGCGATTCCCGCCTGGGAGTTCGCGCTCCTCTGAAAGGCTCCAGCTCTATGGCATCATGGCGGCACGCAGAAACGGGCCAGGGCGCGTTTCGACGATGACCTTGGCGAGGCGGAAAGTGTCCTACTCGGCAGGAGCCCTGGCGAGCTCCTCCCTTGTGTCCGTCGGGCCGATCGCCTCGGCCGCGTCGCCGCAAGCTCGGCCTTCCTGTCCCTGTCGTATGGACCTGAGCGCGCCGCCCAGCGCTAGGTGACGAACGCCGATGCCGGCGTCAGTCGAGGCGTCGCGTCACGCCGTGCCCTTCCGGCAAAGCAGCGTTATATAGTCAGCCTTCGGACGCGAGCCGACGCGCAGTTGCATGCGCAGGAGACCGCGGGCGGACCCAAACGCTCAACCAAGGCTGTCTCGCTAGCGCTTATGCTGGTACTATCCTTCAGCCTGGGCACTTCGCAGCTTCTGGTCCACAGGAGGCCCTACGACCATCTCCCATACTTCGCGCCGTCAAGCGCCTTCGCCGCAGCCAGAGCGCCCCGCCGGAAGGAGACTCCAGACCAAGCTCGCAACAAGGGCGTTGGGGGGGACCTCGTGGTCCATCTGCCGGCGGAGCTGATGAAGTTCTGCAAGAGCTATGCTAGCCAGAAGGACATTTCGCTGGACTCCTTCATCAGCATAATCGTCGCACAGGGAATCCAGGCCACGGCCGACGCCGACGGCTGCGCCTAGCTCTTCTTTCTACCCTGCCGGATCTCCTGCAGCCTGATCCGGAGTGATTCGTGCACGAACTCGGAGACGCTCCTGTAGAACGAGTCCTCTTCCTTCGTCATCTTTTCGATCTCGGCATAGATCGCATCCTGGATGCGTATCGTCCTGTATCCGTCCGTCTTCTTGTTGCTCAAATCTCGTTCCTCCTCGTCCTCTACGCGGGCCGATTATAAGCAGGATGAACCCCAGATTCCGAAAACATAGAAAACATGTCACATTGGTGTGCATCGCCTTGCACATCAGGCTGAAAGCGCCGACCGCCCCCGCCGCAGACAGGCCCTCGGGCCCGCTCTCGCACATGACCTCTTCCCCCGCCGGTCGCGCCACCTCAGACCCGCCGGAGGCCCGGGGAGGCTTGCTGTTCCCCACAGCCTACGTCGCGGCCCAGCTTCTCTTCGCCTTCTTCCTCTTCTACATCAACCGTCCGCTCGCAGCCGTCGTCCAGGTCCAGGGCCTGGGGACCGCTTCCAACATCACCCACGTGGTGCTCGGCGGCGCCTCCACTCCCTACCAGGTCAAGCCGCTGGGTCCCTCGCCCGGCGGCCTGGCCGCCTCCGGCCTCGCCTTCGTAGCTCTGACGGCCGTCGCCACGTTCCTGCTGGCCTATCTGCTGCTGAGGGGGCACAGAGGGAGGCTCTGGTTGCCCATATCAGCGGGCCTCGGCTACGGAGGGGTGGCGGTGGGGCTCCTGTCGCTGGGACCCCTCGGACCTTTTCTGGCGGCGCTCGTCCCCTGCGTGCTCTGGGCCGTCTACGTCCTCTCCGCCGCCGGGAAGGCCCCTCCTGCGCTCTCCTTCCTCTTCGGCTCGTACCTGACCGCAGGCCTTGCGGTCGCCTGCGCGATCTACCTCCCTCTGACTACGCTCATCCTCCTCCCCATCGCCTACGCAGCCTGGGACGCATTCGCGGTACTGAGGGGCCCGCTCGCCAAAGCTGTCTCGGCTATGCCCGACAGGCTGGAGCGGATGTTCTTGGTCAGCGTGGGCGGGACCGGGATAGGGTTCGGCGACCTGTTCTTCTACTCCCTGATGGCTTCGATGGGCTTCCTGTTCAGCCCTGCCGCCGGCCTGATGGCCTCCGTCGCAGTCGTAGCGGGGTTCTCCCTGACCCTCGCCCTCCTCCACTCGGGGAGTCACGAGGCCCTCCCCGCGCTCCCGCTGCCTTTGGTCTTCTCTCTGCTCGCCATAGCGGCAGCAGTCTACCTCTGATGGTCTGCCGGACGACGACAGCGCTCGGTTTCTTAGAAAACATGCAGTCTCGGCCTCAGGAAAACATGTGATTCTCTATCCTAATCGCGCAGTTCGCCGAGGCACCTAATGCTCAAATATGTGTCATATTTGATACACGGGCGATACATCAGTGAGGTCCCCTAACTGATGAGTCACCGCCCACGTCATCGCTCGCGTGGCTCTAGCAGGAAGCTGGCCGCTCTGCTCGCGCTCGTCCTGCTGTCAGTGACCGGTTTTTCGAACGCCTTGGTCCTCGTCAGCTTCGCGTCTGGCGGAGGGTCCAACTCCTACGCGACGATCACCACGCAGCTCCCGTCCGTCCTGAGCTACGCCAAGGAGGTCGGGCTGACCGCCCCGACAGCGAACATGAGCGTGAGCTTCGTCCTCCCTGCGACGAACGTCAAGCAGCTCGACGAGTTCCTGGCGCAGATGAACGACCCAGGTTCTCCTTACTACCACAAGTACCTCACCGCGCAGCAGTACGACACGCTCTTCGGTCCGGACGCCGGCGAGCTCGCACAGCTCCAGTCGTATCTGGCGCAGTACGGCATCACCGTGACGACGGGCGGGCAGGTCTCCCCTGGCAGCGTCAGCCTCAACCCGGACCAGTTCGTCCTGCAGGCCCACGGCTCGGTGAGCGAGTTCGACCAGGCGCTCAAGACCCAGATACAGGACTACCAGTACAAAGGGGCTAGCTTCTACTCTGCGTCTTCGCAGGCGAAGCTCCCCGACCAGTTCGGAAACCTCCTGATGATCTACGGCATGGACAACTGGCAGTCGTCCGGTCAGGCGCACGGGGCTGTCCCGCTCTACAGGACCCTCTATCAGAGCTACGAGAACCCCGGCCAGACCCCCGGGAACTTCTTCGCCTATTCTCCTTCGGAGATCGCCCAGAGCTACAACCTCACCTCGCTGTACAACCGCAACATCAACGGGACCGGGGTGACTATCGCCATCGTGGACGCCTACGGCGACCCGTACATCCAGGACGAGCTCAACAACTTCAGCCAGCAGTTCGGCATCCCTACCACGTCTGTGAACACGATATGCATCGACGGCCCGTGCAACATGACAATGGGCATAGTGACTGGCTGGAACGTCGAGATCGCGCTCGACGTGGAGTGGGCGCACGCCCTCGCCCCCGGAGCCAAGATCAACCTGTACATCGGCTCGAACAACGCGCAGGCGCTCTATGACGCCGAGGAGGCCGCGGTCAACTCCTACGGAAGCCCCACCTCCAACAACATCATCTCCAACAGCTGGGGGATCCCCGAGAACGACATCGCTTCCTCCGCCGCAGTGGCCCCGGTCTTCGGGGAGAACTACCCGTGGCTCGACCAGGTGATGCAGCAGGCGGCCGCCCAGGGGATCACCGTCTTTGCCGCCAGCGGGGACTGGGGAGCCTACGACCAGGCCTTCGGGCAGACCTCCCCGTACGGAGGAGCGATCTATCCCTCGACCGACCCGTACGTGACCGGGGTCGGGGGGACGACCCTTTACATGAACACCACCTCTGGATACCTCAGCCCGCCGTTCATGAACGCGACCGGCGGCTATGGGACCGAGACGGCCTGGAGCTGGAACAACCTCTACGGCTGGGGGACGGGCGGCGGCTACAGCACCCTGTTCAGCCAGCCCGCATGGCAGAGCGGGCCCGGGGTCACAGCCAACGGCGCCAGGGGCGCGCCCGACGTCGCCTGGGATGCTGACGTCCAGACGGGGGTCGCGGTGGACGTTTCCTGCGGTAAGGGCATGTGCGGCTACATCGTCGGCGGGACGAGCGTCGGCTCCCCGTCGTGGGCAGCTTCCATGGCGCTCATCGACCAGGCTGCAGCCCACCCCCTGGGCTACATCAACCCGACGCTGTATTCCATCCTGAACAATCCGGCAGAGTACGCGAAGGCGTTCCACGACGTCACCGTCGGGAACAACAACCCCTACCAGGCCGGGACCGGCTGGGACCCCCTGACAGGGATCGGATCCCCCAACGTGGGCGAGCTGTCCCAGATCCTGTCGAAGTCAGGTTCCTCGCAGCTCTCCGTCCAGGCCGGGCTGGACCTGGTCGGCGGGAGCTACGGCCCGTCCAACCCCAATGTCCTCGTAGACGAGTCGACGGGTTCCGCCCCTGACTCCCTCGACCCTGCCACCGCCTTCTACGGCCAGGATGTTAGTTATCTCAACGCCGTCTTCCAGGACCTCGTCGAGATGAACGGTACCTCGGGGACCCAGTTCGTCCCCGCCCTGGCGAGCAGCTACACCACGGGGTCCAACTACACCGTCTTCCAGATCAGGAGCAACGTCACCTTCTCCGACGGGAGCAAGCTGTCGGCCTACGACGCATGGTTCTCCATCGCGCGGCTACTCTACGAGAACGCGCCGTCGGGCATCGCGCCGTTCAACTGGAACCAGGTCCTCTACAACCTGACCGCCGGCGCACCGCTGGGCTCGGGCTCCTACTCCTTCAGCAGCTGCGGCGCCGCCTTCCCCTGGGGAGCGAGGAACGCCATCGCCGCGGTGACCGGAGAGCCGGCGAACCTCGACACGCAGGCCAGCTGCAACATCGCCGTGAAGTTCTTCGACAACATGCTCTCCAACTTCGACCCGACCAACGCCACCTATGACTCCATAATGAGCTACCCCAGCCAGGCCCTGGTCGCTTACAACTCCAGCACCTTCGAGGCCAAGTACCTCGGCGCCCTGGGGACCTTCGCCCCCCAGTTCTGGAGCGGGTTCACCGGGGCCCAGATCGTCGACCCTGCCTACGTCGACGCCCACGGAGGGGTGCAGAACAACACCGAGAACGGCTGGTTCAACAGCAACGGAGGCCCCGGAACAGGGCCCTACATGGTACAGTCGGTGGGGCCCGGGCTCACTCCCATCGTCCTGGTCGCCAACCCCAACTACTGGGGGAGCGGCGACCCGAGCCTGAAGGGAACTGTCCTCGGCCAGGCCATGATTCCGGAGGTCGTCATCAGCCCGTGGAGCAACTTGTCGCAGGCGTTCAACGACTTCGGGACCAACCAGGCGCAGCTGTCTGCGGCGCCGATTAGCAACTGGGGTAACATGTACAACGGCTACTTGAAAGATTACTTCTCGTTCGACCAGATACTGCGGAACCTGGGCCCCTTTGACTTCGCGCTCTTCCTCGCGATGAACTCTCACGCCCTCCCCCTGAACATCGCCGACTTCCGGAAGGGGGTCGCCGACGCCCTGAACTACACGGCGCTCAACGCCCCCAACTACTTCCAGGGCACTCCATACGGGAGCGAGTTCCTGGGGCCGCTGGTCCCCGGAGACGGCTCCTCCTACAACCCCGGAGGGCTCCCCATCCCCGCGCAGAACACGACGGCGGCATACGATTACTTCGAGGCCGCCGGCTACCAGGGGAACTTCTACATCGAAGTCCCCACCACCTTCACGCTTTCGAACGGCACTTCTGTCCTCGCAGGGTCGTCGATCGGGGACTCGAGCGGCACCCTGCTCGCCAGCATCCCCTACTACTACGTCCCTCCGCTGCAGGGGAACACCTACTCCACGCTGCAGAGCAGCCTCGGGGTGTTCGGGATCAACGTCACGGCGGTGGGGGTGAACTCCTCCTACTACGGCCAGCTCATGTCGTCCCCCTCGACCTTCCCTAACTTCATGGGCTTTGGCTGGGGAGCCGACTTCCAGTATCCCTTCGGCGAGAGCGTCTTCAACCCGCTGATGTCCCCGTCGCCGTACAACGGATACTTCGACAACTCCACGGTCCAGGCCGAGGTCAACGCCTGCATCTTCCCGCCCACCCCGACGGCGGCCTCCACCTGCGACTCCACCCTCTACAGCATGGCGGCTCAGAACCAGATCTTCGTCTGGACCCCCATCCCTAACGGGACCTACATCTTCGCCCAGCCCTACGTCAAGGGCCTCTTCAACAACCAGTGGGTGGGAGACTGGTACAACACGATGTACTACTCCCCTGTCGCGCTGCAGTCGTCGAGCCTCATCCAGAACCCCGCGCAGTCGGTCCCCTACGGCTCGACCGTCGAGGTCACGGCCAGCGTCACGGCCAAGGGCCTCTCAGGCTCCGTCACAGTGGGTACGGGGACAGTCACCGCGACCGTCACCCTTCCCAACGGTAAGCCGTACGTCACCGGCCTCCCTCTTTCGTTCAACTCCACGACAGGCCAGTGGTCGGGCCGCTTCCCGGTGAACAGCACCGCCGCTCCAGGCGAATGGTCCGTGACGGTGGACGCGGTCAACGGCACCCAGTCCGGCGCGGGGTACGCCACCGCCTCGGTCGGGGACGGGGTCACGGTCTTCTCACCCCTCTACCCCTACTGGCTCCCAGGCCAGTCTGTCCCGGTCGCCGCCGTAGTCACAGCGCCCGACGGAACCGAGGTGACCAGCGGCACCTTCACCGCCACCTTCAACCTCGGTACCCCCTCGGGCCCCTCCGAAGGGAGCGTCCCCCTCTCCTACCAGTGCGGGCTGAACTTCTCCGGCGCCCCCGGGTGCATGTGGGTCGGGACCTTCAACATCCCGTCGAACCCCGGCCAGGGGCCCTGGGTGATGACGGTGGGCGGGACCGACTCCTCCGGCAACCAGGGGAGCGCCTACTTCTGGCTCAACGTGGGCCTCGACGTCTTCCCGTTCACGGACAGCCCCTCCTACGTCGTAGGGGACCCCATCAGCATCTACGCGTCCACGGGGGCCATGAGCGGGAACTTCAGCGCCGTCGTCTCAGGGGGCGGGAATGTCCTCGGCACGGTGCCTCTGACGTTCGACTTCCTCACCGGGCTCTGGTCCGGGACCTTCCAGACGGTCGCCGGCATGCCGTCGGGATTCTACACCGTCACGGTGCAGGGGGACACCGTCAACGGATACTCCGGTGAATTCTCGACGGTCGTAAGGGTCGCGCCCAGCTCCCTGACCGTCACCGGCTCGACGAGCAGCGCCAGGGTCTCCGCCAGCGCGAACGTGGGCAACGGCGAGCTGATCTCAGCAAGGCTGTCATATCCGAACGGCGCGCCCGTGACCACGGGGAGCGTCGCGGCCGAAGTCTCGATAGGAGCCGACGGGGCGAGCTTCGGCGGCTACTACCTCCAGCTCACCTACGACTCCGCCACGGGGACCTGGGTCAACCCCTCCGAGGCGCCTGTGCTCTCGCAGCCGTACGCTGTCGCGGGGAACTACTCGGTCAGCATAGGGGGGTATGACGGAGCAGGGGACGCGGGGAGCGGGGCGACCTCGTTCTTCGTGACGCTGCCGACGCACGCGCCAGTCAGCATAACGAACTCCTCAGGGTTCACGAGCGCCAACGGCGTGGTCGGAGGCAACGGCTCGGCATCCAACCCCTATGTCATCGCCGGGCTCAACACCACGTCGATCTCCCTCTCCGGGAACTACAGCTCCTCGTACGTCATCGTCGACAACTGGGTGCAGGGGAGCAGCGGAAACGGCATCACCCTGAACACCCCCTACGCGACCTCTCCGATGGTAGTCGTCGACTACGCGCTGTCGAACGCCGGGGACGGAGTCTTCCAGAACAGCAGCGCCACGGTGGGGTCTATCCTGAGCGTAGGCAACGGCAAGGACGGCTTCGCCCTCCTCAACTTCCCGCCCACGGGAGGCTCCTCGGCGCTGGCGAACGACGTCGCGCTGCTCAACGGCAAGGACGGCTTCGGCATCCTCGGGAACGACGGCACGGGCGTCGCCGTGGTCAACGACCAGTCCTACGGGAACGGGGCCAACGGGATATTCGTCCAGGACCCGCAGGCTGTCGGGGCCTTCGTCGCCGGCGACATCGCCGTCGGGAACCGCCTGGCCGGGGTCAACGTGACAGGGGCAGACACAGGCGGCCCGGTCTACGTGTTCTCCAACACCGCCTCCTACGACGGGGCAGGGATAGCGGTCGACGGCCAGGGCCAGAACCTGAACGGGCCGTTCCCGTGCCCGGTCGCCAGCTGCTCCGGCGTCTTCCTCGGCAGCAACATGGTGTACTCCGACGGGGTGGGGGTCCTCGCGACCAACAACTCCGTGGTGCTCTCCCAAGGGGACTTCGCACTGGGGAACGGAGTCGGGTTCCAGGCGGACTCGTCGGTGGTCAGCGTCACAGGCGCGGTCGCCTTCGGGAACCCGGACGGCGGGATACTGCTGAACCAGCAGGCCCCAGGGAACACCCTGGTGAACTTCCCGCCCTTCTACGACAAGACGGGGTGCAACTGCAACTTCACGTCTGTGGTCGCTGGCTCTTCCGCATACTTCAACGGGAACGCCACCTCGGGGACCGGGCCGGGGATCGGCTTCACCGACGAGCAGGGGGTGCTGAGCTTCGGCAACCTCGCTGTCTTCGGGGGCTCTGACGGATTCCAGTACAACAACGTGAACTACTCCATATCGGCCTTCGACACCTCAGGGGCCAACCTGGGCAACGGCGTCGCGTTAAACGGCGCCCAGGGCGGCAAGGTGGCCATTAGCTACGCAGGCGGCATGTCTTTCGGGCTCTGCGGGCCCTACGTCTGCGTGGGTCCTTCCCTCCAGGTCCCCGGGAACGGCAACGACGGGTTCCTCCTCAACGCGTCGAAGTTCCAGGGGGCCCTCAGCGGCTTCGACGTGGGGTTCGCGGGAGACCAGGCCGCCGGCAACGGGAACAACGGGATAGAGGTGACGGGGTCGACGGGGACCAACGTCTTCACCGGCACCCAGACGTTCAAGAACTCAAACGACGGCATCCTGGTCTCAGGTCCCGGAGGCAACGACACCATCACCGCCGGGATGTCTGCGTACAACGGGATGAACGGCATCGAGCTGGCAGGCGGGACCCAGGGAGACAAGGTCTTCAACTACAGCGCCTACGGCAACGGCTGGGCGTGCAACCCCTCGGCGGGGTGCGAGCAGGCGGCCGGGGTGTTCATCACCGACTCGAGCAACAACACGGTCCAGGGCGGGAGCATCGGAGGGACCGGCGTCGCCTCCCCAGCAGTCGGCTTCGGGGTCGCGATCAACGGGTCCTCGGCCGCCGGGAACATGATATCCGGCTCGAACATCCAGAACGACGAGGCCGGGATAGGGTTCATCGACACTGCGAACAACACGGCGACGAACAACGACATCGCCTACAACCAGATCTGCATCTACCTGCAGAACGGGGCTAACAACAACTACGCCAACAACAACTGCAACAACGACAAGGTCAACGTCTACTCTCCGCCCGCCCTCGACCAGTCCTTCGTCACGCTGGGGACCCCCGCAGAGACGGTCCTCGCGGGCTCGAACTACCTGAACGTCACGTACTCGAACCAGCTCCTCTACAATCTCCCCGCCATCGTGTTCTTCGAGGTCGACAACGCCACCACCGGCCAGGAGGTGCAGGTCGTCGCCGTCTCCCTGAGCCTGAACTCCTTCGGGAGCGGCTCCGTCTACCTCGGCGTCCAGACGCTTGCCCCCGGGACCTATACGATAACCTCGTTCGTAACCACGCTCAGCGACGTCCCCGTCTCCCTGTCCACCACCGTCACGGTCGTCGTAGGGTGACCGCCAAGTTGAAGCCAACGCGTCCAGCTCCCGCACCAGGGGCCGCCGCGTCCTCCGTCCTCCTTCTTCGCGACCGCGCCTCGGTGCGCCGCAGTCCCGCCTTCGACGGCCACGGAGGGCGTCGGACAGATTGAGGTCCCCTGCCTTCCACCGATGGCTCGCGCTGTTCGCGCTGATCCTCCTCGCCCCCTCGAGCTTCGCGTCGGCGGTGTACCTGCCGACCCCCGCCACCACCTACGCGCTGACCGTCGTCCCCGGCGCCACCTTCTACTGTTGCTCCGACCTCGTGTCCCTCAACGGGTCGGTCACCCCGGCCCCCGCGTCAGGGACCAGCGTCACCCTGTCGGTCTACAACCCGACCAAGACCCTGGTCAGGACGGCGGCCCCTCCCCTGGACGCCGCCGGGGACTACAACTACAGCTTCTCCGCTGGAGGCACCAACTGGGTCACGGGGCTCTACTCTGTCAACGCCACCTGGTCGCCGTCCGTCACCGGGACGGTGTATCACGCCAGCGCCCTCTTCAACTACAGCGCCACCGCCCCTCCCCCGTTCTCCTTCACGATGTCGCTGAGCTCCTCCTCGGGGTCCGTCCAGCAGGGGAGCTCAGTCAATAGCACCGTGGTGCTGGGGCTCAGCGCCGGCATCACCGAGCCGGTCACGTTCTCCGCGTCAGGCCTCCCCTCGGGGGCGACCGCCGCCTTCTCCAACCCCTCCTGCTCCCCCAGCTGCACCTCGACGATGACGATATCGACGACACAGACCACGGCCGCAGGGACCTACTCGGTGACCGTCTCAGGGACCGCTTCCACCGCCTCCGAGCAGGTGACCTACGCTCTGACCGTGACCACGATCCCGGTCAGGTTCGACGTCTCCCTCACCCCCAAGACGGGCTCGGTCATCCCCGGCAAGTCGGTGAGCACGGGGGTCACCGTGACCCAGACGTCCGGGAACCCGACCTCCGTCTCTTTCGCGGTCTCTGCGCTCCCCAGCGGCGCAAGCGCGTCCTTCTCCCCCTCCTCCTGCACCATCACATGCTCCTCCACGCTCACCATAACCACCACTTCCGCCATCGTCCCAGGCTCGTACACGTTGACCGTGTCCGCGACAGGGGACGGCGTCACAAACTCCTCCACCTACGACCTGTCGGTGACCGCGTTCAAGTTCGACATCTCCCTGTCTCCGTCCTCGGGGTCGGTCAAGCCGGGCCAGTCGACAACCTCGACCGTCACGCTCACCCTCACCTCGGGGGCCCCGCCCACCCTGACGTTCTCCGCTTCCGGGCTCCCGACGGGCGCCACGGCCGCCTTCAACCCGACCTCCTGCGCGCCGACCTGCTCCTCCACCCTCACCATCGCCCTCTCCGCCTCTGTCGCGCCGGGGACCTACACGGTCACGGTGACGGCCTCAGGCGGGGGCGCGGTGAACTCGACCACCTACACCCTCACAGTGATACCCTTCAGGTTCGACATCGCCGTCGCCCCTCCTTCAGGGACGCTGACGCAGGGCCAGTCGCTGAAGGCCACCGTCACGCTCACGCTCACCTCCGGGACCCCCGTGGCGGCCACCTTCTCGGTCTCCGGGCTCCCCTCGGGGGCGACCGCCTCCTTCTCGCCTGCCTCCTGCACCCCCACGTGCAGCTCGACCATGACGATAACCGCGTCGACTACCGCCGCGACTGGGACTTTCACGGTGACCGTGAAGGCCGCCGGGGGGACCGGGTCGAACTCGACCACGTTCGCCCTCACCCTCGTCCCATACAGGTTCGACGTCTCGGCCACCCCGTCGTCCGGCTCGGTGAAGCCCGGCCAGTCGGCCACGACCGCCGTCGCCCTGGTGCTGAAGTCCGGGACCGCGGTCCCGGTCACGTTCTCCGCGTCAGGCCTCCCCTCGGGGGCTACCGCCGCCTTCTCCCCGACGTCCTGCTCTCCGTCCTGCTCTTCCACGCTGACCGTCTCGACCGCGACGACGACGCCCCCCGGGGTCTACTCCCTGACGGTGACCGCCGCCGGAGGGGGGTTCTCCAACTCCACGAAGTACACCCTGACTGTGACCCCGTTCAAGTTCGACATCTCCGCCGCGCCTCCGGCCCTCTCTGTCGTCCAGGGGTTCACCAACACGACGCAGATCACCCTGACCCTCATCTCGGGGACGGCGGTGGCGGTCGCGTTCGCTGCGAGCGGGCTCCCCACCGGGGTGACCCCGTCGTTCTCCCCCGCCTCATGCACCCCGAGCTGCAGCACCGTCCTCACCCTCACGGCATCGAAGGGGGTCGTCCCGGGGACATACTCGTTCGCCGTGGCCGCCAGCGGAGGCGGAGGGACCAACTCGACCGCCCTGAGGCTGACCGTGATCGCCGCGAAGTACCTGGTGACGTTCACAGAGTCCGGCCTGCAGACGGGCGCCACGTGGAGCGTCACGCTGAACGGGGTGACCAACTCGTCCACAGGCGCGGCCGTCACCTTCCTCGAGGTCAACGGGGTCTATTCCTTCACCGCCTCGGCCGAGGGGTACTTCGTCACCCCCTCGTCGGGGACGGTGACGGTGAACGAGGCCCCGGCCGGGGTCTCCCTGGCCTTCGCGCCGCTGAAGTACCTCGTCACGTTCTCTGAGACCGGGCTCGCGTCGGGGACCCTCTGGAGCGTCGACCTGAACGGGACGACGGCCTCGTCCACCGCGGCTTCGCTCGCCTTCAACGAGGTCAACGGCACCTACCAGTTCACCGTCCCCCACGTCAGCGGCTACGTCGTGTCCCCGACTTCCGGGTCCGTCACGGTCGCAGGCGCCAACGCCACGGTCCCCCTGACGTTCACACGCGTCTACGCCGTGGTCTTCGACGAAACGGGCCTCCCCTCGGGGACGAGCTGGACGGTGGCCCTGGGAACGGGGAGCAACGCCTCGACCACGTCCAAGGTCACCTTCAGGGAGCCCAACGGCGAGTACTTCTACAACGCGACCTCTCCGGGGTACGGCCCGGTGACAGGGTACGTGTTCGTCTACAACGGGGCCGCGACCGTGGCCGTAGCCTTCGTGAAGTACTACCCGGTCACATTCACCGAGACGGGCCTGGCCTCGGGGCAGACCTGGGGGGTCCAGACGTCCTACGGCTTCGAGTCCACCACGGGTACCTCCATAGTGATATCGGCGGCAAGCGGCGCCTACGACGTCTTTTCGGTCGAGGTCGGCCCCACCTACAGCGCCTCCCCCGCCAGCGGCTCGGTCTTCGTCAACGGGCCCCAGACTGTCAACGTAACCTTCACCCCGACCTACGTCGTCCTGTTCACCCAGTCGACCCTCCCCTCGGGCCAGTACTGGTACGTCTACCTCAACGGGCAGTTCAACAGCTCGGTCGGGGGGTCCATAGAGTTCAGGGTCCCCAGCGGCACCTACCCCTACTACGTCTACTCCGACAACTCGAGCTTCGTCCCCTCGCCCGCCTCCGGGTCGGTGACGGTCAGCGGGAGCAACCCCTCGCCTGTCAGCATCGCCTTCATCCAGCAGTACGCGGTCACGTTCTCTGAGACCGGGCTCGCCCCGTACACCTGCTGGGAGTCCACGCTCACGGAGGGCGGGGCGAACGTCACGCAGTACAGCTACTCCACCACCTCGCAGTTCTACGTCCCGACAGGGACGTACTCGTTCTACGCCGGCTCATGCGAACCCCTCGCTTCCTCCGTCACCCCCGCCTCGGGGACGATCACGGTCACGAGCGCCGGCGTCAGCCAGGCGCTCTCCTTCTCGACCAGCTACTTCGCGGTCCAGCTGAAGGACCAGAACGGGAAGGCCGCCCCCGACCTCCTCGTGACCTTCACCGTGAACGGGGAGTACTTCGACAGCAGCTTCACCAACTCCACCGGCTGGACCATGCCGTTCGACGTGGCCACGGGGCTGACGGTCACGGTCAACGTCCAGACCTCGGGCACGATCTACCAGCCGTTCGCGCCCGCCAACTTCTCCACCACGGCCGGGAACGACTTCCAGACGATCGCCTTGCAGACACTCCAGGTCGGGTACGTCAGCGGCAGGGTCACCTACACCAACGGGACGGCGGTGGGCTCGGCCATCGTGGCCGCCGGCGTCGTGAGCTCGACCAACGCCCTGGACAGCCTGGGCTCCTTCGAGACCCAGACCAACTCGACAGGCTACTACGCCCTCACCCTCCCTGCCGGGAACGTCACCCTCGTCGTCAGCAGCCCCGACAACACCTTCAACCAGGCGAGCGCGAACTTCGCGCTGTCGGCGCTGCAGAACCTCACCGAAAACTTCGCCGTGGTCCCGCTTCTGAACGGCTACATCCACGTCAACCTCTACACGCAGTACGTGGGAGGCCAGCTCGAGGGCCCGCTCCCCATCGACTGGCGGGTGGCTGTCCACTTCGACCTGTACGCCCAGTCCTCGACCGGCGCCATCTTCGGCCCGTACGCCAACTGGGTCAACAACTCCCTCCCGGTGGTCGCGGAGCCCGGGGAGGCGTTCACCGTCTGCATCACCGGGACCGAGGCCAACCTCCCGAACGAGTGCGTCAGCACGGTGACCAACAGCACCGTGGGCGCCACCGTGACCCTCAAGCTGATCCAGCCGGGGGTGATCTCGGGGACGGTGGTGGACGTCGCCACGGACTCGCTCGTGACCTCCGGGTGGACCGCCGCGATGTACTTCTACAACTCGACCAGCGGCTTGAGCACATTCGTCGGCTCGATATCCAACTCGTCCTCCGCCTTCTACTTCTCGGTCCCCGAGCCCGGCGAGTACCTCGCCTACCTCACCAGCGGGACGCTCACCGGGACCGTGACCACCACCGTGGCGTCAGGGGAGCTTGACAGCGTCGGGAACATGTCCGTCTACCCGGCAGGGCTCTTCACCGACCGGCCCGGCAACTCCCTGGTCGCCTCACCGACGGTGACGACAGTGGGGAGCGAGGTCCAGATGAGGGGGTCCTACGCGTACTCAGGGACCTCGACCCTCACCAACGCCGAGCTCCTCATCCAGGTCCCAGGCGGGACCTCCCTCGACACCGCCAGCATCCTGCTCAACGGGGCGTCGGCGAGCAGCACGCTGTCCGGGGGAGATTACGCCGTGCAGCTCGGGAGCCTCGCCCCAGGGGCCTCGGGGGTCCTGAGGTACACCCTCACCGTGACCTCGGCCATCGGGAACGGGACCTCGTTCCGGCCGATACTGTTCATCAACTACACCCTGTCGGGGGCCACGACCCAGGAGCTGGTGGGCGCGACCACGGTCACCGTGGTCCACATCAGCATAGTGGCGCCCTCGCAGGTCGAGACGACCACCGTCCCCGTGTCCGGGCAGGGTCCGCCGGGGAGCGCGCTGCAGATCTACGACGGCAACAGCTCGGTCGGCTCCCTCACGGTCCCGCAGGGCGGCTACTGGAGCGCGTCCGTCACCCTCGTGGCGAGCGGCGACCCCAGCAACCACACCCTGTACGCCGTGGCCAAGCTCGCCTCCGGGGTCACCGAGCGGTCGGGCAACGCCATGGTCCTCTACGACACCTACATCCCAGCCCTGGTCAGCTGGTCGATGCAGCAGACCGACGGGAGGCTCGTGGAGTTCAACGCCAGCCAGGGGGTGGTCCTGTTCCCCTACGTCGTCGTCCCCTGCATGCCCATCACCGTGACCCTGAACATCACCAACCCGGCGTACGCCTTCGGCGTGAACGTGACCATAACCGGGGCAGGATCGGCCATCGCGACCCTGGGGTCGGACGGGCTCTACACCGCCACCCTGGACTACTGCAGCTACGGAGGGCTGGGAGCGATCTACGTCACTTTCAACGGCCAGACCACGGAGGTGGCCAACCCCACCTGGGTCTACGACCCGAGCGGCTACGTCTACGAGGCCGTCACCAGCAACAGGCTCGAGGGGGTCACCGCGACCATCTACCAGCTGGTCGGGGGGAGCTGGGTCCCCTGGGACGCGGCGGCGTACGCGCAGCAGAACAACGAGCTGACCAACGCCCTCGGCCAGTACGGCTGGTACGTCCCCGAGGGGTACTGGAAGGTGGTGTTCACCCTCCCAGGGTACGTGACCGCCCAGACAGAGATACTCGACGTGCCTCCGCCGGCCACGGGGCTCAACATAGGCATGGTCTCCCTCGCCCCGCCGACGGTGACCGGGGTCTCGGCGGTGAACATCAACGGGTCGTCTTACGTGCAGGTGCAGTTCAGCAGGTACGTCAGGTTCAGCTCCGCCGCCTCGATCTTCGTGGAGCTCGGGGGCTCCAACGTCACGGGCACCGTGGTCCCTGTGGACCTCCAGCTCGCCCCGACCGGGGAGCACCTGGCCACCGAGTTCAGGTTCGTCCCCAGCTCCCCGCTGGTGGCGGGAGAGACCTACGGGGTGCTCGTGGGGAAGACGGTGGAGAGCTACGCCAACGTGACCATGGTCTCGACATACACCACCTCCGCGAAGGTCCTCGGGAGCCTGCAGTACTCCGGCGAGACCAGCGCCCCAGGCGGTACGATCACCCTGGGAGAGTCCCTGGCGGCCAACGCCACCACCACCGACCCCCTCGCGTCGGTTGCCACCTTCAGCTGGGTCAATCCGGCGGGGGAGACGGTGTCCACCGCCCAGGCGGCCGTCTCCGCGGGGTTCGCGGCCTCGCCCGCCTTCACGCCGGACGTCAACGGGACCTGGTCGGTGGAGATAGGCTTCGGGACCTCCACCTCGACGTTCAAGACCGTCTCCGTCCCATTCCAGGTGGTGCCCGGTGCGAGCGCCCCCCAGGCTGATGGCTCGACAGTGGCCCTCCTCTCCGAGGGGACAGGGAGCGGCGGGTCATTCGTGGCCGACTCGGCGGCCATCAACGGCATAGTCGTCTCGGTCACGGGCACCTCGCCGTCGGTGACCGCCTCCGTGGACAGCTACCTCTATTCGTCGCTGTACCTGCCAGGGCTCCCAGCGGTCCCCTACGGAGGGTCGTCGCTGCTCTACTTCGACGTCAAGATCTCCAACGTGAACACCGGGACCGCGGCCATCTGCGATACAGACGCCGCCCTGGCTGGGCACCTCTCGTCGACCTCAGAGATGTACTACTACGACTCCAGCACAGGCGCCTGGGCGGCGGCCGCGAACGTCACGGTCACCCTCGCGACCGACACCATCTGCGGGGACGTGCCGGTCGCGGCCCTGACAGGGACCCAGATCCTCGTCGCCCAACCCGCTTCATCGGGTGGGAGCGGCACCTCCCCCGCGACCGGCCAGGTGACCTTCGCAGAGTCCGGCCTGCCGACAGGCACCCTGTGGTCCGCGACGCTCAACGGTACGACTCAGAGCTCGACCACTTCACAGATCGTCTTCTCCAACCTCCCCCTGGGGACAGCCAGCTGGACGGTGGCAGCCGTCCCTGTCTACTCCGGGGCGCAGTACGCGCCCGCCTCCTCCTCGGGGACGGTGGACGTGACTGGCATCGGCACGGTGTCCGTGAGCTTCTCGGAGCAGTACCTGGTCACCATGGCGGTCACCCCCGCCGGGAGCGGCTCGACCGCCCCGTCCGGCTCGGTCTGGGTTCCAGCCGGCTCCGCCATCTCCATACAGGCGACCCCCGCGTCCGGGTTCGGGTTCAGCGAGTGGTCTGCGACAAGCAACATAACGGTGGCCACCCCGAGCTCCCCGTCCACCTCCGCGACGGTCGCCGGCCCCGGCACGGTCACCGCGGGCTTCTACGCGGTCTCGACGACTACCACTACTACCACCACGATCACGACCAGGACGAGCCAGACCGCCAGCGCTACGACCACGACGTCTACCTCGGCCACCCAGCAGCGCTCGACCACGCCGACCTCTTCGAGCAGCTCCTCGGCGTCTCCTCCTCCGCCTGCCACCAACTGGCTGATCATCGGAGGGGTGGCGGTCGCATTCGTGCTGATAGCGATCGCGACCCTCATAGTTAGAAGGCGCGCAAAGTAGGGCCCGACGTGGCCAAGGCAAGAAGGGCGAGGACAGAGGCCCTCACCCTCCTGCTTCTCCTGCTCATGGGGTCCGGGGCGCTGGTGGCGGCGGGTCCCGCATGGGCCAAGACGTACAGGCTCACCGTGCAGACCAACTCTCCGAGCTACTACGGCTCCCAGCAGGTGGTGGTCGTGGGCTCGGTCTTGCCCGCGCCCGGGGCGGGGACCAGCGTCTCGATCTCGGTCTACAACCCCCAGGGTGAGCTCGCGCGGGCCGCCGAAGCCCAGGTAGACGGGACGACGGGAAACTACACCGTCTCCTTCGCCGCGGGCGGGGCGAGCTGGACCGACGGACAGTACGCGGTCGACGCGACCTGGGCGCCCTCCACCTCCGGACCGGCCTACCACGCGACCACGACTTTCAGCTACTCGGTCAACGAGACGACGACGACGACCGCGTCGACTACGACCACCTCCACCGGGGCGCCTGCGATATCGGCCACCGCCGCGTCTACCACGCCTACGGGCTCAGCCGCGTCCACCACCTCGTCCGCCGGGTCCACCACTTCCTCTGCTCCCGTCACGGTCACCGCCGTGGTCTCCAGCTCCGGGAGCGTCAACGTGACCGTCAACGACGCGGTGGGCGGGATCGCCCTGGAAGTGACGGGCGCGTCCTCCATCGAAGGGAAGGGGCTGACCCTGACTGTCGCCGTCCTGCAGCCCCCGTCTCCGGGCACCCCTGCCCAGGTCTCGCTCGCAGGGACCTCCCCGCTCGCCTTCTCCAGCCTCGTCGGCGTGGTCGACCTCCGCTCCAACAGCAGTTCGGCCGGGGAGCTCCGCTTCTGCGTCACGAGCGTCGGGGTCGACGCCCAGACTGAGATACTGTACTGGAACGGAGCCGGCTGGGTCCAGGCGTCCGGGACCACCGCGTCCGGGACCACCGTCTGCGGGACGATACCTCTGTCGGCCCTCGGGGGGACCCCGGTGGCCATCGGCTCCCTGGCCGCGGCTGCTTCGAGCGGGACCGCGACTAGCTCCCATTCCGGCCAGCCGTCGTCCGCCGCCGGGGGGACATCCCAGCCGGGCCTCGGCTCCCTCCTCACAGGATACGGCTTCTACGTCCTGGCTGCCGTCGCGGTTGCGGTGGCCGTCCTTCTGGCCGCCGTCTTCGCGATCAGAAGGAGACGGCGCTGGTGGAGCTGAACGCGCCCCCGTACGCAGGGCGGGACCCTACCGCGGCCTCTTCCTCGCCCTCTGAACCACGGCGACGCTGCGCGCCGGGGGCCGACTCTCCGACCCAGGGCCCCTGAGCTTCGAGGAGATCACCTGGTCCAGCGAGTCGTATAGCTCCAGCCTCTCTTCGATTATGCTCGCCTTCGCGTCCTTCACTCCGCGTATCTGCATCAGCTTCCTCTCCGCCTCTTCCGCGGCGACGAGGTTGGGAATGCTGATGGCGTAGACGCTGTACCTGGCCCACACCCCGGCGTAGAACAGGTTGTCTTCCAGGACCTTCATTATCGCCCCGTCCGCGGCCGAGCGGTCCGCCCCCGGCTCGTACTGCACCACGACGTTCGCCTCCAGGCTCCCGCTGACGGCCCTCGTCTCGTGGAGCGCCATGGTGAACAGCGCCATCCCTGACACCATCCTGTCCAGCCGCCTCTTGACCGTCCTCGCCGACAGCCTCGTCTTCTTCGCCAGCTCGTGATATGACTGCGATGCGTCCGGCCTCAGCGCCGCGAGTATCTCCCAGTCCGCCCTCTTCAGCTCAAGGTCGCATGGGGGGAAGACCACCTCGGTGAACATCGCCTCCGTCGCCCCCGACATCGTCTTCACCAGCTTCAGCTTCCTCTCCAGAGACGCCCCTCCCTCGTGGAAGAACACCAGCCCTATCATCCCGTCGAGGTGGGTGGCGACTATCTGCATCCCCTCCACGAGCGCCAGGCTCCTCGCCAGCTTGTGCCTCGACGTCTCCGGAGGGACCTGGATCCCGAGGGCGGCTATCTGCAGCCCCAGGACTTCCGGGTTCGGCTGGCCCACCACCCCGTTCAGGACGCCTGTCTCGAACAACCTGCGCATCCTGTTCCTGACCGTCTCTGCTGACACCCCCAGCCTCTTCGACAGGATGCTGATGTTCGGGCGGACCTCGGGCCGGAAGGGGGCCGTCTGATGTCCCTGCAGGAACCAACGGAGGATCGCAACGTCCACCCTGTCCAATTCTTGTATAACCGTCCGCCTAAATTGCATATCTAAGGGTTTGTCTGTCGTTTTCCGCAAGCGGCGTTTGGACTGGGCTTATCCCGACACCGCGACGTCGTCCCCGTCGTTTGCTCCTGCCATCGGGAGAAAGGGATGTCTGCGCCCCCCCATCTCCGGCGACGGTCGCCGCACCCTCCCGACGGCCTGAAACAGCTGGTGCGCCCCGATGACGGACGTGAAGCTCCGGCGCCCTGCCAAGATGCAGGCGTTCCTCTTCGTCGCGCTTTTCGTGGTCAGCGCCCTGGGCTCTCCGGTCAGCGTGACGCCGCGCTCCTCGGCGGCCACCCCACAGCAGGCGCTACCGGCCGTCGGAGCCACCCCTGCCCCGGCGCCCGTCCGCCCCGACAGCACCCTTCCCACCTCGTCGAGCACGTCCGTCTCCTGCTCTCCTGACCCGACCCACGCCCCCTCCGGCTCGACCGGGTCGGATACCACCTGCACCGCCACGGTCACAGGGAGCTCGCCGACTGGGACCGTGACCTTCTCCTCCTCGAGCTCCACCGGGACCTTCGGCCTCGGGGTCTCGTTCGGGTCCACCCTCGCGTGCACCCTCTCCTCAGGCTCCTGCTTCGTCTCCTACTCCGACTCCGTGACCGGCGCCCCGACCATAACCGCGAACTACGCCGGGGACGGCAACAACCTCGCGAGCTCCGGGACCTTCGCGCTGACCGTCACCGGCACGGTGGTCCTCACCCTCTCTCCCGGCTCAGGGCTCGCCGGCACGGTCGTGACCGTCAGCGGCTCGGGGTACGCCGCAGGCGCACCGATCATCGTCTACTTCGCCGGCAGCTCCGTCTCCACGAGCGGCACCTGCACGACCGAGAGCACGTCGGGGAGCCTCGGGGTCCTCCCGGCCTCGAACGGGTGCTCGTTCACCGTCCCGAGCTCCGCCCTCTCCGCCCCCGTCGTGACCGCCTTCGACGACGTGGGGGACGCGGCCTCTGCTGCCTTCTCCATGACCACCACCAAAGTCCCGGTGTCGCTCACCCTTTCCCCTGACTCGATGACCTCGGCCCTCAACGCCACCAACTTCTTCACGGTCACCTACACCTACTCGGGGGCCCCCACCACGGTCGACTACGTCGGGGCCCCGCTCTCCTTCAGCGCCGACGCCGGCACGAACGTGCAGGTCTCCGCCGAGTCCTCCCTATCCACCTCTTCTGAGGCGTGGTGCCTGTCCTACTCCGCCAGCGCCTGCCAGGCGACGTCCTTCAGCACAGGGGCGTCCGGAGCCACGGAGACGTACTACTACTACGGCCTCCTCTCGGAGCCTGTCACATACGCGCTGCTCGGCGGCGGGTCCTATGTCCCGGGACAGCCTCCCACTCCCCCCGGACTGGCCTACACCACCGCCCCCGCCGCCGCCGGTCCTTCTGACTCTCCCGTCACCATCGGGTCCCCCGGGATCGGAGGACAGCCCCTCCCCAACACCCCGCCCTTCGACGCCTTCGTGCTGAAGGGGACGACAGCCTACCTGCCCCAGGTCCTGAGCGGCGCGGGGACAGGGGAGCAGTGGACCGTGTCGTCCGCGACCGCCACCCTCGCGGTGGTGAACTCCATCCCCGTGGCGGAGTGGGTGGTCACAGCGCCGAGCCAGCTCGGCAACCCCATAGACTACCAGCACCAGTATCAGGTCACCTTCGCCTCGAGCCCGTCCGCCGGCGGCTCGACCGCCCCCTCGGGGACGGCCGTCTGGGAGGACGCGGGGAGCCCCGGGATACCCATCTCCGCCACCGCGAACTCCGGCTACGCCTTCTCCGGCTGGAGCTCGTCCACCGGGTCCATAACGTTCTCCAGCGCGTCCTCCGCCTTAACCACCGCCACGATAGACGGCGCGGGGACCATCACAGCTGACTTCGGGTCGTCCGCCCCGCCGCAGACCCAGGTCTCCATCACCCTCACCCCGGACTCGCTCGGCACCTCGGCCCTCAACGCCACGAACTTCTTCACGGTCACCTACACCTCGGGCGGCGTCACGACCACCGCCGAGTACGTCGGGTCCCCCCTCGTCCTCACCGTCGACCAGTCCACCACCGTCACGGTCTCCGCCGCCACCTCGCAGTCCTGGCTCGGCCAGATGTGGTGCCTCACCGGCCCCGCCGCCCCCGGGAACGTCTGCGGGGACGGCGCGAAGATCTCCGCGGGGCCGACCCCTGCTTCCGCGAGCTACTATTACTACGAGCTCGTCGCGGTCCCCGCCGTATACGAGGTCAGCGACGGGGGGTCCCCGTCGGCCCCCTCCATCAGCTTCGTGACCGCCCCCTCGGTCTTCACCTACGGCGCCTCCCCGCCCCAGTCTGACTCCCCCCTGGCCACGGCCGTCACGCTCGCCCTCTACAACCCCATGAGCGCCCCGCCCCTCGTCTACGCCCTGGAGGGCTCCCCTCTGACCGCCCCCGACGTCCTGGCTGGCGGGACGGGCGAGAGGTGGGTCCTGGTCTCCTCCACCGCGGCCGTGTCTGGCGGGACCGCCTCCTGGACCGCGGGAGGGCCCGCGCCCGTCGAACCCCCCCTCGACTACTGTCACCAGTTCCAGGTGTCCTTCGCGTCCGCCCCCGGCGCAGGGGGGTCGACGACCCCGTCCGGCTCCTCCGTCTGGGAGAACGCCACCTCGGTCGCGATATCCGCGGCCGCGAACCCCGGCTACGTCTTCTCGGCGTGGAGCTCGTCCACGGGGGCCATCACCTTCGCCTCCGCCGGCTCCCCCTCCACCACGGCCGTCATCGGAGGGACGGGGACCGTCACGGCCAGCTTCGGCGTCCCCTCCGTCACGCTCAACCCATCGTCGGGACCGGCCGGGACCGCCACGGCGGTGACCGCGTCCGGCCTCGCCCCCAGCTCCCAGTACGACCTCTGCCTCAGCACCTCCAGCGGCGCCTGCGCCGGGCCCTTCCCGTCGGGGACGCTTGACACGAACGCCTCAGGGGCGGTGGCGTCATGCACCGTATCCCCGCCCGGCACCACGGCGGCCCCCTGCTCCATCACGGTCCCCTCCGGGACCGCCCCCGGCGCCTACTTCGTCGTCGTCCTTTCGACGTCGGGACCCCTGGTCGCGTTCGCGCAGTTCACCGTCACCTCCGGGGCGGTCACCTTCGACGAGAGCGGCCTCCCCTCCGGGACAAGCTGGACCGTCACCTTCGACGGCGTGCTCTACTCCTCTACGGGCTCGTCCCTCGCCACCGGGGCCCTCTCCGTGGGGACGTACCCCTGGAGCGCCCCCGACGTGGCCTGCGGCACCGGGTGCCGGTACGCCCCCTCCCCCGCATCAGGCTCGACCGCCGTCCCGGCCGGCTCGAGCGTCGTCATAGCTTTCACCAGGCAGTACTCCCTGTCCATGAAGTACGCCGTCAGCGTCGACGGCGCCGCCTCCGCCCTCCCCGCGGGCTACTCCGCGCCCACCCTGTCCTACACCTCCGACGGGTCCCCCCAGACGGCCGCCCTCGGCTCGACCGCCGCCTCCTACTGGGTCGACTCGGGGACCACCTGGTCGGTCACCGACCCCCTCGCCGGGTCCGGGAGCGCGCAGAGGCTCTACACCGGGACCCCCTCGGGGACCGCCTCCTCCTCCGCGTCCGTCGTGGTCACCTACTACCTGCAGGCGCACACCGCCCTGAACCTCCTCCCCGCGGGGGCGAGCACCCCGATAGCGAGCCCCAACTGCTTCGACATCTCCTACACCTACCTCGGCTCCTCCGGACAGTCCCAGCAGCAGTGCTCCCAGTCCCTCGCCGAGTGGATGGACGAGGGGAGCGGCGCAGGCGGGCTCTCGGTCTCCGGGTCCTCCAGCGGGTCGACCTCGTCAGAGAAGTGGTGCATCGACCCGGCGTGCGCGGCCGTGGGGCTGACGGTCCAGGGGTCCCAGCTCACCCCGACCCTGTACTACTACGACCTCCTGCTCCAGACGGTCCAGTACTCCCCCGTGGGCGGCGCCCCGGTCTCCGCCATCCCCCTGGGGTACTTCACCATCCCCGCCAGCGGGAGCGTGAACGGCGCCCCATCGGCGGCCGCCGTCGACCTCACGACATCCCCGCAGGCCGTCTGGGCCCTCAGGGGGACCGTCGCGACCTCCCCCCTCCTCGTCTCGGGACCGGCCGGGACCAGGTGGCTCGCCTCCTCGGCAGCGCCGGTGTCCGGCGGCGACCTGACCTGGACGATAGACGCCGCCAACGCGGTCGACAGCCCGATCTACTACTACGAGCAGTTCCAGCTCACCCTGAGCTACACCGTCGCGGACGGCGGGTCCCCCTCGGCCCCCGCCTTCGCCGCGGGGAACCTGACCGGGACGTCGACCGCGACCCTCCCCCTGTCCCCCTCCTCCGTCCAGCTCTGGTTCAACGCGGGGGGGAGCTTCACGGCGACCGACCCGCTCACAGGGTCCAACTCCACCGACAGGTGGTACGCGCTCGTCGGCTCGGGGACCGTGTCGGCGCCGGCCGCCCTCGACATCGTCTACTATCACCAGTACCTCGTCGACTTCGCCGTATCCGGGGCCGGGACGATCACGCTCAACGGGAACCAGTGGGAGAACGCCACCGTCCTCATCGACATGGCCGCCACCCCGACGGCCCCCGCGGACTTCCTCCAGTGGTCCGCCAGCGGCGGCCCCCTGACCTTCGAGGACCAGTGGGCCCCGTCCACCGGGGTCTATCCGGACGGCCCTGGGACGGTCACGGCGAGCTTCGGCGTCCCCACGCTCGACCTCTCACCCGCCTTCGGCCCCGGCGGCACCCCGGTCGCGCTCTCGGGGTCCAACTACACCACCGAGGCGACCTACTACTACTGCTTCGAGCCGGGGGTGACCTCGTCCCCGGCCGCCTGCTCCTCCGCCCACACCTTCCAGCTGTACGGAAGCGACCCCGGCCTGTTCATCGTCCCGTCCTTCGCCGTCCCCTCGGGGTCGTCCACGGGGCTCTTCGCGGTGACCGCCGCCGCCTCGGGGCTCGTAGTGGCGTCTGCGCTCTTCACGGTCACGACCCCCACGGTCGCCGTCAGCCCGTCGTCCGGGACGGCGGGGACCGGGTTCTCGTTCGGGGCCGGCGGGCTCGCCCCGGGGATGGAGTACGCCACCTGCCTCGCCTACGGCCCCGCGCCCCCGACCCAGGGGTGCCAGCCGACGATCTACGCCATCGGCGGCCAGAACGCCGGGTCGCCGGCGCTCAACACGGTCGAAGCGTACGACCCCGCCACCAACGCGTGGATGGCGGCGCCGCCCCTCCCCGTGGCGGTCACCAACGCCACGGCCTTCAGCATCGGCGGGCTGATCTACGTGGTCGGCGGGACCAACGCCACAGGGGGCCTCGTGGACCTCACCCAGGTGTACGACCCCCTCACAAACATGTGGGCCTCCGGGCCGGCCTACCCGACCCTGGCCTCGGGGCTCGCGTCCGCCTCCAACGGCACGAGGGGGTTCGCCTTCGGGGGGACGGGCCTCTCGGGCTCGCTCTCCGCGCAGTACGTCTTCTACCCTGACCAGAACTGCTGGTCGTCGGTGGGGCCGTGCAGCGCCTCCGTGGCGGTCCGCCCCGTGGCCACCTCCGCGTCCTCGGCCGCCTACCTGGACGGGGAGGTCTACTCGGTCGGCGGGACGGGCCCGGGAGGGGCGTACGCCTACAACACGGCCGCCAACTGCTGGAGCACCCAGTCGACCTGCCCCCCGATCTCGCAGCCCCCCCTCGACCCCTCCTGGCTCGCGGCCTCGGCCGACGGCGGGCTCCTGTACGCGTTCGGCGGCGCCCTGCCAGGGGGCGCCCTCACCTCGGCCACGCAGGTCTACGACCCCGCGACCAACCTGTGGGCCAGCGCGCCCCCCATCGGGACCGCCACCGCGGGGCTGGCCTCGGCGGAGGCGGACGGCCTGATCTACGCCGCGGGGGGGAAGACAGCGGGCGGGTACACCGACGCAGTGGAGAGCTTCAACCCCCTGACGGACGCCTGGTCCGTCGTCGCCCCGCTCCCGACCCAGAGGGCCGGCCTCGCCATGGTGGTGCTGTACTCCTACCCGGACGGCCCCGCCTTCTCCAACTCCTACGTCACGGCGAGCGACGGCAAGCTCCCGGGCGGCCTGAGCGCCACGGTCCCCTCGGACAACGCCCCCGGCGCCTACTACCTCGTGGTGAGCCTCGGGTCCCAGCTGGTCGGCTACGCCCGCTACACCGTCACCTCTCCCTCGCTCTCCATCGGCCCCTCCGAGGGCTCCCCCGGCTCGACCGTCACCCTCACGGGGAGCGGCTTCTCTCCCAGCCAGACCTACGAGTACTGCTTTTCCAGCTCCAACCTGGTGGCCTGCTCGGGGTCCCCCGCCTTCTCCTCCACCGCGTCGGGGGACATCCCCGCCTCCACGACGCTCACCGTCCCCTCGTCGGCCGCCGGAGGTGTCTACTACGTGACCGTCTCGATGACCGTGTACCCGCCCCCGAGCTACCCCGTCGTCCGCGTCTTCCTCGCCTCGGTCCCCTACACCGTGAGGCCCTCGATGTCCTTGAACGTCTCCTCCGGGGACGCCGGGACCTCCTTCACGCTGACGGCCGCCGGCCTCTCCCCCTCCACGGCGTACGGCTACTGCTTCAGCCTGACGCTGGCCCAGACCTGCGCCCAGCAGGGGACTGCGGTGACAGGCGTCTCTTCCGGCTCCGGAGGGTCCCTCTCCGCGACCGTGACGGTCCCGGCCTCCCTCGCCCCGGCGGGGCCCTACTACTTCATCCTGGAGACCACCTCCGCGGCACCGTCCATCGTGGTGTCGTCCCCCTTCGTGGTCACCGCGTCCGTCTCCACGGTCGCCCAGACGTCCGGAGGGTCCGTCTCGGCCGACGACTCCGCCTCCACCGGGACCAACGTCACCGTCACCGGCTCGACCGCGTCCGACGGGACGAGCGCCAACATCACCACGACGGTCCTCGGCTCCCAGCCTGCGGGGACGTCGGGCTCGATCCTCACCTCCGTGGGGTACTACGACGTCAAGGTCACAGGGATCACCGACGGGACCGCCCAGATCTGCATCGATAACCCGGCCGCCACCCAGTTCTCTGGCATGCAGTACTACAGCAACGGGTCCTCCTCCTGGGTCGACGCGACCCCCATCACGTTCACGGTCCCCGACACGCTCTGCGGCACCGTCCCGGTGGCCGACCTGACCGGGACCCCTCTCCTCATCGGGGCCCAGCCTGTGACGGTAGGGTTCGCCGTCTCGGGGATCTCGCCCGACTCGACCGGGGTGGCCCTCACGGTCGACGGGGTCGCCTACTCCGCCTCGCAGTTCCCGCTGTCGTTCAGCTGGCTCCCCGGCTCCGTCCACGCCTACTCCTGGAGCGCCGCCGTGTCGAGCACCGCCTCCGGAAAGCGGTACGCCTGGATTTCGTCTACCGGGGCCGGGGCCACCGCCCTGTCGGGGACCGTGACCGCCCCCTCGGCGGGGGGCACTGTGTCAGGCGCGTTCGTCACCCAGTACTACCTCGCCGTCCAGGCCACAGGGCCGGGGGCCGTCTCTCCCGCGAGCGGCTGGTTCGACGCGAGCGCACTGCTGACGCTGACCGCCACCCCCTCGCCCGGGTACGCCTTCTCCTCCTGGACGGGCACGGGCGCCGGGTCCTACACCGGCTCCGCCAACCCCGCCTCCGTCACCATGAGCGGCCCGGTGAACGAGACCGCGGCGTTCGCTCCGATATCGGCGCCCGTCTCCAGCTACTCCGTCACGGTCACCGAGTCGGGCCTCCCGCCAGGCACGACATGGCAGGCCACCTTCGACGGCGTCACCCTCACGTCGGCGTCGGCGTCGATGTCGTTCCCGGGCGTCCTCTCGGGGACGCGGACATGGAACGTCCCTGCCGTCCAGGGGAGCGCCCCCGGGGTGAGGTACGAGCCTTCCGCGGCGTCGGGGAGCCTCGTCGTCCCCACCCAGACCGGGCTCGCCGTCACCTTCGCGACGCAGTACCTCGTCACGGTCGCGGTCAGTCCGCCCGGCTCGGGGACGGCTTCCCCCGCGGCAGGCTCCGGCTGGTACGACGCGGACTCGTCCCTGGCGCTTTCCGCGTCCCCGTCCGCGGGGTACGGCTTCGTCGGCTGGTCTGCTTCGCCCGGGCTGTCCGTGGCCGTGCCGGGGGCTCCCTCCACGTCCGTGAGCGTCGCCACCTATGGGACTTTGACGGCTGAGTTCGCTTCGACCGCGCCCGCCTGCACCTCCGCGGCGGCGGAGGCCTGCCAGGTCGCCCTGTTCGCCGGGGGCGCCTCCGTCAACGAGACCTCCACCGGGGTCTTCGTGGAGATAACGGGCTCGGCGGCGGCCGCCGGGACCCTCGTCAACATCACCACCAGGGGAGCGGGCCCTGCGCCGCCTGCCGGGGTCCCCCAGGCGGACCTGACAGGTGCCGCCTACTATGACGTGAAGGTCACCGGGGTCTCCTCGGGGACGGCCAAGGTCTGCGTCGCGTCGGCCGGGCTCGCCGCCGGCGCCCTGATGGTGTACTGGACAGGCTCCGCCTGGTCGCCTGCAGCCGACGTGGTCGCGTCGTCAGACGGTCTGTGCGGCGTGGTCCCTGTCTCTGCCCTCACGGGGACCCCCCTCGCCGTCGGGTCCCCGCTGACCGTGGTCGCCACCACGACCACCCAGGGCTCGACCTCGCAGCAGTCCACCACCGTCGCGCGGTCCACGACCTCGGGGTCTGCGACGGCCTCCGCTTCCGGCTCGGGGAGCGCCCCGGGGCTTTCCGCCGTCACCCTCGGGGTCCTGGTGCTCGCGGCGGCGGTGGCGGTGGCTTCGGCGCTGTTCGCCCTGGCGAGGAGGAGGAAGCCCTCGTGAAGGCGGCGCTCAGGGACGGGTCGCCCTCGCCTCGGTGGAGCGTCCTGGGCCGCTCCCGCTCGACCAGCTCCAGGTAGCGCGCCTCCTCGGCGGGTCCGCATACTACGCGGAACTCTCACGCCTGCGGGGTCATGGACGCACCGACGGTCGGCGCGAAGGTCGCCGAGTTCGAAGCCCCTTAGGGTCTGCTTTCTCTTATGGAGCGCCAGCAGGGGGACGACGGTTGCGCCGATGAAAGGGCGGCGAGCGGGCCGAGGGGCCCCTGGCCTGGCCTAGCCTAGCCCCGCCACACGCCGATGGCGAACCCGATGATGAAGAAGATCGGGAGCCCGTAGAAGGCCGGCCCTATGTGGGCCGCCTGGAAGGTCAGTATGTTCACGATGTGGGTGAAGATGGTGCCCGAGCTCACGAAGGGCACGGTCACCCCGACGAAGGCGGCCAGCATGAGAGCGACGACGACTAGGACCACGCTGACCAGGGCCTTCTTGACCGCTACCCCGAACAGGACGCCGTCTATGAACAGGAGCACCAGCCCGATTATGGAGCCGTATGGGAGGAGCTGCGACGGCAGGACCCCCGACAGCCCGGTGGTCGTGTTCGTCGTAGCTAGCGCGATCTGGATGAGGTCCAAAGCTCAGTTTCGGTTCTCCGCGCATGCTCTATAAGCGTTGCACCAGCAGATTCTCCTATGTAGCTGTTGGTGGGCCTTGCGGACCAGCTGTATCCACTCCTTGAGTGGCTCCGGGGGCGACACCACCCCCTTCATAGCAGCCAGTGTCTCCACCTCGACTGTGGGAACCCCCCCATATCCTTGACCTTCTCAGGCCAGGCGGAAGGCACTGGTCACGTCGACAAATGTGTCGTCGAAACAGCTATCTCGGGGCAGCCAATAAGGCATCGTCTCTGAAGGTGGGGCTCTCCCCCGAAGTCGGGCTCGGTAATCAGGTAACACCAGGCACCGATAGCGAGCGGGGTGGTCTCCGCCAAGCAGTTGCGAGAACAGGCGCCGTAGACCTGGGCGTTGGAACCGTGAATAGCGCTTCAGAGCGTCATCTTCGCATAGCCATCGCTTTTTCTGGCTGGGCGAGGCATGAAAGTGATATTGCACGCTGGGCCGAGCTTCCCGGAACTAAGTACATGGGAGAATGTGGGGGTAAATCAGGTTCTCAACCCCATCTGTGTTGCGGACCTGCCTGTGGTGACTACAAGTGGCGACCATCATGCAGTTGACGGAAACAAACGTCACAGAGACATCCCAAGGGATTTGGGCATCGAGGACGAAAGTGCGACTCCAACTAATAACTCCGAAGCCGAAGTCTTGATTTGAATGGTCATCACAAGGTCCTCGAGAATCGTTAAGACGGCACCCAAAGAGCTCGTATAGCCGAGGGCCATCAAGTGCACATAGCCAAGCAATCAGCACGCGGGAGTGTTGTACTCTTCTCTGGGAACGTCCTCGCTGCAGTCATAGCTGCGGCAGCAAGCATCATCGTCGCCAGGCTCCTCGGACCGAGCGACTTCGGATTGTTCAGCCTCTCGCTCGTTATGCCGTCCCTCCTCCAGATTTTCACCCACTTCGGGACTCGGACAGCCGTTACTCGGTATGTCGCCCATCACCTCGCACTGGGTGAGGTGGAGATGGCTCGGCGGTTCGCTCAGAGCGCGATGATCTTCTCTCTTCTGGTGGGAAGCGTTCTGGCCGTAATCAACTACTTCGCATCTAACTGGATTGCCACTGTCCTCTTCCAGAGGCCAGAACTCGCCCCTTACATTGCCCTCATGTCGGTCTACCTATTGGGTCAGTCGGTGATTCTAAACGTGATTGCGGTAGCCACTGGGTGGTACGCCATGGGGCAGGCGTCCTTCGCCAACATCCTGCAGTCCGTGCTAAAGCTTCTGTTGTCACCAGCTCTGATATTGCTGGGACTTGGCGTAACTGGAGCGGTACTGGGGCACTCCCTCTCTTTCGCCTTTGGTGGGGCTTTCTCTGCAATCCTCCTCTTCTTTACTAAGGTCAAGGTAGCTCGGGAGAGGTTAGGATATCTCGTTAAAGACACCAAAGAAATGATAACGTTCGGGTTCGCCCCTTTCATCGGTGGCCTGCTTACAGGGTTAGCAACCTTCTACGTCTCCCTCCTCCTAGCCGCGGTAACCGTTGGACACAACGAGCTGGTCGGATATTACTCAGTCGCAATCAACCTCACGGTACCACTCTCGCTCCTTTCGAGCGCCACTGCGGGGGCGCTCTATCCCGCCTTCGCTAGCCTTCACGGGCTAAAGGCCGATACCGGGCAGGCATTCGCCATGTCTCTTAAGTACGTGTCCTACCTCGTAGGGCCCGTCATTTTCTTCCTCATGGCTGCTTCAACTGATCTCCTCTACACCTTCTACGGTCCCTCTTTCGTTCCCGGATCTAACTATCTCTTCTTGTTGGCTCTTGCATATTCTCCGGTGGCTTTCGGCCAAGCGATATCCTCGAGTTTCCTCTTGGGGGTAGGGCGGCCAAGACTGACCTTCTTGGCGACGGGGCCTGGAGCGGTCGTCTTGCTAGTCATGGCACCGCTGCTCTCTGTTTCAAATGGACTTGGGGTCGTTGGTCTTATCATCGCCTTATTTGCTTCGAACTGCACAATTGCAGGCGTTGGGTTGTACATAGTGCATCGATACAAGCTTGGGACTGTGAGTTGGCGTCCACTCTTGGGCATGCTCAGCGCTTCGTTGATGGCCCTCCTTGCTTGCCTAGTCCTTCCGGTCATTGGTCACAAAATCATAATGCTAGGAGTGAAGATGGTACTCTTTGGCGGGATATACCTCACGGTTGCGCCCATCTTGGGAGCGGTTGACGATGCTGACTTGGACAGGCTCTCCGAGTCTATAAGGGAAGTGCCCATCCTGTGGAAGCTGCTATCACCGCTTGTTAGGTACGAAAAGGCGTTGGCCCGAGCGCGGCGTTAATCCAGGCATCAATTCACCGTTCTTGTCCCCTACATTCTCCCATGAAACTGCCCTTCAACTGGTAAAGAGACGACAGTTGCCTGCTTTTCCCAAGTCTGTTTCCCAGCTCAGTGGGTTGTTGAATAACCCAGTTTGATGGGCGCGCCTTTTCCCCTTCGGACACCTCGACCGTCCCTCCCTCGCCTCGTCCTACGCCCTCGCCGACAGGAACATGTTGTACACAGACGCCTTCAGGAGGAGCTCGTTGATCATGTACTTCCACTTCACTGACGTCACGTGCTCCCCGAATGCGCTCTTGAAGGACGATATCGCAGACTCCACCCTCCACCTGTCCCCGTAGCTGTGCCTCTTCTTCCATCGGTCGTAGCCCCCGAGCTGCTCCTGGACCACGAGCTTCCTGGGCATGCACCCCATCGCCCTGAGCGAGGAGTTCTTCCTGACCCTGATGACCGGCTCTACGCCGTGGTCGTCGAGGTACCTGAAGTTGGCCCTGGAGCCGTAGGCCCCGTCACCGATCATGTGCCTGACATCGGCTCTTGACGCCGCCTCCTGTACGAGTGGTTCCAGCATCTTCCCGTCGGGGACGTTCTCCTCTGTCACTTCCACTGAGAGCATCTTCCCAGTCTTCACGTCCACCGCGAGGTGGAACTTGACGAACCCCCTCTTCACTGCCCACTTGTGGCGTATCCACTCCCCTCTGTTGGAGACCTTGATGCCCGTGGAGTCCACGGCGATGGTGACGTCTTTGGCCCTGTCCACCGTGGGGTCGATGTCGACCTTCACCCTGGCGACCCTCCACCAGATCGTCGTGTAGTCAGGGACGACCCCTCTGATCACGTCTACGTGCTCTGCGAAGACCCTCACGAACCCTTCGAGCTGCCTGTACGGGAGGAGGTACACGTGGATGGCCGCGAGCATACTCATTAACGAGCTTGGATAACGGTACCTCGCCCCCTCCTTCCCCTCGTTGGAGCTTTCGAGCTCTCCTCTCCATCCAGATAAAAAATCTGGGTCGAAGAGGAGCTCTCCACTCCTGACCAGCTCCTCGTTGTACGCCCTCCAGTCCCTCTTCTTCTTGGACGCCATCCTGCACGGTAGACCGGCGCTTCATCATGTGTCAAGGCAGGGCAAGCAAGGCTGACGGACGAATCAGTTATTCAACAACCCACAGCTCAGCAAACCCCTAAATACTCAGGGGGGATGCAATAATCATCTCAGTATGTCAGAAGGCGATGCATGGCTTCGACTTGAGGAACCCAAGCAGATTCTTAGAGCTTCGCCCACGGTCGCAAGCGGCGATCGCCAAGATGCAGAAAGAGTCGGAACGCCGTTTCTTGTGGCCTGCATCCCCTGTTTCAACGAGGAAGAGCATATTGCCTCTGTCATAATCAGAGCACAGGAACATGTACGCCGGGTAATCGTTTGCGACGATGGCTCGTCTGACATGACAAGCAAGATAGCGGAGAGACTCGGGGCGATGGTGATTCGCCACGACTCTAATCTGGGAAAGGGTGTTGCGCTCGCGGATTTGCTTTGTGTGGCGAAAGACTTGGGCGCCACGGCAGTGGTTACCATGGATGGCGACGGACAACATGACCCTGGTGAAATCCCTCTCTTGATTGAGCCTATCATCCAGGGAAAGGCCGACGTCGTCAACGGGGCTAGAGAGAAGGGGAGTGGTATGCCCAACCACCGCAAGTTTGGGAACAAGGTTCTCAATGACATGACCAACAGAGCTTCCAATGGGGCATTAAGAGACAGCCAGAGTGGATTCAGAGCTTATTCCAAGAAGGCTTTGAATGAACTCGCCGTGACTGAGCACGGAATCGGCGTCGAATCACAGATGATTATCGACGCTCTTAGGAAAGGTCTGAAAGTAGTCGAGGTCCCTGTTGCAGTGATTTACGGAGATGACACGTCAACTTACGGTTCGACGAGGCACGGCACCTATGTCGCAGGAACAATCGTCAGGTCCATACTGGAGAGAAGCCCTCTTCTGTATCTGGGCGTCCCGGGTCTGGCCCTCATTACGTTTGGGTCTCTCATGGTGTTCTTTCTAGTTCAACTCTATGACGGCTCCCGCTACTTCAGCCTTCCCTTCGCGCTCCTCAGCACCGGCAGCCTCATACTCGGAGTCCTTCTTATAATTGCAGCGATGCTGCTCTATTCGATTAACAACTTGGAAGTCAGGCTGAGACACTCCGGTTGAGGCAACCGCTCAAGCCATAAGTGAGTTGAAGTGCCAGGGAAATGACACGAGACGGGAGGGACAGAACGTCTTGAAACCAGCAGTCATTCTTGGTACTCGCCCCGAAATCATCAAAATGTCTCCGATAATCAGGGCACTCAAGAGGCGAAGAATCGACTTTCTTCTTCTGCATACAGGTCAGCACTATTCTTACAACATGGACCAAGCGCTCTTCGAGCAGTTAGGGCTGCCAGAACCAGAGCACAATCTCAATTCTGGGTCGGGCACCCATGCCGAAGAGACCGCGAGAATACTCATCGGCGTTGAGAAGTTTCTTCAAGCCCAGAAACCTGATTCGGTCCTAGTTGAGGGTGACACGAATACAGTACTGGGAGGCAGTTTGGCCTCGTCAAAGTCTGGGGTCATCTTGGGTCATGTGGAAGCGGGCCTCAGAAGTGGGGACACACGAATGCCCGAGGAGACAAATCGCATTGTGGCTGATCACCTATCAAATCTCTTGTTCGCTCCCACCCGCTTCTCGAGGCGAAATCTCCTTCAGGAAGGCATCAAGAAGGACTCAATTCACGTAACTGGGAACACGGTGGTTGACGCGATTGAGCATGACTTACCAGCCGCAAGCAAGTCAGAGCTTGGGGTCGAGGTTCCGACGGAGGGTTACTTCCTTCTCACGCTGCACAGGCAGGAAAACGTTGATGACAAGGGTAGACTGAAACAAATTCTCCAAGCCATCACTACTACTGGCGACAATTTAGGATACCCAATCGTATACCCCATGCACCCTCGAACCAAGAAGCGTATCTCACAATTCGGACTTGAGCTGGACAAGCGCCTCCAAGTTATCCCGCCTCTAGGGTACTTCCAGTTTGTGAGGCTGATGAAGAACGCAGACCTTGTTCTCACCGATTCGGGTGGTGTTCAGGAAGAAACATGTGTGCTAAAGGTTCCGTGTGTTACAATCCGAGACAATACCGAACGCCCAGAAACCCTCCTGGTGGGCTCAAACATGCTTACCAAAGCGGACCCCAAGAACTTGTTGGAGTCTGTAAAACTGATGAGGAGCAAACCGAGAAAGTGGAGCAACCCCTTCGGTGACGGTCACGCTGGTGAGCGCATAGTCAATATACTCACGAAAACCGAGGTCAAGGGGCCTTGAATCGGATCTTGGTTACTGGCGGACGGGGGTTCATCGGAACTCACCTAGTGAGCGAGTTGCGAAAACACGGACATGAGACCTGGGTCTCGGACCTTCTTAATTGTGACGACTCCCAGTTCATTCGGTGCGACGTCAGCGAGTTCAGACAGGTTGAGAAGTTGTTTGACCATAATGATTACGCCCTAGTATACCACCTTGCGGCAGAATATGGAAGGTGGAACGGAGAAGACTACTACGAGAACCTCTGGAACACAAATGCCGTGGGAACCAAGAATCTGATTAGGATGCAAGAGAAGAAGCACTTTCGCATGGTATTCTTTAGTAGTGCCGAAGTGTACGGGGACTACAGTGGCAGGATGTCGGAGGATGTCATGGACAAAGTTCCGATAAAGCAGATGAACGATTATGCAATGACGAAGTGGGTCGGAGAGATGCAGGTCCTCAACTCAGCGAGCATGTTCGGAACGGAGACAGTCAGGATTCGACCGTTCAACGTTTACGGGCCAGGCGAACACTATACCCCATATCGAGGTTTCGTCCCGAAATTCATCTACAGTGGAATACACGACCTGCCTTACACGGTATATTTGGGCCATAAGAGAACTCTAGAATATGTGAACGACATCTGTTCTGCCTTGTCGAACTTAACGGACACATTCAAGCCAGGCGAGGTTTACAACCTCGGAGGAGAGACGACTTATGAGATAAAACAAGTGTCTGATATGATCCTGAAGGCACTGGGGAAGACTGATTCGAAGGTCACGTACAGGAAAGAGGAGGGTTTCACCACGAAGGTCAAGACTCCAGATTCGTCGAAGGCCAGCCGTGACCTTGGCTTCAAGGCAACGATGACGGTCCAGGATGGAATCGCGAGAACCGCAGAATGGTTCAAAGATACCTATGACGGAGGGCGCGAGTGTTGAATTCAAAAGAAGTGCTCGGTGGCTACGCGGACGCGACTATCTTAGTGACTGGAGGGGCTGGCTGCATCGGCAGCAATCTGACCAAGGCACTGCTTCGAGCGGGTGCGGCTCGCGTTATTGTTCTCGACGATCTGTCCGCAGCATACGAATGGAACATCCCAAAGGATAACCGTGTTGTCTTCATCAAAGGGAGTATTCTTGATGAGGCCATTATGAAACAGGCTTATTCATTCAAACCATTTTATGTGTTCCACTTGGCTGCCCACTTCGCCAATCAAAACAGCGTTGATCATCCCGAAGCCGACCTCGCCGTCAACGGGACAGGTACCTTGCGGGTTCTCCAGCATTCCAGAGAAGTGGGAGTAAAGAGGATTGTTTATGCGTCGTCAGGATGCTCGGTATACGGCAGCACAGCACCATTGCCTCTTAAGGAAGACTTCATGTCGATTCACCTGGACACCCCATATCAAATCAATAAGCTCGTCGGAGAACTCTACTGTAACTACTTCAGTAACTATTACAAGACGCCCATCGCGATTGCCCGGTACTTTAACGTCTATGGACCCGGCGAGGTACCTGGTCTCTATCGAAACGTAATTCCCAACTTCATGTTCTGGTCCATGAACAACAGACCACTTCCAATCATGGGCACCGGAGACGAAACGCGTGATTTCACATTCGTAGATGATATCACTGACGGTACTCTCCGGCTAGGTGTAGTTCCAGAAGCCGTGGGCGAGGCGTTTAATCTTGCATCAGGTGAAGAGACGAAAGTGATTGACTTGGCTAAATGGGTTAATGAAATCACGAAGAACAAAACAGGAATCCTCTACAGAGAAAAGAGAGACTGGGACAAGTCAACTCGAAGGCGAGCTTCAATCTCTAAAGCCAAACGGCTTCTAGGATACAGTCCCAAGGCTACCGTGAGAGACTCTCTTAGCAAGGTTCATCAGTGGTTTCTGGAAAACTGGGAGAACATAGGTGCAAGCGCCAAGTTCTAGGCTACGTGTACTCATTCTATCACAAATCTATCCTCCTGACCTTGCAGGGAGCGCGACAAGGGCGTTTAATGTGGCGAAGGGATTAGTAGCAAACGGCGTCTCGGTCACAGTGGTCGCTGGCGTGCCGCACTACCCGGATGGGAAAGTGCCATCAGAGTATAGGTGGAAGCCACTGGCAGTCGAGAACCAGCGAGGTCTCAGAGTTATTCGCACCTTCTTGCCTCCTCTACCGTCGAAGGGTTTCGGGAGGAGGCTCATTATGTTCATGTGCTTCATGTTCACTTCTTTCTTCGCATATCCCTTTGTGAGGAAGGCAGACGCGGTCTTTGCCTCGAATCCTCAGACTCTTGTAGCTTTCCCAGGATCAGTCTATGCTCGACTCGTGGGGGGCGTCCTGGTTCTGAACGTGGACGACCTCTGGCCTGAGTCCCTATATGATCTTGGAATGCTGAAGTCAGGCACGGGCCATTTAGTGGGTGATTTGGTTGCGAGGACAGCCTACTCACTGGTTGACTGTATCACCCCCATCAGCTCTGGGTACGTCGAGACTCTAACTGAAAAGTATTCGATTGCCCGATCCAAGATTGAGGTCATTCCCGGAGGAGTGGACATGAGGTTGTTCGACGGATGGAATAAGGAGAGGGACTCGGAAACCTTTCAGGTTCTCTACGTTGGGGCCTTCTCCAAAGCCTACGACTTCGACCAAGTACTTCATGCGGCTGCCGACCTCGCCGTTCACCCTGAGATTAGGTTCGTGTTTCAAGGCGCGGGTGAGATGTCGGCTCATCTGAAGTCTGTCGTTAAAAGCATGGGGCTCACGAACGTCCTTGTCTCCGACAATGTCGTTCCACGAAAGGAAGCAGCTTCCATGATGATGAGTTCAGATGTGCTTATTGTACCCCTGGCTGGCACAGGGAACATCGAGAAGGGTTTCTCGTCGAAGATTTACGAGTACCAGGCTGCGGGTAGACCGATTATTTGCTGTTCGCGTGGAGTGGCTGGAATCTACGTGGCGGCTACCCGTTCTGGGTTCGTTGTGGAGCCTGGGGACTACAAAGCCGTGGCCAAGGCAGTTCTGTTCTTGTACTCACATAAGGCCGAAGCGATTAGACTTGGCACAAGAGGAAGAGGCGTCGTCCAGCAGAATTACACAATGGAAGCCGTTGGAAGAAGTCTCATTACACTGATCGAGGCGTTGAACAGGAAGTTCAAGGTTCGCAAGATACTAGTTCGCCAAACTGCACAGGGTGTAACGGAGCCAGACCCGCTGACACCATCACTCTGGCCAGGTTCGGTTTAAGACAGATGAGATATGTCATGTTGGGCAGCAACGGACTTCGAGTGTCCCGCGTGGGACAAGGGACGGGCCAGTTTGGAACCCCCCCTTGGGGTTACGGCACGACGTTCAGAAGGCAAGACGTCTTCGAGACGGTCGATGCAGCTATGAGAAACGGGGTCAACATGTTTGATACAGCTGAAACCTACGGCGACGGCCAGTCGGAGAGGTTGCTGGGAGCGTGTTTACAAAAATACAGGCGCGACGACTATGTCGTGGTCTCCAAGGTGGCACCCTGGAACCTAAGGTACGAGAATGTGTTGAAGGCTGCTGACAGAACCCTGGAGAGGATGGGCTTGAGATATATTGACTTGTACCTCGTGCATTACCCCAATCCGCTCATACGAACGCGGGAAACCTTCGGTGCGCTCGAGAAACTCGTAGAACTGGGCAAGGTGAGGTACATTGGGACGAGCAACTATCACCCGATTCAGCTGAACAAGGTAATCCGAGCCCTCAGGAATACGGAGCTCTCGGTGAATGAAGTCGAGTACAATGTGGTCTCTCGGTTCTCTGAGAAATACACAATTCCTTATTGTTTAAGGAACAAGATTGGTGTCATAGCGTTCAGTCCCCTCGCGGGGGGCCTCCTCACGGGGAGGTACAACAGCAAGTCTCCTCCTAACGACCGGGCAAGGGCATTCAACTTCCTTTCGAACATCGGGTTCATAGGTAGGTTAGAACGGTTGCTTGATGTCCTGAAGGAGATTGCAGATAAGAAGGGCGCGTCGATTTCCCAAATCGCTCTCGCGTGGATTGCTTCACACAGACAATGCGTTCCGATCCCGGCTTCACTAAAACCCGCAGAAGCCGAGGAGAATGCGGTTGCTGCTGAACTCTTCTTGTCGCGTTCCGATCTGGAACTGATTGATAAAGCAACCCCACGAGTGGGACTATCAAGATATGTACTCGACCACTATGCGGTAAGACCTATCTCGTGGACCAAGGAAGCGTTACGAGTCGCCTACTTTAGCCACCCTTCTGCGAACTCAGAAGATAATTGACGTGCAATCTCAACTCAAATTTGGCAGATTCGTGGTGGTGCTGACAGATTGCAGATACCAATCAGACTCTGACGAAGAGGAAAACCACAATGGTCTCAAAGGCCCCTGAAAACCGAATAACAACAAGGCTTGTCCGGACCCAATAAGTTGCCCTCTAAAGAAAGAAACATACTACTCGTTACCACGAGTCCCAACATTGGTAACATTGATGGAGGTACGACTGCAACGAGATCAAAGTTGATAGGGCTGCTAAGCGAAAACAATCACCTGTTCTTCTTGAACGCGCGGAGAAAACCAAGCCGTGTGGAGCCTGGAAATCGATATGGACCATGGGAGTCATCATTCCGCCAGTTATTTCTTGGGGGGAAATGTCTCATGTTTCTTACAGACTTGAATCCGCTCTACCTGATGGCTCTGCGGAGGTCGATAGTCAGGAACTCGATTGACTTGGTGATAGTCAGCGAACCATATGGGATTGGCTCGGCTTCTCTTGTGTCATTAGGTGTCCCTATCATCTATGACGCACATGATGTGGTCGCGGATCACGCCAACATCGCTTGGAAGAGGGTCAGTCTAGACTTCAGGCTGGCGAGGCTACCAATTGTGCGTCAGTTCCTAAGGGAGATATTTATCGGTCTCGTCAGAGTCATCGAATTGATTAGCTGCCGCAGGAGCAATAGGATTGCTGTTTTGAGCCCACTAGACCAGCAGAGGTTCTGTACGCTCTACCGCGTACCACCCGAACGGACCGTCCTGGTAAAACCATGGTACGAGCCAAAGCAAAAACTAATCGGGACCAAGGATAACCTGGTGACTAACGTTGTGTTTCACGGCATCTATCGGCATCCCTCTAATCTCGAAGCGTTCAAGACTATTGAAGAGTACATAGCGCCTGAATTGCAGAAGAGAGACAACACGATCCGCGTCCTCCTTGCTGGTACAGATCTTCCACCTTATGAACGAGGGAACATAAGATCTTATGGGCACGTGCCAAATCTGGAAGCCTTTCTCGCTCTTGGTGATGTTGCAATTGTTCCGACTACAAGCGGTACTGGCATCCGGACTAAAGTCTTTGATTATATCTCCCATGGAATCCCAATTGTATCCACTGTAAAGGGAGTGGAAGGAATCGGCTTGGTTAACGGTGTCCACGCGGTCATATGCGAGTCAGTAGACGAGACTTTCCTGGATTCGGTGATTAGTTTAGCAAAATCTGAAAGCAAACGAATTTCTCTCGCAAGGAATGCCCTCAATCTCCTCACTACTGAGTACTCTCGGCGAACTTCCGCTGAGCAGGTTCAAGTGCTGTTGCGCGGCCTATGAAACGATTCTGTTATGGTGACTCAAGGTAATGAAGTCAGTTGGGGGACCAAAGTCATTTGAACAGCTCAAGAGGGGTGACGGAAAGGTTGACTGAAGTCGATTGTAATCGGGAGAATGGGAACCAGACTTGTGGTCGTAGCAGGCGCAGTCACAAAGCGTTGAATATTCCCTGGTATGGATACAAGCGATGTAGATGACCCGCTCGAGGTCAAGTGGATTGGCCGCAGGTGCGGTGTTCGGCATTGGCTTGGTCGCGACCTCTGTCGCAGGTATTTCCCTGATGAATGCTTATTCGGAAAATTGGCTCGAAATTATCTTTCTTCTTTCAGTACTTGCGCTTCCAATGATGATGGTATTTCGACCTCCAGATGCTCGAGTTTACCCAATGGCATTGTGGACGGCCGCTGTTGCCTTGGTCTGGCACACATCCCTTTTTTCGAATGGCCTCGTGGGGTTTGACATCCAAGGAGAATACTATGTCGCGAATCTCGTGTTGTCACACTCGAGTTGGCATGCTGCAACTGCATTGATTGACAACGGGGCTCTGAGCGTCGTTTTACTTGCACCTGCGTATTCTCTCGTCAGTCACGTGCCCCTAATCTGGACCTTCAAGTTGACCTACCCTTTCCTTTTCTCCCTAGTTCCGCTTGTCCTTTATCGGGTCTTCCGCAGCCAGACCAGTGAGCCAGTTGCGTTTCTAGGATCTTATTATATTGTTGTAACGTACGTTTTCTATACTGAAATACTCGCCGTTGCCTCGCAGGAAATCGCGGAGTTGCTGCTGGTCATGCTTGTACTCTTCATCGTAGAGAAGCGGCTAGGACGCGCACCTTTGGTTGTCAGTTTGTTAACAATTGGTGTGGTCATTTCAGACTACAGCATCGCGTACCTGACTTTGCTCCTGACCATTATCGCTTGGGTTGTGTTGCTTATTGCGCGATCAAGGCTTCCTTCCATGATTGTGCGTCGACCCAATCAGGACCGAGCGTCGACCCCGAACTCGAGCGGCGAAACTTGGAAGAATGGCCAAACGGTACGGGCTAGATTAGCGAATTGGCGGTTTCTTCTCTTGCTCACGCTCTTGGTTCTCTCGTGGAACATCGCTGTAGCTGCCTCAATTTCATTTTCGGACTTCGTCGGGTTGATTCGCCACGCAGAGCAGGCGTTCGTTAATTCATTCTTGAACCCACTTACAGTTCAAGGAGTTGGTGTGATTTCATCTCCTTCATTTCCGCTCCAGACTGTTTCGCGTTATCTCACCGGAAGCGCCGTGGTCTTCGCTGTTATTGGTCTGGTTTGGGTTGCGCGTTCCCATAGAACCGCTGGTTTCCAGGCTGAATACACTGCTCTTTCTGTGTCGGCTTTGATTCTTTTTGGTCTGACATTCATAGTTCCTGATTTTGGTGCGGCGTTGAACATTGAGCGTATTTATCACGTCTCACAGTTGTTGTATGCTCCACTCACAATAGTGGGGTTGATTACCATCGCCAGAGTTTGCGTCGCGAAGTTCACCAAGTTCAGTTTGAGTCACACGGCCGCCCTAAAGATTGTCGCAGTTTTTCTGTCGGTCTTCTTCTTATTCAACAGCGGTGTGGCTTACTTGGCGAGTGGGCAGCTTACTTCAGGAGGTACGGCCATTTCCCTTACAAGCAACGTGGACTACGCCGCTTTCAACCTGCTTGAAGTATCTGGCGCTACTTGGATGGTCGGACACACGCCGAATGGCGGACACATGTTCGCTGATGTCTATCGAAGGCTCCTCTTGGCAGACTATGAGGGAAATAGTTCGCTCCAGATTCCGATCAACTTCCTAGATATCCCAGTTGGTTCCGAAATTCTCTTGGGATCCTTCAACATACAGAGCGGAAGTGTGTTGGTTACCAAGTCATATCAGAACTACATGGTCATCTACTCTTACGAACGAATATCCGACCATTTGGCCAACTCGTCGCTTGTTTATGACAATTCTGGCACGAAAATCTTCCTTTGGTCTTCGTAAAAGGTATGTTCTCCGCAACTTTTCTGACAATCAGGCAGTTTTTCAATACATCTTCATTCAGGTTGAATGAGTGAACAATTCAGCTGTTCATATCAATGGAAGACGAAGAGAGCCAAGTAGCTTTGGGAGCTCGGTGGTTGTCTCTCCTTCCCCACCACTGTGAGAGTCTTGGTGGCTCTCTAATGCCGTGAATTCCACGCAACAAGTCGACATCTTGTTTCTCTGACTCCGGGGTTCTCTGGACCGCCAAGGATGTAGGGTCAAATCAAGGCTCCGACAACGTCACCACGTGTCTTTCCATCCGAAATGCTGGAGACTAGGGATCTCAAGCAGGTCAAGAAGGATGTCCGCGGGCCGAGGGAGCAACTCCTTGAGGAGAAGCAGCGCGCTATCCACCTCTTGGTGGATATGGGCTATGCCGGAGGAGTGCAAAGGTCGAGGTCTAACTAGAGCTATTGGAACTGGCCTTCCTGGCGCTTTGCGGACAGAGTAGGGCGAATCTTCTGAGGGCGCCAGGAAGGTCAAAGGTTATACCTTGGGCAGGCATGGGATACTACTAAGGCGCCCATGTCCGAACCTTATGACAGTGGCTCTCGCCAAAGAATCAGTTTCTATTCTGGGCTCTTATCATCTCTCGTGAGTACTTCAAGTCCCATTGTAGGTGTCCGGCTAGCCGAATGCGTCGGTAAGAGGCTGGACATCGACCCTCTGAGGTCGTGGTTCTATGAGGCATTGAGAGATCAGGCCATACTGGGTGACTTGACGCCCATCTATTACGAGTTCGGAGTCGGGTGGGGAGGAACGCTTTTCAGATATATTAAGGCGCTTCAGTCTCTCTGCTATGACTCGATAGTAAATACCCGCGACTGCCACATCTACCTCTTTGACAGCTTCCAAGGTCTTCCCCCGAAGATGGACTGGAAGGGCGACTTCGCGTACTTCGGCCCAGGAGCGTTTCGGCATTCTGTCCCTGAAATTAAACGACTGCTCAGGCGGCTTGGGATTGGCCCCGAACAAGACAACGTCCATTTTGTCCCCGGTTTCTTTACTGACTCTCTCACACCTGCTCTGAGTGAGACCCTGAGGAGCCGTCCTCCCTCGGTCGTCACAGTGGATGTAGACTACTACAGCTCCGCGAAAGAAGTGTTGAGCTGGCTTCGGCCGATTCTCAGAGACGGCACTCCGTTCTACTTCGATGGCATTTGGGTCTTCAGAGGCGACCCCCGAAGGGGGGTCCTAGCAGCAGTAAACGAGTTTAACTCGGAGGGTATGGGTAAATTAGTGCCCTATCCCGTTCTGGGGTCCCAATATATGATTGGCCGAGCCTTCAATTATGTGACTCCCACGAATCAATAGGGGCAGTGACATCTTATTCACGTCATGCTCAACGAAGGCAGCATCGGGAGTCGGTATCGTAACCCGCTAGACCCACGACACGGTAGTTCTACAATAGGAACGGGTCCGTGGCGAAATGGGTCGGATTATCTTTTTTTCAGGGGAACTGCGAGGACAAGCGACTACGATCAATGAAAGTAATGAAAGTCTTGACTCGGGACGAACTAGGTGATTCCATCTGCGTGGTACTAGGGACCCGTCCTGGAATAATCAAGATGAGCCCAATCATCAAGGAACTTGATAATCGCGGAATGAAGTTTTTCGTCGTCCACACAGGTCAACACTATTCGCGCAACATGAGCGAAGATCTATTCTCAGACCTCGAATTGCCACGCCCTGAGTATCACGTTGAAGGTGTCGACGAGTCGTATTTCCATGGAGAACAGACGTCAATAATGCTCACTGGTGTCGAGAACGCTCTCCTGAAAGAAAGACCTACGTGTACGTTGGTGGGAGGCGACGCTAACACGAATCTGGCGGGAGGTCTCGCGGCGCGGAAACTTGGCATAATGGTTGGTCACATCGAGGCCGGGTTACGAAGTAACGACTGGCGGATGCCTGAAGAACACAATCGTGTAATGCTTGACCACATCTCCGAATACTTGTTTGCCCCAACCACAGGGGCCCGTCAAAATCTAATCAGAGATAGGGTACGTGGACGCATCTACGTGGTTGGGAATACTATAGCTGATGCAGTCATCCAAAACAGAGAAACGGCTCAAGCGAAGAGCACAATCTTGACGCATTTACATCTCTCACCAAAAGAGTTCATCGTCCTTACCGCGCATCGGGAAGAAAACGTGGACAACCCGCAAAGACTAAGGCTCTTGTCTTCTCTTCTTGCTGAATTAGTCGACCATATCAAACTACCAGTTATCTTCAGTGTTCATCCCAGAACCGAGAGGAGAATCAAACAATTCAACTTATCGGTTCCCCAATCCGTGGTTGTGCTCCCTGCCCTAGGATACTTGGATTTTCTGAACCTTCTTGACAACGCTTCGTTCGTTATCACTGATAGCGGTGGAATCCAGGAAGAAGCGTGCATCCTACGCGTCCCTTGTGTGACAATCCGTGATAATACGGAACGTCCTGAGACCGTCAAAGTGGGGGCTAATGTTGTCACGGGTCTAGATCGAACTCCATTCCTTGACGGATGCAGGAATCAAATGCTGAACGACCGTTCGTGGCGCAACCCTTATGCCCCTGGTGCTGCGAAGAGAATTGTGTCAATTCTAGACAACGAACTATTCGGAGGACGGCACATGCACGACGGACGAGTGAGTAAAGCGTGACCATGTCAGCAGTGAGACTTGCCGTTCCACCATGGGTTGGCGTCTGGCCAGAGACGAGGCTTGCCCAAATGAGACTCCGTCTGGAATTGGTAATTCTCCCTGTTATGGTTTCTCTAAGCGATTCACGGGAGTAACCGGGGCTGTGCTCGCGGCGTAGGAACCCTTTTCATAACGCCGTTCTGCAGCAACATCCTGCGTATGAGGGTCTTGTTCGTAACTGGCACATCAGACTTCCAGGTGGCAGGTGGGGGAGAAGTTGCGGTTCTGAAGAAGAAGGATTATCTTTCAAGAATAGGCGTTGAAGTCGAACTATTCAACCCTGTTGCCGACAAAATCCGGGACTTTGACTTGGTTCATCTCTACCAGTTCAGGCTCTCGAACCTTGAAATCGCACGGTTCACACGCAGATTAGGGATTCCTATAATCCTTCAGCCCGTATATTGGCCGACAGACGAACTCCTCAATGAATATCCTAATGCCAGGTTAAGTCGGTTGATTCAGAGGGCCCTGCGTCTAGGACGTCGGAGTCGCCTTTACTTCAGAATTGCGGAACCTTTGCCATTTGACCCGGCAGCCATGCTGATGTCGTATTCCCGCGTCATTACGACCAATTCACGACTGGAAGAAGAAGTCTTGCGCGCGGAATTCCCCACTTCCGCGCAATTTGAGGTGATTCCGGCGGGTGTGGATGCTAGGTTTGCCGACGCCAGACCAGATGTATTCAGAAATCAGTACAATCTCGAAGAATTTGTTCTTACCGTTGCGAATATCTGTGCTAGAAAGAATACACTTCGACTGATTAATGCGTGCAAGAGGCTGGGAATCCCTCTGGTTGTTGTTGGAAAACCAATAGAACACGCGTACTACGACCGGTGCCTCCGCGAAGCTCAAGGTGGTAAAGTTCTCTTTCTTACTGACATCGAGCACGACTCTCCCCTCCTTTTGTCTTGTTATGCAGCCGCATCAGTGTTTGCTCTACCCAGCTGGCTCGAGACGCCGGGCCTTGCTGCGCTTGAGGCCGCAGTCGCAGGCTGCAAACTCGTGCTGACGAATCGAGGAAGCACTACCGAGTATTTCTCTGACAAAGCTATCTATGTCAATCCTGGGTCTGTCGAGTCTATAATGAATGGCCTTAAGGAAGCGAGGTCGGCTCCCAGGAATCTCGCATTGAAGGCCAGCATTCTTACCCGATGCAGATGGGAAGCCGTGGCAGAATCGCTCAGGGCTGTGTACGAGTCCGTACTAGAGTAGTAAACCTTACGCCGGACTTGTGCTGCGTTGCACGAATCCATGACCGGGCATGGTCGTGGCTGGGCTTCTGGCCCCTCGCTCTACCTCGCCGCGATGAACCCGTTGTAGATGTACGCCTTCATGGCCATCTCCCTGGCCATGTTGACGAACTCCCTGGCCGTGACGTACTCCCCGAAGATGCGTTTGATGCACGAGAAGGCCCCCTCGACCATCCACCTATGCCCGAACCTGTGTATCCTCGACCAGGCCTTCGGTCTGAAGGCCTGCTGCTCTATGACTGCCTTCTTCCTGGCGTAGGAGCCGTTGCACTTCGGGACCGAGTTCTTGGCCAGCCTGATGACGGGCTCGATCCCTTCCCCAGCGAGGAAGTTGAAGTTGGCCTTCGAGTCGTACGCCTCGTCCGCCAGGACCCTCCTCGCCAGCCTCTTCAGCCGTCTCCCGTCACCGACCTTCTCCGACGACACGTCCATGGATACCACCTGCCCTGTCTTCACGTCGACTGCGAAGTGTATCTTCAGGTGCCCCTTCTTCACCTTCCAGACGCGTCGGATCCAGTCCCCTCCGTTGTGGACCTTGACCCCTGATGCGTCCACCGCGATGCTGACGGGGTCGTTCGACCTGACGAGCGACTCGTCCAGGTCGACCCGAAGGCGGTTCGCCCTCCTGTCTATGGTGGAGTAGTCAGGAGCGTGGAGGCCGTCCACGAACCTGGAGAGGGAGTGGACGAACCCCTCGGTCTGCCTGTAGGGCTGGTGGAAGAGCAGCCGGACGAACGCCAGGAACCTGATGTACGACTCGGGGTAGCGGTAGGGCTCCCCCACCTTGCCGTCGTTAGCCTTCTTCAGCTCGGTCTTCCACTCCTCCACGACGGAGGAGTCGAGGTTCAGCTCCCCCCTCCTCACCAGAGCCTCGTTGTACCTGTGCCAGTCCCTGTCTGTCGTCGACATGAGTTCGGAGAGCGTCTGATACGTACAAGCACACTTGAACCATGATTACTCGTTCATGAAGTCAAATCGTGCAACACAGCACGGCCTTGCATAAGCTTGTAAAGGCAAATTCGACTGATAGAAGAGCTAGAGTCCGAGTTCTAGGTATTGCGTGCTACGATCGTGGCTTTCCTTGCCGGCATAGCCAGGGCTCTTGTCCACCTAACCCGAGCATCAACGCCCTAGAACAGCTGGCCAGACCAATTTGAGAGTTCTCTACATCAACTTTTCGTTTATTGAACTCGAGGGCCCAGGCTTGCTCACGATCGGGCGTCTTATCCAACTGCCAAAAGCTAGAGCTAGTCGCGGAGAAACGCGCCTGCGAAGATAGTCTTTCCTTGGAAACCACGCCGGTGAAAGGTGAGGCCGAATGAACTGACCAAGTGATCCCATCTGATATCGCGATTAACGAAGCGGACGCAAGTTGCAAAGAGTTCAGAAGGGGTCCGCATGGGGAATCTGCCCAAGATTCCTTTTTGCGTTGAAATGAGTCGCAAGGAATAGTTACCGACAGGGGAAAATTCTTTCTGCAGCCGCTCTAGAAGCTGTCTTGCTTCGGCAATTGGTATGTCACTCAAGCCATCCGGTGAAATGTCATAAGTAAGCAGAAGCAACCCGCCCTTTCTCAGCACCCTCTTTAGTTCCCCTAGCGCTTTGTTGCGCTCTCTAAGGTGTTCGAGGACCGAAATGCAGTACACGACGTCAAAACTAGCATCGGGGTATGCAAGTTCTTCAAGACTCTCGACATCAAAGTCGACGGTGCATCTCATTCTAGCGTTGGAGTAATTGAACAACTGGCTGAGGTTGCTGTCAGAATCACATCCGACGACGGTGCTGCGTGGCAGTTTGGCGCTGAGAAAATACGGGAAGAATGTCCAACCACACCCCGCATCTAGGATGCGAACGGTTCGACCGGCAGAGTAAGCGCGAAGAATCCGCCAACAGTAGGGATACTCCCAGAGACGGCTCCAGTGATGTAACGGATCAAGAGACCATTTGTACAAGTTGGTAACGCTCGCATTGGCTCGTAAGAATTCGTTCGAATATTCCTCTAAGATTCTGAGCGTTTGACTCCTTCTCAATGCCCGGAAGTCAGACCAATTGGGTACTCCTGTGTACCTGGTGCTCTCTTCTTGCATTCGTGATTTGTCAACGTACCATGAGTTAAATGTTCCAATGTGCGTGCTTACCAGTAGTGACTGTAGTAGCTGCTAAGATAGCGCGGAGCACCTCGTGTAAGGTTGGACTTGGTCGTGCCTGCGACGAGTCTGATTCCCAAGCGAAGCGTGAGAGGGGAAGCGGACAGTTCAACTGCGGATTCGTACTCCCCAATGCGGACAGGGAATGAACCCCTGAGCGCTGGGTGTCTCCCTCTCGCCTATATCTCTCCAACCTACTAACCTTGGTGTCAGTCCGGGCCCTGCAAGAGAACGTGCCCACCGTGGCACTCCTTTTCTTTTACGAGCGAGGTGAAGCGGACGTTGCTTCCTCAAAAGGTCCATTCTCTGAATGTAGTTTGACGAGAGTCATATATGGCCTAGCAGATTGCCTTGTTCTTTTCCCTTATTCCAAGTGATTGTAGGATTGATGTGCTCCTTCTTCTCAACTATCCGACTCTTGTACTTCATACAGTCTCCAAGTATAATCTCAAGCTCAGCCAACAAAGTCCTGGTGGGCTTGAACCCCAAGTTCTTCAGTTGTTCGTGGTCCACTTCATAAAAGTGCTCTTGGGCCTCCATTCTCGGGTCCTTAACGTACGATATTTCGCCCTTCAGGCCGAACTTGTTTCTTGCCACCGTGGCCACCTTGTTGGCCAACTCGCCGATCCCATAGACCTCATCCAGTTGGTTGAATACTCTGTATTCCTCCTCCTCGGGTGGGTGCTCGATGGCTATAGTCATGCACTGGATAGAATCTACCAGGGCAATGAACCCCCGTCGCATCTGGCCGGTCCCGTAGGGGCTGATTGGGTATTCGATTGCGGCTTGGGCGCAGAACCTGTTAATCGCGGTTCCAAATGCTTCATCGAAATCGAATCTTGTTAGAAGCCTGTCATCGGTCATTTCGGGGGTACGCGTCCCGTAGACGACCCCTTGCATTATGTCTGTCGAACGTAGCCCCCAGATTTTACATGCGAACGCGATGTTCCCGGTGTCATGGACTTTGCTCCAGTGATACCACGATCCAGCCTGACGCGGGAAGGTCAGTATGTCCTTTCTTCCACGGTACTCGACTTCGAAGAACCCCTCAGGGATAGCTACGTTTGGGGTGCCGTACTCCCCCATCGTCCCAAGCTTGACTAGGTGGGCACCCCTTGTGTTCTCTTTCATCTCGAAGAGCAGATTGAGGGTCCCGATGACGTTGTTCGTCTGAGTGAAGACTGCATGCTCCCTGTCTATCATGCTGTAGGGTGCAGAAGGCATCTCCGCGAGATCAACGATTGCCTCCGGCTTGAACTCCTTCAAGACATCTCTGAGGTACCCATAGTCGAGCGTGCTCCCGTGCCCAAACCCGATGTCGAAATCGTGAACCTCCTTGGCCGCCTCCAGCCTGTTCTCCATACCCAGTATTGGGGTCATGCTCTGCGAACCGATCTCGGCGACCAGCGACCTGCGGGATAAGTTGTCGAAGCCAGCCACCTCGTGTCCTCGCTTGGCTAGATGCAATGCGAGCGACCATCCAAGATACCCGTCCATCCCAGCAATGAGTATCCTCAAGGGTGCTGAAGCTCAGAACGACGGTAGAAAAGGGTTTGAGTGTGTGTTCCTCTGGGCAAGAAGACCTTCGCATACAGTCCCTTCGGGTTCCTCGCCTCGCAGACCTCAAGGGGCGCCTTGATGTATGCCCCGAGAAACCTCTCTGGCTCTATTATCTCCTTGGCGGCCGCCCTCGAGGCCCTGTAGGACGCGATGAGGGCCGAGATCACGATCGCCCTGTTCCTGGAAAGGACTTTGGCAACGTGGATGCCCTTCGTTTGTGCTCCTCTCTGTCCTCTTTGGAAAGGCCGAGGTCACATGACAAGCCCTTCCTGACTTCATCCCCGTCGAGGACCTCCACGTTCCGCCCATGATCCTCTCTGAGCCGCCTGCTCCGGAGTTGCGCTATGGTCGACTTGCCCGAGCCGGGTAGCCCTGTCATCCAGAGCACGAACCCTTCAGGCTGTGCGCCGTCGACGCTCCGGCCAGCATGGAAGAGGAGTGGTCGGGGAACCCAACCGTCAACAGAGACGCGGACAGAGGAGGGATCCAGCAGGGGGTCGGGGGGTCCCGCCCTTCTTTGGCTGCAGGGTCGAGGCGACGGGTTCCGCGCTCCGACCAAAGCCCTGGGGACGGTTCTTGACGCGCGCCAGGACTCGGTGCAGCAGGGCCTCGTACTGGATCTGGTCGAGGAGGTCGCGACCGAAACCTGGCCTGACGCTTGCTCGCGAAACTTGTAAACCCATTGTCAAAGTAAGTTGAGTCATTGGCCTGAGTTTACTGCTGCGCGAGGCTCGCAAAGCTTCGTCCATGAACTGAATATCACATGAGACAATAAGCCAGAGCCTACGCGTTTGCTGAACCCACCAAATAATCGAGGAAAAATCTTGACTATCCCTCCATAAAAGTTTATCAGCGAACCAGAATGGGCGATTGACGAATTCATGGCCTCCTTCAAGAAGGCAATCAAAGCACTGTACGGTTCGAAGCTCGGGAAGATCCTTCCCGTCCTCATCATAACCGGACTAGTAGCCACAGCCAGCGCATCAGTCTTCGTCATCTACTACGGAAGCGCGACAGCAACAGTCGCCACACCCGACGTCAAGTTCGCGGTTGGGTTTGACGCCTCGAGCGCCTCGTCCTACCACCCTACGGTCACCCTCTCGCCAACGAACGACTTCGCGACCATCGGAATCACCTTCTTCCCATCGGCAACTGAAAGTCCGCAGCCTAGCATATACTACACCGACCTCCTGAACGTCACCAACGCGGGATCATCCGCACATAACATCGTCTCTTTCAGCATCTCAAACATAGTGGACGCAAGTTCTTCACTAGGCGTGATCGATGTCTACTACTGTCCTACCCAAACAAACGCTCCAACATCATCGAATTGCGAGCTTTATGCGATAACGTCAACCACACCTCCCACCGGGACCGGAGCAGTTACTTTCCCGTATTCGCTAACTGCTAGCACCAGCAACTACATCGAAGTGGTTGCCCACGCTGCGTCCGGCGCGACAGCTGCGAATACCGTGACCTTCGACCTACAAGTATCGTGGGCGTAAGGGGGATGTCACCTCTTGGAGCCCACTTCCCCAGCGGCCAGGCTGCATGGAACCCTCAGGGTAGGGCTCAGTCTGGCCACTTCTTTATGTTTAGATTCGTAAAACGGACCCTGAGGCACCTTTACCATGAGAGATGGGGAAGAGCCCTCTTGGTGCTCTTCCTTGCAGCGGTGGTGGCGACAGCCAGCGCCACGGTGTCTGTCTTCTTCTACACCAACGGCAGTGCGACGGTACGAACTCCCGACGTCCAACTTGTCGTCGGGGGCGACATCAGCGGTTCCTGCACTGCATATCCGTGCGCGAGCGGCTCGGTCTCTTCCACATTCGACGTCATGACCGCTACCCTGAGTCTCTTCCCTGCGTCGACCGGGGCCTCACCCGTGCCAGCGACGTATTACTCCAACTTCACTGAGGTAAAGAACACGTCCCCCTCTGCCGCTCACAGCATCAAGAGCGTCCAGGTCCTCAACATAGCAGGGACGACGGCTGACCTCGGTTCGATTACGATCTACTACTGCACGACTCAGACCGAGTTCACGGCCGCAGGGGCTCTGGTGACTCCGGCCAATTGCGTGGGGAGCTTCGCGATAACATCGTCTACACTCTCTGGCGGAAGCGTGTCAGGGACGTTTCCACAGTCGATAGCGAGCGGTGCCACCCAGTACATCGAGATAGCCGCATACGCGGCGTCTGGCGCCTCCGCAAGCTCGTCGGTGACGTTCCAGATAGCGGTGCAATGGGCGTGAGAAGATGCCGATCTTGCCCTCCGCCGACGTAACGGCCTCTCCGCCCGCGCGCCGGCCGGACGCCGCTGCGTCCGTACGAAACGACGAGGGGTTGCACGGTGAGCTTTGAACCCGAAGGCTCGGGTGGGGCTCAAGTACGCGGAGTCTGTCGCGTTTACCGCCTTGCTGGTCCTTTCGCTCTACGTGGGGGTGAGCTACGCCTTCGGCGTCCAGACCCTGTACGTGATCAGCGACAACCCGAGCAGCATGTCTCCTACGATCAACTACGGCGGCTTGGTGCTGACCTACAGGGCCCCGTTCTCAAGCTTGCGCGTGGGGGACATAGTCGTGTTCCACGACCCGGAGGGGAACCCCGCGACAGTGGTCCACAGGATAGTCTGGGCTGGAACCTGCGGGGGGCAGGTCTGCTATCGCACCAAGGGGGACAACAACGCGACCAACCCTGCGCCGGACCCCTGGAACCTCACCGCTCCCTACTACCTCTCGCAGGTCATGCTCGTCGTCCCGGCCCTGGGCTACCTGTCTCCGGCGCTCTGGGGGTTCGAAGGGGCATACGTGATGCTCCCCTACGCTTTCGTGGCGCTGCTCCTCTTCTTCGTATGGTACGGGAGGAATGCCCAGGCTGCAGAGGAGGCCGGCAAGGAGGAGAAGCATGACTAGCGGTTTCGCTCCCGAGTTCCTCATCCTCATAGGAATCGACATATTCCTGGGCGCGAGCATCCTCACTGTCCTGCTTGACAGGCACTTCCCTGCGCCGTACCCCTACGTCCTCGACGCCGCGGCTTTGATCGGCTTCGCGGAGCTGGTCTCCGGCCCCTCGCTCTTGACCTCGCTCTCGACGGAGCTGCAGTTCTACTACAGCTTCGCCTACGCGATGCTCTCCGTGCTCACCCTGTTCGCGACCAACCTCTACCTCCTCTTCGTGCGCAGGAGGCCCTTCGAGAGCGCGATCCTCGCAACATGCGGGACCATACCGTCAGGGCTCGGGGTCCTCTACTTCACAAGCGCCTTCGTCAACGGCCTTCCCGTGAGCCTCCCCTTCGTCCCCGTAATCCCGATCGAGGGTGTATACGCGCTGTTCGCCCTGAGCATCGGCTTGGTCGTGTTCCTGCTCGTCGTGTTCGGGAGGAAGGCAAAGGGAGCCCAAGCCGCGAACGCAAAGGGAGAGGCCGGTCCGTGACCGACGGGCAGGTCGTCGCCGGGACTATGTGTGACTCCGCGCGGCAGAGCTCCGGCTCGACTCTCGTGTCAGAGAGCCGCCATCCAGAGGTCGGGCCCCGCCCTGACGCAGCTGTCGCCCCGCCTCCACTGCTCTCTGCTTCTGCGGAGTCGAGGCACTTTGCCCAAGGGGCCTGGGGCTCGAGCTTCGTTGTGCGGGAAAGCCTCGGAAGGAAGCGCACCATCTCCTCCAGGGTGGCTGCTCAGTGGGCGTAACTGCCTCGGATGACAGGGCTCCGTCGAGGGTCCGGCGACTTTCCGCCCTTTTCCTCCTTCTCCTGGTCGTAACCGCTGCCCTTCCAGCGTTAGCCAGCATATACGGCTACGAGTACTCGGACCAAGCAGCGACCGTGCAGAGCCCCTCCGTCTCGCTTCAGCCGGGGACTGCGGGCGCATCTACCACGACCCTCTCGAACTCGGCCACGGTGACGGCTACTGCAGGCCTCGAGTTCTACGAGAGCGCCAACGCGCCGACGGCTTCGCCCGCCCTCGACGGCTCCGCCAGCGGCACTTCGGTGTCGGCCTCAGGGACGCTGATACAGAACACGTACAACGCCTGCGCCTCAGGGACCACGTGCTCGAAGGCGTTCGCCAGCAGCGTAGCATCAGGGGACATAGTCGTCGTATCCATCGAGTGGCTTGGCGCCGTGTCCTCGCCCTCCATCAACGACGGGCAGGGTGGGAAGAGGTGCGCGAGCTTCACCCCGGCATCAGGGAGCCCGGTCACCAACACCGTGGAGACCGCGATGTGGTACTGCACCACGAGCTCCGCCGGGGCTATGACGCCCACTGTCTCATGGACCACGCAGGTGGTCTCCAAGCTCGACATCTACGAGACCAGCGGGTTCACCACCACCGGGTTGACCTGCGGCACGGGGACGGGCAGGGGAACTTCGCTGGCCGTATCTTCCACCGCTTTCACAGCGTCCTCCTTCCTGGTCGCCGCCTACGCGGCTAACTCTGCCGGAACCAAGAGCGAAACGCTCACCGCAGGAACCGGATTCACCTTGTCCGACACATCCTCGGCGAACGACGGCGGCTCCGGAGAGTACGCCACCGCCGGGGTGGCTTCGCCTACCACCTTCCCAGCCACCGGGAGCGTCAAGGTCGACTGGGCGGGGATAGGCTGCGCGTTCCCGGCCGTGGTGTCCAACAGCAAGACCCTCTCGGCCGTCCTCACGACCACCGGGACGTCGGACGTGATATACGTCATCGTCGGAATCCTCAACTCTAAGAGCCAAACCGTCCTCTCGGTTACGGACTCGTCAGCGCTGACATACACCCTGAGGGGCTCACAGAACCTTGGGACAAGCGTAAGGATCGAGACCTGGTACGCAGTCACTAGTTCGGCACTGAGCTCCGACACCATCACGGTGGGCCTCAATTCGCCGGCGGACGCAGTCGTGATAGCCATGGGGATAAGCGGGGCCGACACCGCCTTCCCCTTCGACCCGAACCTCGCGTCCCCCAGCACGACCTCCGGGACCGGGACGTCGGCGTCCACCACCGTCACCACCGCCTTCCCCAACGACTTCCTGGTGGGGGTCGTGGTCTCGCAGAACAGCCCCACGTTCACGGCAGGGACGGGATTCACCACGGTCGCCACCGTCTCCCCGGTGACCGGGACAGTCAAGGCCGGGGCCGAATATCAGGCGGTCACCTCGCTGCAGTCTAGCGCGACCGTGTCCGTGACCCTCGGCTCGTCGGAGAACTGGGTGATCGTGGCAGACGCCATCTCCGCTGGGACGTCCCCCCCGAGCGCCGACACCAGCCTGGCCGCTCCTGCCACGAGCGGCTCCATCACGCTGAACCCCGGAGCCTCAGCCTTCCTTTGGACGCCTGCCTACCCCGCCGGCGGCACCCTCTACGGCGGGAGCTGGACCCAAGACATCTGGGAGTCTACGAGCGCCGCCGGCACAGTAACCGCCTCGGTATACGTGGTCAACTCCGCCGGCGGGATCGTGGGGACGGTGCTGGGCAGCGGTCCCATCTCGTTGGCGAAGTCCGTTAAGGCGGTCGAGACAGTCGCCCTGTTCTCCGGTTCAGGCGCTACTATCCCGTCGAACGGCATGGTCCTGACCGTCTACACCGACCCGATCGGAGGGACGGCCGTCACCATCTACTGGGGGACCGGCCAGCTAACAAACTTCCGGAGCCCAAGCAACTACAACTACGTCCTCGCGATAGCCGACGGGGTCGCCGTCAGCTGGAACATCAGCCTCGGCGTAGCGAGCTCGACGAACCTGGGCAGGCTCTCAAACCTCACGGTCTCATTCACCACTGCGCCGGCGAGCGACCAGGTCATCGTCTTGAACGGCGCCGTCAGCCAGAGCGGCGGGACTCCGGTAACGCTGGGCTCCTCGTCCACCCTCGACATCGCGGTCGTCGGCACGGCCACCGCGGTCCCCACGGCCTCGAACACGCCCTCGGTGGTGGTCGTCTCGCTGAAGGTCCTGTCGAGCACGAGCGCCGTCTACGCGCAGTACACCATCACATTCGACGTGTACTAGGCCCAGCCCGTATGCGCACGGGGTGGAGCGGAAGTCCCGCGCCTTACAGGTCATGGCCCCGTCCCTCGGCGTGAATCACTACTACGCCTGCCTGGCTTCCGAGCCTGAAGGCGTGAAGGCCAGGGGCAGACCCTGGACCTAGTAGGCCAGGACCCTGCGCGCCAGCTCCACCGGTTCGCCCCGGTGGTATCCCACCCCGGTGGTGCTCAGCGCCTTCGCCAGCCTCCGATACGGCGAACCTTCCTCCCCGCGGTCGCACGGGTTGGCGACGGCGAACACCGCGTCCCTGTAGTGCCGCGCCTCCCAGGCCAATTCTATCAGGGGCTGGACCTCGCCGAAGAGCCCTGACACGTAGACGACGCTCCTCGCCTGCGAGTCCCGCACATACCTGGCTGCCGTCGACCACGGGTCCTGGGTCTGCAGCACCGACCTGAGCTCGGCCCGCCGCACCCCTGCCATCTGGGCTGTCCACCCCTCGCCCGAGCCCGCCCCGGCGGCGAACCTGCTCGTCGCCCCGACGGGGACCAGCTCCAGGAACTCCGGGCTGGCGTCGAGCTTCGTGATGCCCACCGCCGCCTTGAGCGCCATGGCGAGGCTCGTCCTCGGGTCCTGCTGCGGCGACTCCGCGACCACCCTGTGCCCGTCGTGGACGATGACCCCGAAGTTCATCCCTGCCGCTCCGAGGCTGTTGGCTACCGAAAGGAACGTGGACGCGAGGGCGTCGGTCTCCCTGAACCCTGGCGCCCTGGCGTCCAGCACCAGGAGGAACGACGACCCCACCTCCCTCATGCGCTCCGTCACGATCAGCTCCCCCTCCCTCGCGGTCGCCTTCCAGTTCACGTTCCGGTAGTCGTCCCCTGCCTGGTACGCCCTCATCTCGTAGTGTTCGCTCCCCACCCCGGGCATCTCGACCGGCGTCTCCCCCAGCTCCGCCCTCCCGAGCAGCCTGACCGTGGCCGCAGCCACCTGCAGCACCCGCGGGTACACGACGTACCTGCGGGGGAACGGGACCGACGTCGACGCCGAAAAGAGCCCGAGCGGCCCGCTCGCCACTACCCCCACCCGGTCCCCGGAATACTCCCCCGCGAACTCGGTCCTGAACCTGAACTCGAGCATGGACCTCCCCGCCCCCCTGACCACCCCTGGGTCGATCTCGAGGAAGCTGACCCTGCTCTCAAGCTCCGCGCTCCCCCCGACCTTCTTGGTCAGGACAACGGTCTCCGACGAACCGTCGCCGGGGTAGAGCACGGCCCTGTGCTCGCCTGCCTCGGCGTCCCTCCTCCTCAGCACGAACTTCGTCTCAGGCCTCCGGGTCGCCAGCATCACCCAGGCAGCCTCGGCTGCGAGCGCCAGCAGAGCCACCAGCAGGACGGACTCGATGATGAAGTCCCTGAACAGCGCCGCGCCGACGACGAGCGCCAGGACAAGGAGCGCAGCCCCCTGGCCGGCCCGAGTGACTCTCAACCCTTCGCCCGACCAGTCTGCCTGTCCTCTTCCTACGGTTCCTTCGGCACAGGGACCTTCTCCAGCGCCTCCTTCAGGAGCGACTCCGGGCTGACCTCCTCCGACAGCGCCTCCGCAGAAAGGAACGCCCTGTGCTGGAGCACGTAGATCGCGAGGGCCTTCACGTCGTCAGGCAGCACGTGGTCCCTCCCATCCAGGAGCGCGAGGGCCCTCGCCCCCTTCAGGAGCGCGATGGACGCCCTGGCGCTGGGCTTGACCCTGAACATCGGCGACTCCCGGAGGTGCCCTATGATGGAGACGATGTACCTCTGCACGGGGTCGGAGACGAAGACCTTCTTCCCCGCCTCGACGGTCCTCATCACCTCCTTCGCGGTCATGACCACGTCGCAGTGCCCGGCCTCGATCTTGTCTATCGAGCCAAGGACCTTCAGCTCCTCTTCAAACGGCGGATAGCCCAGGTTGAGCGAGAATGCGAACCTGTCCGCCTGCACCTCGCTGAGCGGATAGGTCCCCGGCGCGCCGAACGGGACCTGGGTCGCGAGCACCATGAATGGTTCGTTCAGCTGCATCGTCTGGCCCTCGAGGCTGACCTGCCTCTCCTGCATCGCCTCGAGGAGGGCGGCCTGCGCCTTCGGGGTCGCCCTGTTCAGCTCGTCCACCAGTATCACGTTCCCGAAGATCGGCCCCTTCCTAAGCTCGAAGCTGGAGTTCCTCTGGTCGAACACGTAGGTCCCGAGTATGTCCGCCGGGAGGGTGTCGGGGGTCATCTGGACCCTGTGGAAGTCCCCCCCTATGGTCTCCGAGAACGCCTTCGCGAGCGTGGTCTTCCCAAGGCCCGGGTTGCCCTGGAGGAGGATGTGCCCCTGGCTTACCAGCGACACAAGCATCAGCCTGACCACGTCTTCCCGGCCCACGACCCGCTTCGAGATCTCTGAAACGAACCAGCTCTCCAGGTTGGACCGCTTGGTCTCGGTCAATCGCTTACGCCCCTTCGCCGTTCGTTAATAGGTGTAGGGCCCGTACCCTTCGCGGGCACGAGCGCGAGAGCGAGGCCCACCATGAACAGGGTCGCGATGTACCTGGAGGGAGACCCGGAGACCGACCCGTAGAACTGGGCGAGCTCCGCCTTCACCTGCGCCGTCGAGCTGACCCCCCAGTGGGACGCGTCGATGTAAACCGGGGCGTTTGCAAACAGGTTTCCGATCAGGACTTTGTTGTCCGCGACCGTCCACTCGGAGTTGAGCAGGACCTGCGAGTCCCCGATCACGATCAGGGTGCCGCTTCCGAACTTCTGCTCGGCCATGACCACGAACGGCCCCCTGACCGTCCCCTTCGGGGTAGAGTAGCCGCTGAACTGGCTCGTGATCGCCAGCCCGGTCGCCCCTCCCGATACGAGCAGGGGCGACGGCGTGTCCAGCGCGATCCCGGTGACGTTCGCGAGGAACCCGAACCTGGGCTTGACGCCGGGGAGCACCAGGGCGGTGGGGACGCTGCTCGACTTCCAGTTGTAGGTCTGGTCGCTTATGGTGTGCTGCTCTTCGATCGAGATCGCCGAGCCTATCTCAGCGAGCAAGGAGTTCGCCACCCCTGAGTTGTCTGCGACTAGGACCGTCCCGCCTCCAAGCAGGAATCCCTTGACCTTCCCCGCCTCAGAGGCGCTGAAGTCGATGCTGGGCTGGGCGACGACGAGGACCGACTTCTGCGGGACCGTGGAAAGGCTGGTGGTGAACCGCACTTTGTAGGCGGACGCGACCCCTTGCAGCCCGTTCCACCCGTAGTTGTTCGGGCTGAAAGCGACGCTGTCTGGGGCGTACTGCACCAGCAGCACGAAACACACCAGCCCGAGCAGCACCGCGGCCAGCAGCGCCCTCGCCGCGTTCCCATTCCCGACCTTCATCTCCAGACCTCCTCCAGCCGCGAGAGCAGCCCTTTGACCTCGCCGAGCCGCGCCTGGTCGAATGTCTCGGAATAGATGAAGTCTTCAACTGCGAGCATCACCTCGCCGAAGATGCGAGACCCTTCCCCTGCGTCCTTGGCCTTCACCGACGACACGATCTCCCTGATGGTCTGGCTCCGCCGGAACCTGATCGAATGCCTCCTCGACGCCATCGCGAGCGCCTTTCGGTAGGCCTGGACCAGCTCAGGGCCCCCGGCGACGCCAAGGGCCTCCACGCTCGTCTCTTCTGCTCCGGCTTCCTCCGGCCAGGCCTCTTCCTGCCTTCCCCTGCGTCTCTTCAGCCCCTCGAGCACCCCGAGCCTGTCCGCTTCGTACCCGACTATCCCGACCGCCGCCACCGGCAGTACAACGAGGAGGAGGTTGAACAGACCGATGGACTCTGCGACGGCTCCGGGCGCGATGTACGGCTGAGCGGCGCTCGCGTCCACCGAGACGCTCCTGCTGAAGGCGAACTCAAGAGGAGAGACGGGCAAGGTGAAGTCGAAGCCGCCGGCCGAATTGGTCGTTGTACTGAAAGTCCCCCAGGGGGACCTCAGGACGACGCTCGCGCCCGCGACCGCGCTCCCGTTGGCCGCCGCCGTCCCCGTCAGCGTGGCCGAGAACCCCGCCAAGACAAGCGAGGGGACGCTGACCTTCAGGGTCATCGGGAGGTGCACCACCTGGACCGAGGTGAAGTTGACCGAAGGGCCGAACACTCCCTGGGGGGCGAAGCTCGCGTAGACGTAGTAGACCCCGTTCGTCGCGTTGGCAGGGACGGTGAGCCTCGTCGCAAAAGACCCTTCCGCGTCCGTGTACAACATCTGTGACTCGCCCAGGAACGTCACCCTGACGGGCGCGTACGGGAGAGCGACCCCCGACACCGTCGTCAGGTTCCCCGTCACGTCGAACCCGAACGTCGGGAGGACCGCCGGCGGGTCGCCGACGACTATCGACGTCTGGTTGAACAGTATCTCGAACGTGAGGACGTTTGAAGATGCTCCTCCTATCCCGGCAGACGAGTTGGCCGCCACGAAGGCCTGCACCACGACTGTGCTGTTGTAGACGAAGGGTATCCGGAGGCTCCCAGCGAGGTCTCCCCCGGGCCCTGTCGCGATCGACCCGAAGTACGACCCGTCCAAGTAGAAGAGCACCTCCTGGCCCGAGATCCCCGAGCCCTGCAGCGTGAGGTTCCCGACCAGCTCCACGGTCCCCCCCGTCTCGATCGCGGTCTGTGGCGACCCGATCAGCAGTATGGGTGCCGTCCCCGACGTGGACCCGCTCAACCCGAGGGCCCCGCCCAGGCGGTCGCACTCCGCCAGCAGGCCGTCTATGCGGCCACTGGCCGCTGCCGACCCCTTGCTGTACTGAGACACAGGGATGGACTCTGACTTGAACTTGGAGGTCTGCGGCCCCTGGAAGTCCGCCAGGCTCTCGCTGGCCTGCCGAGCAAGCGCGCACCCTTCGAGGGTGAAAACCGTGGCGTTGATGTACTGCTTCGACTTCACCAGCGTCTCCGCCTGACTGAACGCCGCCGTCGCATTGGCCGCCGAGGCGTTCACCGTGGCCAGGTCCGAGTTCGCGAGCTGGGCCGTGGCGTTCACCGCCGGGGCGATGTTCACGAATGGGAATGTCTCGAGCAGGAACGAGGCGTTCCCGAAGTTCCCTGAGCCTATCTGGGTCAGGGTGGCGTTGTAGTACGCCGCGAGGGCGCTCGAATCGTGGCTCACGTTCACCTTGGCCGGGTTCAGGAGGGGGACGAACGAAGGGGGGACGTAAGTGGTCGCCACCGACCCGCCCAGCGTGAGCATGACGAGGACCGAGGCGATCACAGCCGACTCCAGGACCAGCTGGTTGGACCGCTTCAGGGGAGCGCCACCCCTAGTATCCCTGCCACCCGAAGCGCGACGAAGTAGACGAACATCGCCAGGAGAAGCAGGCCGAGGGCGTCGACCTTCAGCCTGAGCTTCGGGTTCATTATCAGCCGGAGGGCGAAGTACTCTATGGTGTAGGAGCTGACGTAGATCCCAAGGTCGTTGGTGTTCAGGAAGGTGAAGACCGTGAACGGGACCATGGCCAGGGCCGCGTACAGCATCACGAACCGCTGCCTGGAGTCCATCTACCCTTCACCGGTGGCGCGCAGCGTCAGGCGGATGAAAGCCGGGTCGTACCTCTCCTCTTCTATCCTGACCGGGGCCCCAGCCGCGACGGCGGCCACGCAGGCGGCGACGCAGCTCACAGGGGTCCCCAGCACGTCGTTGAAGTACGGCGACTCGGAGCTCAGCTGAGGCTTCGAGATCTGGACCTTGACCAGCTTCCCCTCTTCCTCCACCACCGCGAGCACCCCCCGGGCGAGGTCGGAGTACTCGACCAGGGCCGAACGGAGCGACTCCTCCATGTCCGACCCCTTCTCCACCTTCGCGAGCCTGGCTATCTCGTTCCCTGGAGGGATCACCAGCAGCCCCTGCGACCCGCCCTGGCTCATCACGAACCTCCTGGGCGCCCGGTCGAGCTCTTCTACCCTGACCGCCTCGCCCCCGGCGCCCGACATCGGGACGAAGGCCCTCACCTCCCCGTCCGCCATCTGCATGAAGTGCGCCCTGTTCCTCAGCCCCGACTCTTCGAGGATGACCTCCACGTTCCTCACCGCGTCCTTCAGGAGGGCCTTCAGCGCGTCCTGGGGGACCGGCTCCGGGACGACGAGCAGGACGAGCGCGCCGATGACGGCGAGCGCGAACCCGAAGGATGCGATGGGGACGCTGTCGGCGAGGAAGAACCCCAGGGCCGATATCACCGCTCCCATCAGGAGGAAGTCGAGCCCGACGAGGGTGTTGCGCTCCAATGCGACGCGGGCGAGAAGCGAAGGGGGCTTAAATGCTTCATCAGCCCTCCTAGATCGAGGGCCGCTTCTAGACTACGCCTTTCGCCAGCCTGTAGTACTGGTGCCGCCTGTAAAGCGCCACGCAGAGGAAGGCGACGGTCAGCCCCGCGATGGAGATGGTCACCGGCAGCAGCCTGATCCCGAAGGGGGTGTAGTTCAGCACGAGCCCCGTGAGCGGGACGAGGGCCAGGCTCAGCCCGATGGAGAGGGCGAACCTCGTCAGCTCGTCCAGTTCCCTCTTGGGGTAGAGGGCCTCTATCAGCGCGTACCCCGGCAGGAACAGCACCAGCGCGCTCCCGAAGACGTACCTGGCGTAGAGGACCACCCCCGCGGTGACTGATATGAGCCCCACCGAAACCGCCACCGCCGCCACCGCCCCCCAGAACCAGAGCGAATAGGGAGACGCCGCATAGGACCAGAGGCTCGAGTAGGGCCCGGGCTCTTCGACGGCCAGCAGCCGCCTCCCCTGCAGCTCGATCAGAGACTTCACCGCCTCGTCTCTCGTGACCCCCTCTCCGGCCAGCTCGCCCACGAGGGCGCCTGCCGCGAGCTGCCTGCCGCCGAGCTTGTCGAGGAGAGAGACGTTGGGGGACTTCTTGCTCATGCTCTTACCCCGACGTGCTCGTTACATTGATGAAAATCTGGTTCCAAAGGCCGGTGTAATAGAACTGTGCATCCGTCGAGTTGAACATCCACAGCTCGAATATCAGCCGCTGGTTCAGCCCGGCCGTCGGCATCGCGACCGTCACGGGGAAGACGCTGGAGGAGTTGTCGGCGAGCGCAAGAGAGCGGGTGAGTATCACCGGCGCGGCTGCCGCCGTAGAATTGCTCACCGCGGTGCTCAGGTTCCCCGCCTTCACCTCCACCTGGTAGTAGCTCGGTGCCGCTTCGTGGTTCCCGACGTAGACGTAGAGCAGGAAGCTCTGCCCCGCGGGCTCCGTCGACGGGTACCCGCCGATCTGCTGGGTGGGTCCGAGCACCCCGAGCTCGGAGAACCGCTCCGAGTTCGACGGTATGACGGGGTAGATCGCGGCGAAGACCGCCAGGATCGTCACCACAGCCAGCGCCAGGATGGCCGTCTCTCTATCCAATCTTCTTCACCAGGTATCCGGAATACAGCCTCAGCCACGCCCTTCTGTAGATCCTGTCACCGTAGACGTAGATCAGGGCAGCGAGCGCGACGACCGCGGCGGCCGACCCGACGGAGAGCTCGAGCTGGGTCTGGCGGGCAGCCGCCCCCTGCTGGCCGACGAGGGGAGCGTCGGCTGAGATCGCGTCGGCGATCTGTGTGGCGTTCTGCAGGTCCGAAGTGGCGGCCCCTGGCTGCGTGGAGTTCACCCCTTGCGCCTTCGCATAGAGCGCGAGGGCGACGTTGAAGCTGGCGATCAGCTTCGTCACGTTCCCCCCGTCTTTGGCCGCATGGTCGATTGCCGTGAACGCGGTGGAAATGGCCCCCGAGGCGGAGCTGAAGGTCGCCGGGCTCGCAGCCGAGGCCTGGGCAGCCGCCGACGCGAATGTCATGGCGACCAGGGCAACCGCAGCAAGGCGGAGCCTAGTGCTTGTCTGCAACCGGGCTTCGGCGCTCGCGGGGGTCTAATAAGCATCCGACACCGGAAGGCAAGGCCTCCGTCTCCATCTCCCTCCAAGGGGGCCGCATCGAGTCCTCAGTCTGCTTTAACTGACCGGGACCACACCGGGCCCAGGTTGGCCTACGACGCCATCGTCTGCGGCGCCGGGCCCGCGGGGACGACCGTCGCCTCGCTCCTCCGCGGCCGTCGGGTGGCCGTCTTCGACAGCAACCCCTTCTACAGGCCCTGCGGCGAGCTGGTCCTCCTCACAGAGGCGAAGGCGCTGGGGGCTGACGTGACGCACAGGGCGGGCGCGGTCGAGGTGAGGACGAGGTACGGGAGGAGGGAGTTCAAGGTGGAGACGGCGATGATAGACAAGGCCGGGTGGCTCCGGCGGCGGCTGGCGGAGTCAGGGGCGGAGCTCATCTCGAAGGCGGCGAGGCATCCGGTCGTCAGAGGAGGGACCTGCTACGGGGTCCGCGCGGACAGGGAGTATACAGCAAGCGCCACCTACGACTGCACCGGGCCCGCCCGCGCCCTGGTCTCGCACCTGACCGGCGCCTCCCTGAGGGAGTACGCGTCGTGCTACGAGGAGACCGTGGCGACCGACGGCTTCGACGTCCCCCTCGTGGTCTACGACCCCCAAGTCATCCCCGGAGGCTACGGCTGGGTCTTCCCCCGGGGAGACGGGACGGCGTACCTGGGTCTCCTCGCCTGGCCCTGGGCCGGCGCCCTGAAGGAGAGGCTCGCCCATCTCGGCCGGGACCTGGGGCTGGGGGACGCAAGACGGATAGAGAGGAAAGGCTCGAAGATGTTCCTGGGGTACGCGCGCGACGTCCCGGTGAGGAACCTCCTCGTCGCGGGGGAGGCGAACGGCTCCTGTGACCCCTACACCGGCTCAGGGATAATGCAGGCGGTCATGGACGCCGAGAAGTGCGTGAGGGGAGGGAGGCGCAGGTCGGGGTTCCTCCGGAAGGCATCGGCTACGGTCCTGAGGGACATGCACCCTGCCTTCCTTCAGGCCCTCGAGGCGGTCCCGCTCCCCTTCGTCGCCTACTACCCCTGAGGCTGACCTGTGCCCGCGGTGCGCATCCATGTAGGGACGGCCTCGGATCGGGTTGCCGCCTTCCCCGACCACGGCGGGAACCTCTTTAACGTCAGGGGCCCCAGGAGGGGCCGACCATGTCGCCCCAGCAGAAGAGCAAGTCCAGGGGGTTCACGGAAGAGGAGAAGGCGGCCATGAGGGAGCGCGCCCGGGAGGCCAAGGCGGCGGGGGAGGACGGGGAAAGGGCCGTCCTCGCCAAGATCGCCGCGATGAAGGGGTCAGACCGCGCCCTGGCGCAGCGGATACACGCCATCGTCAAGGCCAACGCTCCGAGCCTCTCGCCCAAGACCTGGTACGGGATGCCCGCCTATGCCGACGCGGAAGGCAAGGTGGTCTGCTTCTTCCAGGACGCGGCCAAGTTCAAGGCCAGGTACGCGACCCTGGGCTTCAGCGACAGGGCGAAACTCGACGAAGGCCGCATGTGGCCAATCTCTTACGCGCTGACGGAGCTGACAGCCGCCGAGGAATCGAAGATAGTCGCCCTCCTGAAGCGAGCGGTGAGTTGAAGTCTCCTTCCCAGGAGATAGACGCCATAGTCGAGGGGTCAGACGGGTGGCGTGGGAGGATGCTTTCACGGCTCCGGGCCCTGATAAGGAAGGCAGACCCCGGCATCGTCGAAGAAGTGAAGTGGAAGAGGCCCTCCAACCCGATGGGGGTCCCGGTCTGGTCCCGGGACGGGATAGTGTGCTTTGGAAACGTCCTCAAGGGCGCCGTGAGGCTGACGTTCCCGAAGGGGGCGAGCGTAGACGACCCGAAGCGGATGTTCAACACGCGCCTTGACAGCAACGCCGTCCGCGCCATCGACTTCCGCGAAGGCGACCCCGTGGACGAGGCCGCGCTGAAGGCGCTCATCCTCCGAGCCGGGAAGCTGAACTCTTCGAAGGCGCAAGGGGGGTAACACCCCGGCAAGGGAGAGCGTGGGCCTGAAGTCCGAAGGCGAGGGACGAACCGGCGCCGGGTGCCTGTCGAAAGTCAGACGTCGACCTCCGTCCTCGACCTCTCACCCTCGCTAGCTTCTGAAACGGCTTTCGGGCGAGACGCGCCCAGAGGAAGGGGGCGGAAGGAATTCTGCAGATCGTCCATGACCACGGCCGCTTTCATGCCCGGCCCGGACGGTCATCTGGGCGAAGGCGTCCCTCCGTCAGCGCTGGCGGTCCATCAAGCTCGCCCGCCAGGCTGGCTCCCGCCTTCCCTCAGGTCAGCACGACGTCCCCTTTCTTGAGGACCGCGATCACTTCAGGCCTGAGGATCTCCGTCGGCAGCTCCTTCCCCTCCTGGAGGAGCTGCCTCATCCTCGTCTGGCTGACCGCCAGATGGTCCTCTTCAGGGTGGGGGCAGGTCTTCGCCGTCGCCATGGCCTTGCATACCCTGCAGTAGAACGTCTCCATGTACCTCATGGGGATTACGCCGATGTCGAACTGGTCGAAGACCCTGTGGCACGCGTACGGGTCGTAGTACTTCCCCACCCCTGCCTGGTCCCTCCCGACTATGTAGTGCGTCGCCCCGTAGTTCTTGCGGACTATCGCCAGGAAGAGGGCGGCCTTCGGGCCGGCATAGCGCATCGTGATGGAGAGCGAAGACAGGACCACCCTGTCCTTGGGGTAGTATCCTTCGACGACCTGCCTGTACGCGTCCATTATCACCTGGGGCTTGTAGTCCCCCTTCTTCAGGCGGCCTATGACCGGCTGGACCAGCAGCCCGTCGACGTCCGAGTTCTCGAGCGAGACCTTCTGGATGTACTCGTGCGCCGTGTGCGGAGGGTTCCTGCACTGGTAGGCTACGACGTTCTTCCACCCCTTGCTCTTGAAGAGCTCGCGGGTCTCCTTCGGCGTCATCTCGTGCGAGACCGTCGGGAGCTCCAGGCGCCTCAGGAGGCTCACCCTCCCGGCCAGCGCTGTATCGCCATAGCTGTTGTAGATGTCAGCGACGTTGGGGTGGTTCGGGTCGGTGGTGCCATACGCTCCCTTCGCCAGCTCGTCCTTGGGGAGGGGGTACGTCTCCGAGACCGCGAGCGTGGCGAACGCCTTCCCGTTCCAGTCGAGCAGCGCCACCTCGCTCCCCTCGCGGATCTCCCTGGCCTGCTCCCCGGGGACCGACAGGATGATCGGCATGGTCCACGGGAGCCCTCCTGGAAGCCGGCTCTCCGCTATCACCGACCTGAGGGTCGAGGAGTCCATGAAGCCGTCCAACGGGGAGTATGCTCCGACGGCTATCTTCTCGACGTCGTAGACGAAGTCGACGAAGGGAGCGACCTTGGGGAGCTCGCCAGCCTCCTTCAGCCTGGCCTCGGCCCGTCCTTCAGGGACAGCGAGGTCGACCAGCCTGCCGCCATAGGGTTCCCCGAGCGCTGACGCCATCGCCGGGGTCACCCGCCCACGAGCTGTACATAAGGACGGGTGAACATCGACCACTCGCCTGTCCGTGAGTCGTACTTCGAGTTGACGAAGACGTGCCAGTTCTTGTCGTCGAGGTTGGGATAGTCGGACCTGTAGCAGTAGCCGGGCCACCTGGTCTCCTTCCTGTAGAGCGTATGGCGGAGGACCGCCTCGGCCGTCAACACCCTGTGCTGGAGCTCCCACGCGCGTTGGAGCTGGTGCAGGTTCTCGGCCCCCACGTGGCCCAGGTCCTCCTTCAGCATCGTCAGCAGCTCCAGCCCCCTGTTCAGCAGCACCTCGTTGGTCATGTAAAAGGCGCCCCATCCCCCGACGTACTCGTCCATTATCTTCTCGAGCCGCACCACCCCCTGGTCCGCATAGAAGTACGACGGGGACACGGTCCCCTTCGTGATCATGTTCTTCCCCATGCTGTACGTCTCCATCGGCTTGAAGACCTCGTCCCTGGCTGCCTCGACCTTCCCTTCGGCGAACGCCGGGCTGGTCCCCGCGAGCTTCTCCCGGATGTAGGCCACCGCTGCCTTCCCGGCCATCCTTCCCTCGGTGAATGACCCTGACGAGAACTTGTGCGCCGAGCCGCCGACCGTGTCTCCGGCGCCGAAGAGCCCCTGCACGGTGGTCATCCTGTTGTACCCCCAGAAGTAGTCCCCTGAAGAAAGGTCGGCGGGCCCGCTCGTCCAGGCCCCGGAGCAGGTCGCGTGAGAGCCCATGATGTACGGTTCCGAAGGTTGGAGCTCGGAGGGCCTCTTCTTGGGGTCGATGTTCTGCGAGGCCCACACGATGGTCTGGCTCATGGTCATGTCCAGGAAGTCCTCCTGGCCGAGCTCCTCCTTCTCCCTGGTGTCCAAGACGTTCTCGGTGTGTATGAAGATGGGGCTGCGCCCGGCCTTTATCTCCCTGAGCATCGCGTCGTTCCTGAGGCAGGTGGGGAACGGCTTGGCGTCGACGTAGTCACCGTAGATCTTCCTCTGCTCCTCCTTGTACTTCAGCTCGTAGTCCTCCCCGTAGGCGTTGGAGGCCTTGGCCTTCAGGGCCAGGAACCACGCCCCGACCGGGCCGTAGCCGTCCTTGAAGCGCGTGACGACGAGCTTGTTCTCCATCTGGGTCATCTCGGCTCCCGCCTCGACCAGCAGGGCATATGCTGAGCCTGTGCTCCAGGGCGAGTACCACGTCCTCCCGGCGCCCTCGCCGACGGACCTCGGCCTGAACACATGGGTCGCGCCCCCCGCCGCCACGATCACCGCCTTGGCCCGGAACACGTAGAAGGCGCCGTCCCTCACCCCGATCCCGACCGCCCCCGCCACCCTGTTGCCGTCCTGGGCGTCCCTCAGCAGATGCGTGATCATGACCCTGTTGTAGACCTCAGTCGCGGCCTTGGTGGCTGCTTCGGCGACGATCGGCTTGTACGACTCCCCGTGTATCAATATCTGCCATCTCCCTTCCCGCTTGTACCTCTTCGTCTGTTCGTCGTATATTATCGGGAGCCCCCACTCCTCGAAAAGGTGGACGGTCGAGTCGACGTGCCTCGCGATGTCGTAGACCAGGTCCTCCCTGACGAGCCCCATGAGGTCGTTCCGCGTGTACCTGACGAAGTCCTCCGGGGTGTTCTCGTTCCACCTCATCCCCATGTAGCAGTTGATGGCGGAGAGCCCCATGGCCACCGCGCCGCTCCTCTCGATGTTCCCCTTCTCGACCACGACGATCTTGAGGTCCCTCCCCCAGTACCTCGCCTCGTACGCCGCGCCGCACCCGGCCATCCCGCCCCCTACGACGAGGACGTCGCTGTCGACGAACTTCGTCTTCATTTCTTTGTCACCGTCACCAGGCCTCTGTCAGACTTCAGGTATTCAGGCTCGTGGGCGAGGAGCTGGGAGTCGAACTGCTCTTTTGTGGGGGCCTTCTGGCTCTGGGGAGGCGAGATCGAGCCCCAGGCGGTGGTGCGGATCGCGAACGAGAACTCGTTCTTCGTGCCGTCCCTGTACTTCAGCTTCCAGCTCACCACGTTCCTTTCTTTGTCCCTCAGGACGGTCAGCTTGTGGTTGAGGGGGTTGAAGTCGGCGTACCCTCTCATGTCGATGGCGTGCTGGGGGCATTCCTTCACGCAGGAGTAGCACTCCCAGCAGTAGTTCGGCTCGATGTTGTACGCCTTCCTGCCGTTGAAGACGCTGTGGGAAAGGTGCATGATGTCGCTTGGACAGATGTCCACGCACTTGCCGCAGCCGTCGCACTTGCTGGGGTTGACGTAGGTCGGCACTACTTCGACTCCTCCTTGCTCCCCGCCCCCGCGACAGGGATGGCAGGCTCCCTCCCCAGCCTGGCGTCGACCTCGTCGTGCAGGATCGAGACGGGCTTCGAGATGGCGTGGAAGAACTTCGTGAAGGGGGCGGTCGCGAGCAGGACCGTCACGAATATCATGTGCAACCAGAAGGTGTCAGAGACCCAGAACGAGCCGCCGGCGGCGTAGACCGCCTGCTGAGTGACGAACCCCGTCACGACTGTCAGGAGGAGGGTGGTCATGAAGACGTCCGAACGGGTCAGGCGCCATATCGGGGCCTGCTCGCGGTACCTGACGTAGAACATGAAGACGAACCCGGCCACGATCAGTATCCCTCCGGCGTTCCCGAACAGCTTCACCGGGTCCGTCAACGGGAGGACCACGTTGGTCGGATTCGTGATGAACGCCAGCGTGGTTGATATGGCGAGGGACACGAAGCCCCAGAAGAGGAGGAGGTGCGACGCGCGCTTCAGCCTGCTGCACGTGTCCAGGACCTTGGCGGCGAACACGTCCCGGAACAGGACGGTCGGGAAGCTCCTCAGCCCCGCCCCTGCGGGGGCTGCCGCCTCCACCACGTTCATGGGGGCCTTCAGCACCTGCCAGCGGTCGAAGTGGTGCATCGCGCCCCCCCTTATCTTGTATAGCACCCCGGCGACGACGACAGCCAAGACCACGATGCTCCCCAGGTCGATGAGCTCGTTGGCTACGGGAAGGCCCATGAACGTCAGACTATCCCATCCTCCCGCCCGGCCGGCTCCGGCGACGCCACCATCGGCGCACTTATGCGAATATGTGAATTATTTATTGCTTCTAGTCCGCGGAGAACTATTAATAAACGACCGCCGATTTTCATCGGCCGATGAGGGGGCGCAGGACCTGGGAGGTATATCTGGCTCACGCGGAGTTCTGCAAGACGTTCTCGCACCCAGTGCGGCTCGCCATGCTCGACGGCCTCAGAGGGGGAGAGAAGACGGTCTCTGACCTCGTAGACGAGACAGGGGTGACCCAGTCCACGGTCTCCCAGCAGCTTTCCCTCCTGCGGAGGCTCGGCATCGTCAGGCCCAGGAGGGACGGGAGGCGCGTCTACTACCGGCTGACCGACAAGAGGGTCCTGAAGGCCTACGACCTCGTCGACGCAGTGGTCAAAGAGACCACCACGGACCAGGCAAGGATCCTCGCGTAGCTCCGACCGACGCTGGCCATCGGGAACAAGACGCAGGCGGGCCTAGATGAATAGGGTGACGGTCCGAGGCGAAGTAGCCCACTCGAGGAACGTCGAAGCGCCGCAGACGCCATCCACAATGGGGTTGAGGTCGTCGCTCTTCATCCCCATGAGGCCCATGGTCGGAGAGCACGCATGGAACTTCACGCCCAGGTCCTTCGCTTGCTGCATCATCTCGGCGATGGTCGGCCAGTACTTCTTGATCTTCCCCTTCATCATGTTGGTGGCCATGCTCGTCATCCCCGGGAGCATCCCCATGATGTTCGGCATCGGGAGCGCCGGGTTCCCGACAGGTGCCAGCTTGATGTTCTTCTTCCGCTTGTCCAGGACCAAGAGGCCCCAGAACGTGAAGTACATGTCGACGGCCATGCCAGAGGCTGCCGCAGTGGTAGCGAGGATGAACGGCGGGTACAGCTTGTCGAGGGTGTAGTTAGTGACCACCAAGACCAGGTGGTTGGCCCTCTGCTCCTTCTCGGCTTCGGCGGTCTGCGGGGTCACGAGCGTCAAACCGGCTACCTCGCCCTCCTGATGTGGAAGGTGTAAACCTTCGGGTCCCCCCCTTCAGACACGTCGACGAGGTCGTTCCCCGTCATTCTCGCCCAGGCGCTGAGGTCCGGCTTCGACCCGGGGTCCGTCGCGAGCACTTCGAGTATCTCTCCCACCTTGATCTGCTTGACTGCCTGGCTCGTCTTTACGACAGGTGCTGGGCAGAGCAGGCCCTTCGTGTCGAGTGACAGCGCTGGTTTCTGCGTTGGCGAGGCCATCTCGCATAAGACATTAGGATAATAGAATATTTAAGCCTGATTGGTCTCCCTGACAGTCCCGCGGGCCCCGTCATCGGCGCTCCCGTCCTGGCAGGCTGCATGCTCGCCGGCGTCCGGCCCAGGCGCTCGAGCGCCTTCGGAGCCGTCGTCTGTTCTGCCCGTCTGCCTAGGCCACGGGCGTCCCGCCCTGCAGGTCGTAGGAGACGTCAGAAGAGCCGGTGTGGTGCCCGAAGATCGCCGGGGGACCCATCCCCGTGGCGTAGATGTCGCCTGTCGTCCCATCGACTTCAAGGAGCACCTGGGGCTCGGGGCGCGGAGCAGGGCCCCCGATCACCTTCCCGCCGTTCACCAGGTCATAGACGCTGTCATGGCAGCAGCAGTACCCGACCGGTCCCGCGGCCTTGAACGAGGAGCTGCAGGACGGCGACGTCCCTGTCGCCTGGTACCCCCAGTGGCACCCCTGGTGCTGGCATATGGCGCTGAACGCCACGATGTCCCCGTCGGGCCCGACGCCTCCGGCGGCCCTCTGGCCGACCTTCACCAGGATGTTGGGCTCGTTGCCGAGCGGGTAGCTGAACGCGAGAGGGGCGTTGAGGCTCAGGTCGGAGACGTTGGCGACCTTCACCCTCGGAAAGGAGGCCGCTGCGGCTCCGCTCCCCGAGGGGCTCGCGGGAGGGAACAGGAGCGGGCGCGCCGCAGCTGCGACGCCGGCGGCCATGAGGGCCGCGCTGGCCCCCAGCGCCAGCTCCAGGAACGTCCTTCTGGACTCGAGCGCCCCCCCGGGCTGCGCGCCGCCCCCGAGCGGGGCCTTCGGGCCGAGCCCGGCGGGGATGGACGTGTAGACCAGGTCCATCATCCCGGAATACGTCACGCTGCGGCCCTGTGCCTTGTTCAGGAGGGGAAGCGTGTGGTTGAGCTGCGCCTTGCAGATGGCGCACGGCCTCACCACGTGGGCGCCTGAGACCGACAGCGCGTCGTTGTACCAGAGCTTGGCGTATTCGAGCCTGAGGGGGATCAGCTCGTCGGTCAGCAGGCCGCCCCCGCCGCCGCAGCACCACGTCCTCTCTCTGCTGTGCGGGGAGTCTTGGTAGTTCTTCACGACGGACCTGAGGATGTATCTGGGCTCGTCGATCAGGTCCCCTCCTCTCGCATAGTTGCACGGGTCCTGGTAGACGTAGGCCCTGTCGCCGTTCTTCTCGGGGTCGATCACCACCGCGCCCGCCTTCATGGCGGCGATCACCAGGTGGAAGATGTGAAGGCCCTCGATCCCGCGCTTCTCGAGCTCCGGGATGACGTAGTTCTTGAACGCCCTCCACCCGTGGCCGCACTCGCCTGCGACGACGTAGCTGACCCCCAGCTTCTCGGCTACGCCGACCAGATGGTCTCCGATTATCCTCAGGTGCTTCTCGTCTATGAAGAGCCCGAAGTTCGCGACCTCGGTATGCTCGGTCGTGAAGGTATAGTCGACCCCGGTCGAGTGCAGGAAGTAGATGTATCCCTTCAGCGTGTCCAGGTTGGAGAAGAAGTCTGCCGACGGCGGGACGAGGAGCACCTGGGCGGGCTCGTCCACCTTGACGTCGACCTTGACCCCCTTCTCTGCCTCGATCTCCTCTTTGACGAAATCCAGGGTCGCCTTCAGCGCGGGGGGAGGGAGCCCCATGTTGTTCCCTGTCTTCTCCGCGTTGTCGATGACCGTGGCCGGGTACCTTGCGACTATCCCGACGTCGAGGAGCACAGACCTGACGGTCCTCGTCAGGTCCGCCTGGTCTATCCCGAACGGGCAGATCTCGCCGCACCTTCTGCACTCGAGGCACTGATAGTAGTACGTGGCGACGTCTTTCAGGCCCGACTCGTCCAGCTTTTTCCCGCCCGCGAGGTCGCCGAGCGCCCTCCCCGCCAGCGAGTCTGCCTTGGCCACCTTTCTTATCAGGTCTGCTCTGCCGACGGGCGAATTCCGGATGTCCCCGGACGAGATGTAGGTGGGACAGGCGTTGAGACATGCCCCGCAGTGGACGCACGTCTCCACGGCGAGCTTGACGTTCCTGTTCCGCGCGACCTCTCTCTTCAGGCCGAGCCTGAACCCCTGGACCTGGTCTTCGAGCGCCTTCGCCTCCCCCGTCCTCTCCCCGAGCTTCTGCACGAGCTCCTTCTTCGCCCAGATGGGCTCGACGGCCGAGGTGTCGCCGAACTTGAACTCGTTCTTATGACTCGTTGTGCCCACCACCGGGTGCGGGTCCGCGACCCGCCTTGCCGGACGCCAAGGGGAAACCGACCTCCCCCACGCGATAGCTGCTCTTCGCGACCGTGGGGTTGAAGAGGTAGGAGACTATGTGCACCATCTTGCTGAAGGGGACCGACGCCACGAAGATCAAGGACGGGACCACATACAGCATCGTCAGCGGGCTCACGCCCGTCATCAGGGCCGGGGCGGGGGTGAAGCTCAGGAGCGAAAGCAGCCATGCCGCCACCGTGTCCATGTTCCCCACCCCCCCGGTCATGACCTGAGTCAGTCCAGCCGAGAGTATCAGGATCAGCAGGCCCAGAGGCAGGTAGTCGCCGACCGAGCTTATCGACCGCATCTTGGGGGTCGCGACCCTTCTCCCCGTGAGGACCAGGACGCCGAGGAGCGCGAGGATCCCCGCCGGCCTCGCCACGAAGTCTCCGACGGGGTCATAGAGCGAAGACGGGAGCGTGTACATCCCGAGCACGAGCACGAGGTGGCTGACGATCCACGCCCACATACCATAGTGGAACATCACCGAACCTGCGATCAGGGTCCTGTCCCCCTCCATCTTCGGCAGGGTGTAGAACCCGAAGACCCTCTTCAGTATGTCTTTCGCCGTGCCAGCGCGGCTGAAGGTGTTCGGCACGATGGCGACCGTCTTGAGGCCCGTGAGCCGCCTTGGGGCGAGCCAGCCCGCGCCGTCGTAGACCAGCCCCACGACGAACAGCAAGGCCGCGACGTAAGGGAACACGAGGAAGACGAGGGCGTTGACGATGGAATCAGAAGCGAAGAGCACCGCAAGAAGGACGGGGACGGCCACCGCGGTCGCCCCGAGGAGGGCACGTGCGCCTTTCAGCGCGTACGCGTGTCCCTCCATCTCCTCACCTGCTTCCTCTTTCCCGAGGCGGGGTGCCTGCAAAGGAGGGGAAGAACTGTCTCACCCCGAAGCCGGTGCCGAAGGCCGTCGGTTTGTTCCATCTTGTTATCGGCACGCGCATGGTCTCCTGCAGCGCCTGCAGCCCGACCCGGTGGGCGTAGTCGGCGAGCCTCTCCCCGGGCCCTGCGTCGCTCTTCCACACGTCTATCAGCTTCTGGACCACAGCGACGACCTCCCTGAAGTCCGGTGGCCTCGCCGGCACCCAGGGCACGAGCACCCTGGCCAGGGCAGGGCCGTCTCCGGTGTTGCTGCTCTTCCCCCCGACAAGCACAGACACCCCTATCTTGCTCTGGTCCCACGTGATGTGGTCGCAGACGTCCCTGCATCTGCCGCAGGCTATGCACTTGTCCCGTATGATGTCGATCCCCACCGTGTTGTCCGGTTTCTTGTACGCTCTGATCGCGTTGACGGGGCAGACCATCACGAGCTCCGGCACGGCCTTGTCGAGCGCGTCCGCGTTCATAGGCAGGCATCTCTTTATCTTCTCGGGGTCGTAGGACGGAGCGTCTCCGTAGTGCCCTATCACCACTATGTCGGCGACCAGGCCGCCGCACCCCGTGGGGCACCCCCCGACGTTGATCCTCAGCTTCGCAGGCAAGGACGCCTCGCCTGTGAAGTATGGCGTCAGCCTGTCATACAGCACCTTGGTGAGCGACGGCGAGTCGACCACCGCGGTGGTGCACGTCAGGTAAGCGGTGCAGGAGCCTATGGACCAGAGCGTGTTCCCCCACCCTCCGGTGTAGTACCCGAGCCCCTCCACGGACCGTTTCATCTCCAGCGCGCCTTCCAGGCTGTGGGCGAGCAGCTCCACGTTCCCCGCTCTGGTGAACCTCAGTGCGCCGATCCCATGCTTGTCCGCGATGTCTGAGAGCTTCCTCAGCGTCTGGGTGCTGAACCTGACGTTCGGCGGCGAGCCGACCTTGACCGTGAAGACGCTCTCGCCTGTGTTCGATATGTGCTCGATTATCCCTTCCCCGTGGAATCTCCTGTCCGCCCACTTCCCTACGTTCCGCCGTATCTCCTCGGGCAGAAAGTCGGTGTAGGGGACGGGGAGTCTCTTCTTCATCCTCTCTGACGGACTGCTCAATCCTGCCACCCGGCCATCAGGCGTCGAACTCCCTGGCCACCCCTTCGGCCCACTCGGCGTACTCCTTCCTCTCGTCGTCGCTGAGCACCGCGCTGTTGACGATCCTTGTCTGGCCTACGGCGTGCCCCTGGACCGACTTCCCGGGGAGAGTGTCTTTGGCGCCGTCCATGACCTTGCTGAACCCGGTTTTTGTCAGCATGTCCCCTATCCTGTCTTTGTGGGGGGACGTCTCGGCCCATTCGTCTATGATCTTCAGGACGAAGTCCTTCGCGTCCCTGTAGTCGTCGAGGAGGGTGACCGGCTTCGCCATCTTCGGCCCGAACCTCCCCTTGGAGTTGCCGCCGGCTAGGAGCGCGACCTTCCTCTTCTTACCCGGCGCTATGGCGGGGAATGCTCGCCGGATGCAGTTCATGGACTTCTGGCACCTGTCGCCGTCTATCCGAAGCTCCTCCTTCGCTTCGTCCCACTGGATGGCTTTCGAAGGACAGCCTCGGACGATGCCAGGGACGTCCACTTCTTTGCCTTCCGCCTTCGTTTTCAGGAGGGTCTGGTCGACTTCAGGGGCGCCCTCCCAGACCCCCACGAACCCGAAGTCCGACCTATGGACCGCCCTGGAGCAGTCCATCGGGCAGGCGCTGAACTTGAGCTTCACCTTGAAAGGGAACATCTGGTTCCCAAGGTTCTCGTAGATGGGCGGGTACGTCATGTAGTGGTCCCTTGCGGCCAGCGAGTCATACAGCGCGTACTCGCAGAGAGCCGGGCCGACGCACGAAGGGAAGTCCCTGAAGGTGTCGCCCGTGTTCCCTATGTCCGTCTTCAGCGTCCTGAGCTTGTCCACTGCAGGGTCGGCGAGCTCCGGCTTCATCGAGATTATCATCCCGCCCGTCTGGCCGGTCGTCTCTATGAGCCCCAGACCGTACTCGTCGGCGAAGTCCAGCAGTCCCCGGAGCGCCTTCGTCGTGTAGAACTGGCCGGAGGGCTGATAGACCCTGAAGTGCAGTTCCGTGCTCTTTCCGTCCTTCGTCCGCCTGGCGATGAACCCTGTGTACACGTACCTGACTTTCGCGGCGCCGCCGTGCCACTCTGACTGGCCGTTCGCCAGGCCCCGCGCGTAAGCCTCTATCGGGTACTTCGTCTTCTTGATCTCAGACACGTGGCTGGGCCACGGGCCGGTCTCGTAGCGCCGAAGCAGCTCCCTCCCCTTCTTCAGGGCTTCGTCCTCGGAGTCCCCGGCGGCCGGTTCGCCTGCCTCAGGCAACCTCGCGCACAGGGATTACAGGTGATTTAAGGTTGAGTCATCTTCTTATATTATAATATTCGATTTCATGGTCAGAACCGGGTCTGACGAAGGGACAGGAACCGGTTTCAGAAAGGTGAGCTGCGGCCTGCTCAGACGCACCCGGTCGGCTTCGGAGCCCCTGCGACCTTGCACGCCCCGTTGGCCGGTCCGTCTGGAAACAGCTCGTACATCTTTTCCAGCGTTATCCCTGTGACCTTGGTGATCATCCTCAGGGGCGGGCAAACTCCGTATGTCTCCCAATACTGCCTGAGGTACTTCACGAACTTCCAGTGGTCTTCAGTCATCGTCTGGACGCCCGCAAGGTTCTTGGCGACCCAGTCGGCGACCGCCTCGTCCCACAGCTCCGGGTTCTGGATGAAACCGTCTTCATCCAGCGAAATCTTCTTGCCGTTGACCTCGTATTCTCCCGGATAAGTCACGTCTCCCAATTGCCTGTCGCTCCGTCCCTGAGACAGAGAGCGTCGCGAGATAAGTATTGTGGCGGTCGCTCACGGGCGCGGCCCGAGCTTCTTGACCCCCGGCCTGCCCGTCTCTGCGCCCCAGGCAGCCTTGAACCTGCGGGAGAGACGGACCCTTCCCTGGGGGAACCAGCCGAGCCTGCCCGCGAACTCGGCCGTCCTTCCGACGACGATGACGCTCGGAGGCCTGAGCCTCCCCTTCGCTTCTCCGTCTGCGGCTTCCCCGACCGTCATGAGGGTGGTGACCTGGCGCGGGGTCGTCCCCCACTCCACCGCGGCGAGAGGGGTGTCTCGGTCCAGGCCGCCCCGGATCAGGCTCTTCGCCGTCCGGGACAGGGTGGAGACGCCCATGAGGATGACGAGCGTGTCCACCCCCGACGCTATCTTCCCGAGCCTGACGCCGGGGACCCCCTTCGATTCGGCCTCGTGTCCGGTGATGATCGCCACCGAAGAGGAGTATCTTCTGTCGGTGAGGGGTATGCCTGCGTAAGCTGGCGCCGCCGCCGCGGAGGTCAGGCCCGGGACCACCTCGAACTCCACCCCTTCCTTCCTCAGCGCCTCGATGTCCTCGCCCCCCCGGCCGAAGATGAACGGGTCGCCCCCCTTCAGGCGCACCACGTTCTTCCCCCGTCTGGCTTCGGTCACCAGGATCTCGTCTATGGTCGACTGCGGCACCACGGGCTTGCCTGTCGGAGACCTTCCTACGAACACCTTCCTCGCGCGCTTCGGTATGAGGCCGAGCACCTCCTTGCCGACCAGGCGGTCATAGAGGACGACGTCCGCCCTTCTGATGACCTCCAGCGCCCTCAGCGTAAGGAGCCCCGGGTCGCCGGGGCCGGCTCCTACCACGCAGACCTTGGCTTTCACGGTCCACCGCTCCCCCCGGGTCTTTCGGTCGCAGCAGCGGCCTCGACCAGCCGAAGGGCCCTGGCCAGCGCCAGGTCGAGCTTGTCTCCGCGCAGGAGGCGGGATATCCCCTTGTCGCTGACGATCCTGTACACGAGCTCCCTCCGCTCCGCCGCGCTCGGGACCCGCTCGAGCATCGCCTTTCTGACTCGTCCCTGCAGCTCGACCTGGAGGGCGTCTTCCGGCCTTACGGCCCTCAGGATGCGGTCCCTCACGAGCCGCGCCATCGCGGGACTCAGCCCTCCCGTCGCCACTGCTACTCTTATCGCGCCGACGTTCCCCACCGCAGGCATCGTGAAGTCGCACAGCGCAGGAGTGTCGACGACGTTCACCAGGGACCCGATGGAATGGGCGAGCCTGACGATCCGCAGGTTGACTCTATGGCTGCGCAGAGTCGACATGACTATCAGGGGCCTGAGCCGCCTGATGGCTCTGAGATAGTCCGACGGTCCCGCTCTGACCAACCGGACCAGCAGCGGGTCAAACGACCTGAGCTCCGGCGCAAATCGGGGGGCGACGACGTGGACCCTTATCCCCTGTGCGACGAGCGACCTGACCCTCAGCTCTGACAGGCTCTGCCCGCCGACCACGACCACGTTGCTCCCGCCGACGGTCAGGTCCAGCAGCATTCTCGATTCACTCGTCCGGAGCCGGCGAGCTCAATCCGGAAGGGGCAGGAAGGCCGAGATTTCAGGATGACGGGACCGATGTCTGCTCCCCGAACCGGCGTCAGCCGTTCCAGCTGTTGATGGACGGAGCCTGCCTGCTGCCGAGCTTCAGCTCCAGCTGAGCACGATGTCCGCGTCTTGGGCATACGAATAGAACGACGCGATCCCCGAGATCTGGACCCCCTCTATCAGGTCCTCGCTCTTTATCCCGAACGTATTGGCCGAGGCGGAACAGACGTCGAGCTTTATGCCGAGGCTGACGGACTCCCTTATCCTGTCCTTCACCTTCTGGTCCATCTTCTCAAAGATCTGCTTCTTCGCGACCAGGGCAGAATCCAATGCGAAGAATATCAGCGTCTCGTATTCCATCGCAGCGGCGGCCGTCGCATAACCGAGCATCGTCTCCAGCCGCGGCGTGTCTGCCGGTGCCATCGTGGCCAGAAAGGCCACCCTTCTCGCCTTCTTCTCCTCCCCTGTCGAAGCCACGTCTTCTCCTGCCGCGCTACGCCGGTTAGATAAGACTGCTCCCTACTGGACGACAGGCGCCGACGGTCCGGACGCGAGGTCGTGACTGGGGGTTGCGGACGGCCCCGTCGCATCCGGAACTCCTGCGGACGCCTTCCTGTCCCAGGCTCACTTTATCAGGCGGAGGGCCCAGACTTCGAGGGGAAGCTGGTGACTACATGGAAGCAGACGTAGCGCCTCCACGGGTCGTGATCTCCTCGTGGAAGGGCAAGTCGGGCAAGACGCTCGCGGTCATGGCCCTCATCTACGCGCTCTCAAAGAAGGGGCTCAAGGTCTCTGTCTTCAAGGTCGGGCCGGACTTCACCGACCCGAGCTACCATCGGTCGGTGTCCGGGTCTCCCAGCAGAAACCTGGACTACTTTCTCATGGGAGACGACGTGGTCAGCAGGTTCTGCAAATGCTCGCTTGGCAGCGACATCGCCCTCATCGAGGGCGACCACGGGCTCTACGACAGCGTGGACGGCTCGTCGGAACTGGGGAGCACCGCCCAGGTCGCAAAGCTTCTCGGCGCGCCCGTCGTCCTCGTAGTCGACGGGGAACGGATCAACCGGACCGCGGGGGCCTTGGTGAGAGGGCTCAAGCTCTTCGACCCGGGGGTGAACGTCGCAGGCGCGATCCTGACGAACTTGGTCGAACGGCAGGTGGAGAAGCTCACGCGGGCCGTCGAGGCCGAGGGTCTGACCGTGGTCGGGCACATACTCAGGGACGACAGGATACGGGAAGCCATGGCGTACAGGCATCTGGGCCTGACTCACGCGGCTGAATTCAACGGGACGCGGCTGACCGGGGTGCTAAGGCCGGAAGTCGTCTCAGCCCTGGACGTGGACAAGCTGACAGGCATCGCCAAGGAGGCGTCAGGGGCGCTGCAGGTCCCTTCGTTGGGGGAACCGCCCAGGACAGCGACGCCGGTGAAGGCAGGGGTGCTCACGGGGAAGTCCTTCACATTCTACTATCCAGAAACCATCGAGAGGCTCGGCGCCCTGGGCTCCGTGGCCTTCGTGGACCCGGAGAATGACCAGAGCCTGCCGGATGTGGACCTGCTCTTCATCGGCGGCGGCTTCCCAGAGATATATGCCCGCGAGCTGGAGGCCAACAAGGCGCTCAGGTCCGACGTCAAGAGATTCGTCGAGGCCGGAGGGCACGTCTACGCCGAGTGCGGGGGCCTGATGTACCTGACCGAGTCGCTGGCCTACGACAACCAGGAGTATGACATGGTCGGCGCGATCCAGGGGGTCACGACGGTCACAGGGCGCCCCATGGCCCACGGGTACGCGGTCGCGAAAGTACTGAAAGACACCCCCATAGCCGCGGCGGGGACCACGCTCCGGGGGCACGAGTTCCACTACTCGCGGATCACCCTGGGGAAGGAATACGAGCTCGCGCTGTCCTACGAGAAGGGGACCGGGATCGTGGGGGGGCGGGACGGGATATGCGTCGGGAACGCGTACGCGCACTACATGCACCTGCACCCTGTCACCTACGACTTCGTCGGGGCGATGGTCGACCATTTCCTCCGTGGCACGCGAGGCTGATTCGAGGAGACCGACAGCACAGGTCCCGCGGCGCATCTCCCTGCTCCAGGCTCGGATCGAAACCGACGGCGCTCGGCGTCTGGTCTGAGGCCTGGCGCACTTTAAATATGCAGATATCCGAATACGTGCCGCTGCCCATTGTCACAGACTAGTGGGACGCAGACTGAAAAGTCACTGCGAGGAAAACAGAAACTCGTGATGGTGGTGAGCAAGGGGACAGCCGACAGCCTCTACCCGGCACTCATCTTGGCCACGACGGCCGCCGCGCAAGACATGCCCGTCGACATCTACTTCACCTTCGGCGGAATGAAGCTCCTGACCAAAGGAGCCGCGGAGAGCATCAAGCCGTCGGTCGACCTGGGCCTCTCCGCCGAGGAGCTGAAAGGGCTCCTGGCGAAGGGGGGGATGCCGAGCCTCTACGACATGCTGAAGGGAGCCAGTGAAGCCGGGGTGCACATCCACGCATGCTCGCCGACCATGAACCTCTACGGGATGGAAAAGAACGCACTCGTGGACGTGTGCGACGACGTGATCGGTGCGTCCGGCTTCCTCGAACTCGCCAGAGATCCCAACGCTCTCACCCTCTTCATCTAGGCCGCTGAGAGTACGAGCTTCCGCCTTCCCGCCGAGCGCTGAGCATAGACCGGCGCATGGGCCGACGGTCCGTCGCGCTTGCAGAACCGCCAGAGTCCCTCGGGTTCCTTAAGCTTCGAGCCCGCGTGAACCCTGACATCGGACGCGGGAGACGAGACGGTCGCGGGGGCGAGGACGTCAGGCGGCTGATCACGGCCGAGCTGTTGGCTCTGAAGGGCAGGGAATGACCGAAGGCAGCCCGGCCCAGTGATGTGGCCGTTTCGCCCCTTTTAATAGGGCGCCAACGGACGCCGGCCTATCGGGCGGAATAACGGTGGGACAGGTGATTTCTATTGAGTTTCGGTCAACGAGGAGGATACGGCAATAGGGGAGGGTTCGGAAGAGGTTCTGGGTCCTTCAAGAAGCCGGTCGAGGTCGGGAAGGAGTACAACGTAAGCATCTCCGACACCAGCAGGCGAGGAGAGGGCATCGCCAAGGTCGAGGGGTTCATCGTCTTTGTCCCTGGCACGAAGGTCGGCCAGAATGTCAGGATAAAGGTGACACAGGTCTCCGAACGATTCGCGTCTGGGCAGGTCGTAGAGGGTTCAGCGGCGCCAGCCTCCGAGTCCAGTTGAACGTCCGCTGACTAGCGGCCTAGGCCGCCGAGCTGTTGTTGGTCGATCTTCAGGGTCGACCACTTCCCCCTTTTGCTGCTCCACACCCTTGACGACTGACATGGAAATGCCGCAGATGCCGCGGGTCGGCCCCCGCCGTCGGCGCTCGTAGGGACGGTCGTGTCAGCGCACATTGCGTGGTGTGGATGACGGGTCTTCTCCATGCCAAAGCCGGGACCGAACACGACCGCCCTCCACGCCGGTCAGGAGTCCCCGACCCCGCGACCGGGGCGAGAGCCGTTCCGATCTATCAGACATCGTCTTTCGTGTCCAAGGGCGCGGAGCATCCGGTCAGGGTCCGTCAGCTCGGCCAAGGAGGGGAGGCATGCCCGATGCGAGAGTGGAAGAGCCCCCGGCAGGGACGCGGCAATCGGGAAAGCCTGAGCCGGCAGTCCCTGGACGCCATCCAGGCACCGGCCCCAGAGGGGGCGGAGTGCTCCGGTACAGGCGGACATCGCCATGACGACCTTGCCGGCTGTCCCTGTCGGCGTCCGGGCCTGCCCGTCTTGCCCTGGACAGGACCTCCTGCGTCCCATTGTCACGCCGCTTTCTAGAGCGCTGTCGGCTCACCTGCACCGGAGCCCGACCACAGGAGATGCTTCCAGATGCCCGTAGCTTAAATATCTCCCACTAGTGGGAGAGTGGGACATGAGCGCGATAGTGGAGTTCGACGACAAGGGAAGGGTGCTGATCCCCGCGGAGATAAGGCGCAAGATAAGGGGTAGGCGCTTCAAGGTCAGCACGCGAGGGGACGTCGTGGAGCTGGAGCCTCTGGCCACCCTGGCGGAGCTCAGAGGCAAGTACAGGCACCTGATCAAGTCGGACTGGGAGGCGCTGGAGGAGAAGAGCGAGGCCCTTGTCTGGAAGAGGTAGCGCCCCGAGGGCGCTTCTCGTAGACACGGACCTCTTCTTCTATTACCTGCGAGGAGGCGCGCTGGAAAGGCAGGCGGAAGATGTCGTCAAGGACGCCGAGGCAGGGACGCTCTCCCTCAGGACGTCGTCCGAAGTGTACGACGACGCGATACTCGCCTTGAGGTCAGACGAGTTTCCCCTCGAGGGGATACGGGAGTTTCTGAGCGACATGATGTCCATCCCCCACGTCTCGGTCCCGATGAGCGCCCAGGCCGCCGCCGAGGCGGTCGCCCTGTACATGGAGTTCGGAGGGAGGGGGAGGCTGAGCTACTTCGACTCCTTCCACGTCGCCACCGCGAAGAGCCTGGACCTGGTCCTCCTCACGAGCGACGGCTACATCGTAAAGAACGCCTCGAGGCTCGGCGTCCGGGCGTCCGACCTCGCCAAGTGGCGACGGGGCCGGGCCGGGGACGGTGCGAGGGGGGTCTCGGAAAGGTCAGGCGAGGCGGACCCGGGGCGGGCCTGACGGGTTCGGCGGTCTCTCTCTGACCCGACGCAGGGCGGTCTGCCTCCTGAGGTCTTGACGGGGCGCATCAGGGGAGCGAGAGCGTAGACCTGGGAACGGTCCCTCAGTCCGGCCCCAAGGCCGACGGTATCGGGGCGCGCTGGCATCAGGGCTCTTGTTCCTGGGCTGCGTGCAGCTGCGGCCAACCCTGCCACCGGAAAGTAGCCCCGATGCGGCTCTGTGGCAGGCTCGCGCTTTCGCGGGGCTCCCGGGGTTCGAATTCCCATGACTAGATATTTATACCCGAAGATGCGTTAGCCGGTCAGCGTGTCCAAAGGGAAGGACGTCCTGGTCTACCATGGAGAGAATGGGAAGAAGCTGTTCCTGGTGGCCCTCATGCTCGAGAACAGGGTCGGGTCTATCGCCGATGTTGCGTCGAGGCTGGAGAAGGCGAAGCTGAGCATCCAGTCCGGGTTCATCAGCTCGGCCGGGGAAGGGAGGTACGGCCGGTGCAGCTTCTATGTTCTCGCGAACGATGGGCGCCACTCCGCGAAGGAGCTGGCGGATGTCCTGGGCAAGTCCCCCTTCGCGAAGGAGGTCGAGGTGAAGGAGGCGCACAAAGGGATGCTGGTGGAGTCTCTCAGTTTCCCCCTGAGGTGGAGCTCGGGGGACAGGGCGATACTCTTCCGGACGCACTTCTTCACCGTGATGGAGCAGGGGATAAGGTCCATCCTCTCGTCGGGGGCGGACGTCGTCCTCTATCAGATGGGTTACAACCACGGCAGGCCGTCGTGGACCGAACTCCTCTCCAACTACAGGGTCGACAGCGCCGAGGACCTCCAGGAGATCTCCTACATCTATTCCGCCGCGGGGTGGGGGAGGATCGAGGTCATGGCCTTCGACAGGAAGGAGAAGAAGGCGTCCGTGAAGGTCTGGGACAACTTCGAGGGGCTCGTCAAGCCAGACGAGGTGAAGTCGGGGTGCAACTTCGTCAGAGGGCACCTGTCCGGGCTCTTCTCGACCGTGTTCGACACGGACGACATGAGGGTGTCTGAGGTGAAGTGCATATCCCGCGGCGACCCTGCCTGCGAGTTTTCTGTCGCCGGCTGACCCTGGAGGGGTCGATGCGCGCGGAGGCAGGGCAGGCGGTCGGGACCGTCGACGGGTCCCTCTGGCCCTGGGTGGCGCCCCCTCCCAAAGCGACGTGCGCCTGGCGCCGCAGGGGGCCCCGCGAGCGTCCCGCAGCTTATATCGCGGCCGGTTGCAGATGCTCCTGAAACCAGCCGGGCGACATGGCTCAACCCGAGAGAACTGACGGCGGAGACAGGACCAAGAACATAGTCAGGGGGATCGGCTCCCTCGCGGCCCAGGGGGTGCTCACCTCCCTCTTCGGCTTCGTCCTCCTCGCCTCCCTCCTCAGGTTCCTCCCATCCCACGAATACGGGGCCTACTCGGCGGTCTCGGTGTCGGTCGGGCTCGCCTCGGTGGTCGGAGGGTTCGGCCTGGCGGCGTCCCTCGTGAAGTTCCTCGCCCCCAGGTCGTCGGCCGAGGGGAGCGAGGGGTGGGGGGCGGCCAAGGCGTCCGTCCTGCTGACCCTCCTCTTCACCGCCGCAACCTCCGCCGGCCTCGCCCTGCTCGCCCCCTCCCTCTCCGACTACTTTCTGAAGGGGCCCTCGTCCGCGTGGCTCTTCGACCTCGGCGCCCTCTGGCTCTTCTCGGCCTCCGTCTCGTCGGTCCTCCTGGGGGTCCTCCAGGCGCTGCGGAGGTACTCGCTCATGGCCAGGCTGACCGTGATCGCCAGGTTCGCCGGGGTCGGGGTCGCCGTCGTGGGGCTCGTCGCCTTCCGCAGCCTGGCGGTCGCCATCGCTTCGTGGGCCCTCTACTACGCGATAATCGGCTCCGTGGCCTTCCTCAGGTACAGGAAGCTCCTTGCGTCGGGGGTCGCTCGGCCGTACTATTCGCCCGTCCTCAGGTACGCCGCCCCCCTCGCCGTGGCGGGGATCGTCGCCGCGGTGGCGAGCAACGCCGACATCGTCGTCGTCGGGGGGTACCTGAGCCCCACCTCCCTTGGGGTGTACAACGCGGCCGTGGTCATCTCCGGCGTGGTCTCCGCCCTCTTCGTCACCCCCCTCGCCACGGCCCTCTTCGCGGAGACGTCTTTCAGCGCCGAGACCTCGGCCGAGGTCTCCAGAGGGACCGGCCTCGCCCTCCGGTTCACCTTCCTCACGGTCCTCCCTGCCTCCTTCTTCGCGGCCGCCATGGCGCCCCAGCTCTTCGACCTCTTCTCTGGGGGCGGTGCCTACGCAGGCGGGGTCCCATACCTGCAGCTCATCACGCTCTTCTACGGGTTCCAGTCGGTCGAGACGGTCGCCATCTACGTCCTCCAGGGGGTCGGGCTGACCCGCCGGGTCCTCGTCATCGGCGCCGTCACGGCGATAGGGGAGGTGGTCCTCTCTGCCGCCCTGGTCCCCAGCATCGGCCTCGCGGGGGCCGCCTACAGCCGCGTGGGGATGTTCGCGGGCGGGTGCGCCCTTTCGCTCTACTACATCCGGCGCTACCTCCCCCGCCCCTTCGACTACCGCTTCCTCGGCAAGGCCCTGGTCGCCTCGGCTGTCCCCGCCCTCGCGGTGTACCTCCCCTCGGAGCTGGTCTCGTCCAGGGTGATCACCATCGTCCCCTACGCCGCCCTCGGCCTCGTCCTCTTCGCCGCCTGCGCCAAGGCACTGAAGCTCATCAGCGACGAGGACAGGTCGTTCCTCTCGCATCTCCTCCCGAGGGGACTGCAGTGGGTCCTCCGGCTGCTCTGACTGGCGGGGGCCCGAGCTGGTGCAGGTCGCGCGGAGCGTCTCCGACCCTGCCACCTGCGGCAGGGAGACGGGGGCGCCGAAGGAGGTGGCGGAGGAACTGGGTGCGGACAAGCTCACCGTCGTCACCTCGAGGGAGGGGGATGTCTTCCGCGTAGGGGGAAAGGGGTGGAAGCGGTCCCGGCGCGGAAGCGGTTCCTGCGCCCCGGCGCTCCAAGAGAGGGCGCGAGGGCATGAAGCGGTTCGAGGTCTGGACGGACTGCGATGCAGCTCACGAGCGCCGCCTGCTTCCTGAGCGGGCCATTCCACAATCAACCTCTGAGTGGTCCCAGAACCCTGGAACTGGGAAATCAGCCCACTTTTTCCCACTTTTTATATAGTGGGACACGTGTCCGGCAATCATGGGCGAGACCGTATCCGTGGACGAAAAGGGGAGGCTTGTGCTTCCCAAGAGGGTTCGGGAAGCGGCAGGCATAGAACCGCGGGCGGAGCTCCTGGCGAGGGTGAGCGGAGCGGGGAGGGTGGAGTTGTTTGACCCCGAGGTCCTGAACGCGAAGGCAAGGAAGATTGGGGCCGAGAAGCTCGAAGGTTGGAGGGAGGAGGACCACGAAGCCACGGGGTACTTCGTGAGGTCGCTCAGGAAACCCGAATGAAGCTCGTTGACACCGTGGCCCTGATTGGGTATCTCAATCCCAGGGACAGGGCGCATAAACGGTCAGTCCATCACATGGAGAGGCTCACCTCAGATGACGAGGTGCTGGTCCCTGTCACCTCCCTCGTTGAAGCGGACCTGGTGATGAAGGTCAGGGGGTACAACGACCTCGAAAGGGAGACGTCCTGGGCTGCACTAGAGAGCGCGGTCCCGGGGACCAAAGTCGTCTCCAACTCGGTCTCTTCCGTTCGGTCGGCGGTGGAGCTGCAGAAGATGGGGATGGACTATTTCGACTCCTTGATAGCCGCTCTGGCCAGGGAATCGGGCTCTCGCGTGATAACCACGGACGCATCGATCGAAGACGTCGTGCAGACGGAGTGGTGACTGGCGGTTGCGCCTTTCCCCTCTGCTTGGGCCGGCGGTACCTCGCGATTTCCTCCCCGGCGCCATGCAGCGGGTCCTCGGGCTGCTCTGACCAGCCGAAGGAGAAGCGGATAGCTCACCTTCCAGAAGCGAGAGCTCCTCCTTCCTGTTGGCGATTTTACTAATCACGATTGGTACTAAACACGATTAGTGTAGGGCCTCTTTCCCTCCCGGCTCTTTCTCCCGGGGGTTTGAGGCAGCGCGCCGCCCGGGGACCCGCTCAGGCGGCGCTTCGACCCTGGCGTTAGAGGCCAGGGCGCATGGGCTCCTTGCGCCATATCTGTCCAACGCCGTTGGGCAACAATTATATCCTTGCCCGTCAGACGCCGACGCCGTTGGACATCGACCTGGCGGTCGGACGATATCGGGGAGCGACGGCTCCTCGGGGGGCCGTCAAGAGAGACGCGGCCGTGGAGGACGGGAGCTTCATGTCCGCGATCATCGGGCCGCGGCGGGCGGGCAAGACGACCTTCATGCTCCAGCTCATGGACGGCCTTCCCCTCCCGGCGAGCAACAAGGTCTTCGTGAACGGGGAGGACGTCGCCTTCGAAGGCATGACGGCTGACGACTTGCCGAAGATCGAGGAGGCGGTGTTCAGGCTCTACAGGCCTGACCCGACGAAGGATCTGCGCCTCTTCATCGACGAGGTCCAGAGGTTCCCCAGCTGGGCGCGGTGGGTGAGGACCCTGCACGACTCCGGGAAGTACGGGGTGATGGTCACCGGCTCGACCTCCGAGCTGTCGACGGACAGGCTCCCTTCAGTCCTCAGGGGGAGGGCCCTCAACACCCTTGTCCTCCCTTTCTCCTTCGCCGAGCTCCTGAGGGCGAAGGGGGCCGAAGCTGAGGGGCTCACGTCCCCGGAGAAGGCGGGCGCGCTCGCCTCGTTCGCCGACGAGTATGTCGAATTCGGGGGGTACCCGGCCGTGGTCCTCGCCGAGGGGGCCCAGCTCAAGCACAGGATACTCCAGGAGCTCTTCGACACGGTCGTTCAGAGGGACATGATCGAGAGGCTGAAAGTGAGGAGCCTCCCGCTGCTACGGGCCTTCGTCTCGGCGGTGCTGGGCTCGGCCTGCCGCCCGCTTTCGGCCCGCTCCATATCCCGCTGGCTCGGCGCCGAAGGGCTGAAGCTCGGAAGGCAGACCGCGCTGAGCTACCTGGACGGCGCCGAAGACGTCTTCATGATAAAAAGGGCGTATCCCTTTTCGAAGAAGCCGAAGGAAAGGAGGGTGAGCCCCAAGGTCTACGCCCTCGACTCCGGCTTCCTCGCCCTCGTCGGGGGGGACTCGTCCAAGAAGCTCGAGAACCAGGTGTTCGTCGACCTCGTCCGGAGAGGGGGGGCGTTGTCGTACTGGCGGAGCCAGACCACGGGGAAGGAGGTGGACTTCGTCGTCGGTGGGCGGAGGCCGGAGCTGGTGCAGGCCGCATGGAGTGTCGCCGACCCGGCCACCTACGACAGGGAGGTGGGGGCGCTGAAGGAGGCGGCGGGCGAGCTGGGGGCGGAAAGGCTCACGGTCGTCACCTCGAAGGAGGAGAAGGTCTTCCGCGAGGGGGGGAGAGAGGTGGAAGTGGTCCCGGCGTGGAAATGGTTCCTGCGGCCCGGCGCCCCAAGAGAGGGGGCGAAGGCGTGAAGCGGTTCGAGGTCTTGGCGGACTGCGACGCGAAGGACGAGGAGGAAGCGTTGGCGGGCTCCGTGGCCAGCTTCATGGGTGGAGATCGAAGGTCGGGCTTGCGTACGCATGCGCCTGTGGCATCCTCTCCCGGGAGCTCGGGCTGGCCTCGGCGGAAGGAGACGTTCAGGCGGGCCGGTAGGCGCGGCACGAGAGACGCGACCGGTCGAACTCAGTACCTCGCGGCTCCGACCTTTCCCCTCACCGCTGAGAATACGGTGGCGGCCACGAGCAGGAGAGCGGAGACTTCGAAGGCGAAGCTCTGGCCGGAGAGGTATCCTGCAGCCAAGTCAGGAGAGAGCTTGTGTCCCAGGCTGCCGATGAAGAGCTGGTAGACGACTTGGCTCGGGATGACGCTGGTGGCCGCCACGAGAGAGAGCGCGAAACTCAGCACCATCCCGGTGTTCCTGAACGTGTTCATCAGGCCGGAGCCGACGCCGTACCTTCCCACTGGGGACGACGACATGATCGTGCTCGTGTTGGCCGGCCAGAAGAGCCCTCCTCCGAAGCCGTAGACCGCCTCCGCCATCGCTATGTAAAGCAAGGGGGTGGAGACGCTGAGCCGACTGAGGAGTATCAGGACAAGCAGTTGAAGCGCGAGGCCGGCGGATGCTACTATCCTCGCTCCAATCTTGTCTGAGAGGGACCCCGCGAAAGGGCCGACGAAAGCCGTGACGGCCGCCATCGGCAGTATCAGGTAGGACGCGGTCAGGACCGAAAATCCGCCGATCCCCTCCAGGTAGAATATCAGCAGGAAGTTCACGCTGAACAGGGCCAGCGACTGGAGCAGCGCGGTGATGACAGAGAACGAGAAGACCCTGTTGCGGAAGATGGAAAAGTCAACTATCGGGGACTTGCTGTACCTCGACTCCCACAGTACGAACAGGGCGAAGAAGAGCGGAGAGGCGGCCACCGTTGCGTACGTCACGGGGTCGCTCCAAGAGTATAGCAGGCCCCACGTGACCCCGAAGAGGAGGGAGAACAGACCCGCTGTGAACAGCAGGGCGGCTGGGATGTCAAAGGACTCCTTTGACGCGAGGCTCTTCGGCTCCCTCAGGGCCCTGTATGCCCAAGCCGTCCCGAATGCTCCTATGGGCAGGTTGATGAGGAATATCAGCCTCCAAGTCGTGTAGGCTATGATTACGCCGCCGAGCACGATTCCGAGCGTGGAACCGGCTCCCCAGAGTATCGCCGTCGCGCCGAAGGCCTTCCCCCTCTCTTCCTGCGGGAATGCCTCGGAGAGTATCGCGAAGGAGTTCGCGGTGAGCAGCGCCGCACCCATCCCCTGCAGGGCCCTGAACCCAATCAGCGCCGGACCGCTCGGCGCGAGCCCGGACAAGACAGATCCGACGGTGAAGACTACGAATCCGACGTTGTACATCCTCTTTCTGCCATAGACGTCGGCTATCCGGCCGAGGCTCAGCACAAGCGCCGTGTTGACGAGCAGATAGGCGACCACGACCCATACGACGGTGACGAAGTCTGAATGCAGGTCCGCTGCTATCGGAAGCAGGGCCAGGATCACGATCGTGCTGTCAACCGCCGACATCATCGAACCGAGGGAAGTAACCGAGAACGCCTTCCACTTGTACTCCAAACGGTCTTTCACGCTCTGACTCTACGAAGCGGGCGCCTCAAGGGAGATCTGACTCCTGACCCTCTCCCCGGCGCCGTGCCTGGACGCCCTCTCGAGGTCGAGCCCCTTTCTCCTGCACACCGTCGAAATGGCGTGCAGCAGCGTCTCCCCGCCGAGGCTCAGCAGCGCAGTGGTCGCTAGTCTCCCGAGAGCGCCTCCCTCGCTGTCTTTCGCTGCATCCCTCAGCGCCATCTTGGCGAGGTGCCTGTAACAGGCGTAGTAGACCGCCAGCTGCGACTCTTTGAGCATGCCTATAGAGAAGCGCCTCCCCTTAATCATGCCCAGAGGGACGTTCTGCATCGGGGTCACGGTGAACTCGAACGGCCTTCCTCCGTCCAGCGACGAATTGCTCATCATGTTGACCAGGGCGACCGTGTCCCAGTTGTCCTCGTCTGTCTCTCCGGACTGTCCCACTTGAACAGTAAACGCCGGTCGCCAGTAGTACTTGTTCAAGGTGTACGTGCCCCTCCACACTATCTCCGGCCAGGAGCCGTCTGCTCCCACCTTCAGGGGGAGGGTCTTGTTCGGCATGTGCAGCTTCGCGAGCCTCTCGCTCCCGGTCTCTATGCCGACCTGAACCCCTATCCAGTTGGACGGGCCGGCCCTCGCAATCCGGGAGAGGCTCCTGAGCAACTCCGGATGCGCTGCAGGGATGGATATCCTCCCATGAGTCGGATTCGTCTTCTCTATCCCCCTGACCGACATCACGGCGCTGAACAGGCCGGTGAGCGCTTCGAAGTTGGGTTCGTAGTTCCTCCCGTGCTCGTAGGCGAATACCTCGTCTGTGTGTAGCCACGCGTTGGGGAACCCCCCCTGCTTGGCGTTCACCTCGATCTCCCTCTGGACCTTGTCGTAGGGATAGTATCGTAGCGGCCTGAGCGTCACCTCGCAGAAGTCGCATCCGATGCCGCACCCCCGCATCACCTCAGTGATGGCCTTCGCAGCGGGCCTGCGTATCTCGGGAATCTCGTCCAGGGTGGGAGACTGATTCGAGAACTTTGCCCGTGTCAGGAACCTTCCATGCCCTACCCAGGACTTGTGGAACCCGGGGTCGAAGGTCTGGAACCCCGCGAAGAAAGGACTCTCCTCCCGGGCGCCGCTGGTGAATCCCTCTCGCGCACTGTCGAACAGCTCGCACGCGATGTCGTCTGCCTCCCCTTGGAACGCGCAGTCTATGCCGAGCCTGTCGAGCTCCTCGGGCATCACCGTGAACTCCCATACGCCCGGCCCTCCTACGAGCACCTTCGCCTTTGAGTTGACCCTGGCCTTCGCCCTGCTTATCCTGGCCATGAGCTCCTCGAACTCTCTCCTGACCCACGGCGTAAAGTCCGGGCGGCCGAAGAGCACCGCGTATGACATGGTCAGGGGACCGAGCCCCAGCGGGTCCATCGTGCTTACGCCTATCACTTCGGTCTCAGGAGTGACGAACCTCTCGATGTAGTCCTCGTGCGGGACCGCCACCTCCTCTTCCTTGAGCTCCTTCAGGAGCGCCGACTCCATCTTTCTGACGGAGTAAGGCGCTATCGACGCTTGGCCGTCAGCAAGGGGGGAAGGGACTTTTCCCTTCAGGAAGGAGTAGAAGGGCCTGGGCACTGCCTGGAATGGCGCGCTCGGCAGAAAGTCAAGCAACGGGAAGTTCCTGTAGTCGTGGGTGAGCGTCGTGTCGGAGACGAGCAGGTACCTGGGGTTCGGCATGGTCCTCAGACCCTCTCCCTTTCACTCCGCTTCCTTGATGAGGAAGTACGGGTTCTTCCCCCCTGTCTCCTGGTAGATGACCTTGCTTGAGAACCCCCTGAGCTCCATGACTCTCTCCTTGGAGACATCCGCCATGTCCTTCAAGGACGAGTAAAGTCTGTGCGTCCTCCCAACCTGCGAAGGGAAATCCGCCGCGTCCTTCAGATAGGCCGGGATCATTTCAAAGACGAACTTCTGGCCGTTGGACATCAGGTCCCGCTTGAACTCCTTGGGTTCACGCCCTCCGCCGCGCCTAAGCTTCCCCTCCAGCCACTTCAGGACGTAGAAAGAATAGTTCCCATAGAATTGGAGCATCTGTATGATTGCCGGGTTGACCCTGGTCTTCATGACAGGCGTCAGGACATCGTACCTGCTCCAGTCGAGCGTGAAGAGCCTGTCGTTCTTCAGGGCGTCGTCGAATATCCTCGTCCCCGGGAGCGGGGTGTAGGTCGTGAACTGCACCCCGTCGGCGCCCGCGTCCGCGAGGTGGTGCGAGAACCTCAAGGTGGCGAGCATGTCCCTGAAGCTCTCGTACGGAGCGCCGAGCATCATGCCGATCAGGACGATGACCCCGTTCTCGCTGAGGATCCTGACCGCCTTCACCGACTGCGGGGTGAGGAGCCCCTTGTGCATCCTCTTGAGCGTCTCCTGGCTCCCTGACTCCACCCCCAGGAAGGCAAAGCGCATCCCCGCCTCCGCGCCCCGCTTTATCAGGGCCGGGTTCTTCGATGTTACGTCGGCCCTCATCTGGACGAGCCACTTGAGCCTGTCGTACCCGTTCTCTATCATGGCGTCGAAGAGGGCCATCCTCCGGTCGACGTTGGGGTAGACGACGAATATGTCATCTGTGAAGAATATCCAGTCGTAGCCCAGCCTCTTCGCGAGCTCCAGCTCCATCAGTATCCTCTTGTTGGACTTGTTCCTCCATCTGTGTCCCCACGTCGGGGTGACAGAACAGAAGTCGCAGGCGTAGGGGCACCCCCTGGCAGTTTCAAGGCAGGCGACTGCCCCCTTCCCGAACACTTTGATTGTATAGGGCTCCTTCTTGACCAGGTGAAGGGCGGGGAGCGGCAGGGCGTCAAGGTCCGGGATGAGGGCCCTGGGCACCGTCTGGACCACGCTGGATTTTCCGTCCTCCCTTCTGTTGAATAGGATCCCCGGGACCTCCTCCAGCCCCCTTCCGTCTCTCAGCGAAGCGGCGACGTCGAGGATGGTCTGGTCGCCCTCGCCGAGCACCACGACGTCGAAACCGCTCCTGAGCAGGTCGTAGGGGACGAACGTCGCGTGGTGCCCCCCCGCCACAAGGAGGGCGTCCCCCTTCTCCTCCTTCACCTTCTTGGCGATCTCCGTCGAAGTCGTGTGGGCGGCCGTGGCGTGGATCGTCAGGCCCACGATGTCGGGGTCGAAGGCCAGAGCCTCCTTCACGACGCCGTCGACAGTCTTCTCCTCGTCGGCCTCCATGTCTATGACTCTCACTTGGGAGTCGTCAAGGGTCAACAGGGAGCCAGCCAATTGGAGCAGGCCCAGCGGCGCGGGGAGGAACCCCCACTTGGTGAGGTACGCGCTCCCTGTCGGGTTCGAGGGGCGTATGAGGAGGGTCTTCAGGCTCATTCTTTCTGCCCCCGCGCTCACCCTCCCGACTGCGCCATCGCTTCCTGGAGCTTCACCAGGAGCTCGCGGAGGGTCCTCTGTTCGGCCGGGGTGAACACGCGCAACGCGTTCTGCACGAACTCGCCATATCTCTCGGCCACCCTCTCCTGCAGCGCCCTCCCCTTGGGCGTGAGCTCGATGTCCGTGGTCCTCCTGTCCCCCTTGCGGCCCGTCCTCATGAGGAGCCCCCTGGACTCGAGCCTGTCGACTATCCCGGTGATGTTCGCAGGCGTGACGAGCATCTCGTCGCTGATCTCCCGCATGCAGACCGTCCCCTTCTTCGCGACCACCCTCAGCGCCTGGAACTGGGGCTGCGTCAGCCCCTCCTCGGAGAGCATCTCAGCGATCCGGCGGGCCATCGCCCTGTAGGCGGATAGGATCGCACCATAGGTCTCGTTGTGGCCCGACCCCCCCTGCGCTGGCACGCGACGAGAGGACTAGTCAAAACATATATAGTTAATGCTTTGAGTTCTCCGTCGAGGCAAGTTGCCAGGCGGAACCGGCGTGGTCTCAGAAATGACGAGCTTCAAGGGCGCGCGGGGGCCCGTGACGGCCTACCTGTCCAGGCCCGATACCGAGGAGGCGAGGCCCGCGGTCGTAGTGATCCACGAGATATGGGGGCTCGTGGGGCACATCAAGGACGTCGCCGACAGGTTCGCGAGGGAAGGGTACGTGGCGCTGGCCCCCGACCTCTACTCTTCGGACCCCGAGCTGGCGTCGTTGATCACGCCTCAGAACGTGGGGACGGCCATGGGTTTCATGCAGACGCTCCCTCCCGAGAAGAGGGCGGACATGGCCTTCGTCCAGCAGGAGCTGGCGAAGCAGCCCGCCGCGACCAGGGATGTCGCCCAGCGGGTGATGGGGAAGCTGTTCGGCGGGATGCCCAAGGACGCCTTGACGGAGGAGGCCGTGAAGGCGGTGGAGCACCTGAACTCGCAGGACTACGTCAGGGACGGACGGGTCGGGACCATGGGCTTCTGCTTCGGCGGAGGGATGTCGATCAACACGGCGTGCCACACAAAGACGGCGGCGTGCGTGGTCTTCTACGGGGAGAACCCGACGCCGATAGAGCTCGTAGCCAGGATCCAGTCCCCTGTCCTCGGGCTATACGGAGGGGACGACATGAGGATCAACTCCACCCTCGACAAGCTGGTGGCCGCCATGGTGCAGCACAGGAAGGACTTCGAGATGAGGGTCTTTCCCGGCGCGCCGCACGCCTTCTTCAACGACACCAACAAGACCACCTACAGGGAGGGAGCCGCGAAGGAAGCCTGGGGCCTGACGCTCAGTTTCTTCAGACGGACCCTGCAGGGTGGCTAGCCGCCCGTTGAACGCTCAGCTTCCGGCTCCGACGGAAGGGTGAGACGGCCCGATGGTCCAGTACAAGTGGGTCGCGCTCTCCAACACCACCCTGGGGGTGCTGATGGCCTCGATAAACTCGACCATAGTCCTGATATCTCTCCCGGCCATCTTCAGGGGAATCAACATAGACCCTCTGGCGCCGGGCTCCTTCCAATACCTCCTGTGGATCCTCTTCGGGTACATGGTGGTGACCGCCTCTCTCTTGGTGATGTTCGGGAGGATCTCGGACATGTACGGCAGGGTCAGGCTCTACAACCTGGGGTTCGCCATCTTCACCGCCGGGTCCGTCCTCCTCTACCTCACTCCCAGCGCCGGGGACCTCGGCGCCCAGGAGCTCATCGTATTCAGGATCATCCAGGGGCTCGGCGCCGCGTTCCTCTTCGCGAACAGCGCTGCCATAATCACAGACGCGTTCCCATACAGCGAGCGCGGGAAAGCGCTGGGGATCAACCAGGTCGCCGCCCTCGTCGGCTCGCTGGGCGGGCTCATCCTGGGAGGCGTGCTCTCGGTCTTCGACTGGAGGGACGTCTTCCTGGTCAGCGTCCCGGTGGGGGTCGTCGGCGCCACCTGGTCCTACTGGAAGCTGAAGGAGATAGCCACGATAAAGAAGGGGCAGAAGCTGGACGTCTGGGGGAACGTCACCTGGGGCGCAGGCCTGACCGTCCTGCTCATCGCGGCGACCTACGGCCTCATGCCATACGGAGCCTCGACCATGGGGTGGGGAGACCCTTGGGTCGTGGCCGCGCTCGGCGTCGGGGTCGCGCTCCTGGCCGCCTTCCCCTTCGTCGAGGCCAGGGTCGAGGACCCGATGTTCAGGCTCGGCCTTTTCAAGAACAGGATGTTCTCGGCTGCCAACTTCGCAGGCTTCCTGGCCTCGGTCGGCAGGGGAGGGGTCATGATAATGCTCGTCATCCTCCTCCAGGGGATCTGGCTCCCGCTCCACGGCTACAGCTACCAGTCCACCCCGTTCTGGGCGGGGATCTACATGACCCCGATGCTCGCCGGGTTCGCCGTGATGGGCCCGATAAGCGGCTGGCTCTCCGACAGGTACGGGGCGCGCGGCTTTTCGACGCTGGGCATGGTCATAGTCGGAGCCACCTTCTACGCGCTCGCGACCCTCCCGTACGACTTCTCGTACCTCCCCTTCGCCGCGATCCTCTTCATCATGGGGATAGGGAGCGGCATGTTCGCCTCCCCCAACACGGCGTCGATCATGAACTCCGTCCCCACCGAGCACCGGGGCGCGGCGTCCGGGATGCGGTCCACGCTGCAGAACACGGGCTCCGTCGCCAGCATGGCGCTGTTCTTCTCGATAATCATCAGCGCGCTCGCCGGCAGCCTTCCCGCGTCTTTCATCTCGGCCTTCGAGAGCGCCGGGGTGCCGCAGCTGGGCGCGGTCTTCGCCAAGGTCCCCCCGACGGGAGCCCTCTTCGCGGCCTTCCTCGGCTACAACCCCGTCGGGAGCATCATCGCCCAGCTCCAGAACAGCCCCCAGACGGCGCAGCTTGTGGCGTCGATACCCCAGCAGACCATGAGCTACATCACCGGGAACTCCTTCTTCCCCCACGCGATGGCGCCCGCGTTCATGACTTCGCTCGGGCTCGTGTTCTACATAGGGCTCGGCCTCTCTGCGGCTGCCGCCGTCTCCTCGCTGCTCCGCGGGAAGGTGTACATCTACGAGAAGGAAGCCGCTACCGGGGCGGACCCAGGCGCGCCTTCTCCCGCCCCCGCGCCCGTCAGCGCCGCTTCTGACCCGGAATCTCAGACGACGGCCGCCGAGCCTGTCTGTTGAGCATCTTGTCGACCAGCCCCGGCAGGTCGTGGGTGTCGACGAACATGTCCATGAGCACTTTCGAGACCCCGGCCATGGATCTCGCGGCTTCATACATCCGCTCAGGCTCGCCCACGCTGTCCGAGAACAGCATGAAGAAGACGACGCCCTCGGAGGCCGCGAACCAGCAGACGCTCCTCTGCGCGAACCTCTGAGCGATCCTGTTGATGGTCCCCTCTCTGTCCTCCTCCAGCAGGAAGAACGAGAACGCGTAGACTATCGTCCCCGAGACGCTTTCCAGCCCCCACACCGGCACCGCGAAGTAAGCCCGCGCATCGGCCATCCTGTTCAGCCTGTAGTTCACCGCCCTCGCGGTCAAGCCCACCTCTTCGCCGACCTTCCTGGCAGGCTTCAGCGCGTCCCACCTCAGGGCCCGTAGTATCTTCATGTCCGTCGCGGACAGCTTCATGCCCAGCGGGGGCATGGGCACGTCGAAGAGCTTGGTGGGCACGACCCCGGTCAGCTCGCTCATCAGGGCCAGCCTCTTCTCAACGTCGTCCTGACCCTCGTAGAGCAGGACGACGCGCAGGGAGTGGACGTACTCGTCCACCATCTGGACCTCGTCGAGCAGCCTCAGCTTCGACATTGCCTTCCTTTTCGTGTCGCGGTCGGAGAACTGGAACACGTAGACGGAACACCTGAGCCCCAGCGCCGAGAGGTTGGGGAACGCCTGGTAGTACTTTATCAGCCCGACGCGCTCCATCTTCCCGACCCTCGCCCTCACCGTCTTGGGGTCGACCCCCAGGTCCCTCGCCATCTTGGCCACGCTGGGCCTGCGGTGAAGGGTGCCGTTCGGGGAGTGATGAGAGAGGCCCATGGCGGCCAGTATCCGGAAGTCTGTAACGTCCAAGGAGGACGGCGGCTATCGGAGGCGCTTCGCAGTATAAGCGTTCCGGGCGCCCGCTCGCGATGGGTCGGTCGGGAAACCCCCTGCCGTCCCGTTTCCCGGACGGCCAACCGGCTTCCCCGCCTTCTGATATACGCCGAGCCCCGATGGAGGAGGCCGTTGTCGCCATGACAGCGCAGTCGAAGCCCGGCGGCGGAACCGATGCCCATCCGGAACTCTCGCGGTTCACGTTCGTCCTCGACGAGGGCGGCGTCTTCAAGGCGCCCATGGAGAAGATCTGGAGGCTCCATTCCAGCCCCGAGCACGTGCACCCTTCAGACCCCGACGCGGTCTTCGAGCGCGCGGGCGAGGGGGTCACCTACATACGCGCCACGCTCACCCTCAAGGACGGGACGAGGGTGAAGAACGAGATGAAGCTGACTGCCTACCCTCCGCTTGGGTTCTCGTTCGAGTGGCTGGAGGGGCTGTTCGCAGGCTCGAAGGAGTTCAGCTTCTACCTCCCGCAGGGCGGTGAGACCGGCGTCACGTCGGTCGGGGAATGGACCTCGCCGACGCTCAGCCCCGAGCAGGTGAAGCCGGCGGTGCTCCAGGTGATGGAGACGCTCTACGAGGAGGACCAGGCCAACCTGGCTAGGATGAAGTGACTTGAACGCAGAGCCGTCGACCGCGGCCGGCGGGATCGGGACTTGGCACGCGACCGTCCTCTTCCAGTCGTTCGTGGCCTTCGTGCAGTTCGTCCTCGCTCCTTGGTACGCTTTCGTGATGCTCTCGCCCGGCTCGATCTCGGAGTACATCCCCAGCGAGCAGCCACCGTCGGGGTTCCTCGTGCTGAGGTTCGTGGTCGCCGCAGCCGTCTGGCTCCCGATAATCTACTTCACATGGAAGAGGAAGAGGGCCGGTGCGGCTGCGTCTGCGGTCTATTCAGCCGCACTCCTCATAATCATACCGGCTGCGATCCTGAGCGGGAGCGGGCGCCCCGATTTCAGCGACTTCGTGCTGTTCCCCATCGACGCGCTCCTGGTGGTGTTCAGCGTCGCGACGCTGAGGGCGTTAGCCGGAGAGCGCAGATCAGGGTAGAGCAGGAGAGGCGGTCCGGGTCTCCTACCAGGCGGCCCTGGGGGCCCTCGTCCCCGTCCCGTCTCAGGCGGACGCCTTCTGCTTCCTCGGCTGCGCCCTTCTGCTGGCCGGTTCCCTGCCCTATCGGGATCCTCCTGTTCATGAGAGTGAGGGTGGCGAGGGCCCGGGAGCTCCCGACGGCGGCGGTCATCCTGGGAGTCGCCGGGAAAGGCGCGTTCGCCTACGCGGTCGTCGCGCAGCGCTCCGCGGGCCCTTCTCCCCCCAACGTCTCCTACGGCGCGGCTTACGCCGAGGCTGCGTTCGGTTTCTTCGTCTACCGGGTGAGGCCGCTCCGGCTTGCCTCCGGAGACCGTGGCCGCGGTCCGCGCGCAGGTTCAAAAGGCCGGCTCCCCATCAGCGACTCCCCGTGCTCCTCCCCAAGCCCGTCCGCGTGGCCATGGCCGTCCCGGCGATGCTCGGCCGCGGGCCGAGCTCCACCTCCCTCGACATCACCAACAGGTGCAATCTCGCTTGCGCGCACTGCTACTACTACGCCAAGCCGTTCGAGCAGGACAACCTGACCGACGACCAGTGGGTGGCGTTCGTCCGCGACCACCTGCTCAGGGAGCACCCTTCGGTCAAGATGGCCACGTATGTGGGCGGGGAGCCCATGCTGAGGAGCCGCCTCATCGAACGGCTACGCTGCTTCTTCCCCTTCAACGGCATCGTGACGAACGGGACCCTCCCCCTCCCGCGCTGGCCCTGGATGACATTCTTCTTCTCCATCGACGGCAACCGGGCCGACCACGACAGGACGAGGGGGAAGGGGATGTTCGACAGGACGACCCGGAACATCGCGTCCTCGAGGAACCGGAACTTCGTCCACACCACGGTCACCAGGCTCAACATCCGGGGGCTCGACGAGATGGTCGGAAGCCTTTCCTCCCTCCCGGTCAGGGGGATCAGGTTCTCCTCCTACACGCCCATGTTGGGGGTCGTGGACGACCCCCTCCTCCCGTCGAGGGACGAGGTCTTCGACGCGCTCAAGCGGCTGAGGTCGAAGTACGGCGACTTCGTCCTCCACCCCGACGGCGAGATACAGAACTTCAGGACCGGCGCGGCCTGGGGGGAGAACTGCATCCTGAGGGACAAGCTCCCCTCCTACTCGTCGAAGGGGGAGGTCAAGGGGAAGTGCGTCATGGGGGACGAGATGGACTGCGCCCGGTGCGGGTGCACCGTCCCCTCCTACCTCTACTCCCTCCAGGTCGAAAGGTCCCTCTCCATGGCTAGGGTGCTCTGGGGGATGCTCGCCTGAGCCACGCGCGCAGGTAGGCTCCGTGCCAGGGCCCTGTCGGCATCCTTCTACGCCGGGGGCGCGGGGACTTCAGAGGGGGTCCAGGCCGGCGGGGCAGGGGGCGGGAGCAGCGCCTCGCGCCTTTCGCGCATCTTCCTGCCGTGCCTCCTGGCCAGCGCCGCGATGGCGACCACGGCCAGGGCCGTCGGGATCCATAGGGTGAGCCCCAGGAGGGGATAGAACGTGAGCGTCGTCTCCATGGTGGCGGCAACCAGCAGCACCCCGGCGACGGAGGCCAGTTCGAGGCCGAAGACCCTCGCCTCCCGGTGCAGCCTCTTCCTCCTCCAGGCGACGAGGAGCATCACCCCCGACCCCGCCGCGATCGCGTACCCGGAAAGCTCGACGATCGTGTCCGGGAACGCGAAGAGGAACATCGCCCACGGGCCCGGGAGCCCCTGGGCGACCATCAGCGCCTGGCCCACGAGCCCGGTGCTGTATATCGAGAAGAGGAGGAAGAGCGCCCCCAACAGGGGGACCGTCTCGCCCAACGCTATAGTCAGGTTGTGGCTGAAGATGAAGTACACCGTCTGGGCGAACCCGGCGGTCTTCAGGGGGCTGAACTCGGTGTTCGCCTGCTGGGCGAGGCTCTGCTGCGTCGAGGGCGAGAGGGGGATAAGGAGCCCCGCCGCGAAGACCGCGACCTCGACGACGAGGACGGCGAGCGCCACCCTCACGCGTCCGCGGTCGAAGAGCTCCTCCAACGCCCCCTTCTGCGGCTGAGGCGGCGCGACAGGGCCCTGGGAGGTCTCTGACATCAGAGTCCGACCTTCTCGCGGCTGTTAATGAACCTAGACGCCTTAGGGGGGGCCCAGGCGGCTCAGGCCAGGTACATCAGGACGACCATTATGATGAGCGGAAGGAGCTGTATGATGAGCCTGGCGATGGCCTTCCAGGTCCGCTTCTGCCTGGTCCTCCTCTCGAAGATCTGGTCGACCGTCTCGTACCCCTCTCCGCTCCGGGGGGCGGCGCGTCCCTCCCTCTTGCCAAGAAGGTCGAAGATCCAGGCGAAGTCGTCCCGTTTCTCGGTCACAGGCTCCCCATCACCCTTCCGTGGTATTTACGACTTGGCCGCTCATGGGATCACTTCGATGTAGTACGCAGTGACCACGCCTGAGACGCTGGTGATTACGCCGAAGTACGTGTCGCTCCCCGAGACCCATTCGTACACGCTGCTGGCGTGGAGCGGGGACGCGTACCCCGCAAGGAACCCGGCTACCGTGGCGTCGATGGACGCGGAGGTGGCGTTGGAGAGGGAGACGGTCCCCTCGAGGTATCCCACGTTCACGTTCACCGAGGCGGGGAGGGTGACGTTGTACCCGTCCGAGGCGAAGGCGTGGGCGACGTCCTTCGCCCCGAGCCCGGTGCTGACAGGCGCGGTGACGTTCTCGCTGCTCAGGAGGCTGGCGAAGGCCTGGGCCGACGACTGCCCGTAAGCCGAGACCCCGTTGCTGCCGTCGACGACGGCCATGAACGCGAGCTTGGTTATCACGTTGGCCGAGGACCCGGACCCCACGTAGTATGGGATGAAGTAGTACAGCTGCCCTCCTATGAGGTACGGGAGCACGTTCCCCTGGGTCGGGTTGCTAAGCAGCGTCATCTGCTCCTTGATCTGCGGGTTGGTGGTGACGGCGGCCAGCGCCGCAGAGGGGCCGAAGAGCTTCTCCGTGGATAGGTTGGACGGGTTGACGTCGTAGAGGTACATCTCCCCGAGCCTCGAGCCGCCGTAGACGATGTAGATCCCCCCTAGGTTGCGGCCGGGGGAGTTGCTGAACTCGGCCAGCTGTATCCCCACGTAGTAGACCTTGTTCCCCTGGTTGACCAGGACGTAGTACACGTACGTCCCCGTCGGCCTTTCGTAGAAGTCGGACCCCGACCTCCAGACCTGTTGGGTGCCGACGTGGTAGTAGAAGTCGGCGTCGAGCTGCCCCGGAGCGCTCTGCGTCCCCAGGAGCTGGTCAGGGTAGCGGAGCTGCGGGACGAGCCAGCTCGGGGGGGCCTGGTTCCAGCTCGGATAGTACTGCTTGAAGAAGCTGCAGAGGAACGAGGAGCAGTTGTTGACTATGTACGGCTGCATGCTCCCGTCGTTGACGTTGACCAGGATCACCGCGAAGTTCCTGAGGAAGTTCGACTGCGCGAACCCCGACATCAGCGGGTAGTCGATGTAGACCATCATGGCGTAGTAGAGCTGGGACCCGTTTGTCACCAGGTACGTCTGGGGGTCGACCACCAGCCCGGGGATCAGGGTCTGCGACACCCTCGAGAAGACGTCCCTGCTGACGAGCGTGTCGATGCTGTTCTGCGGAGGGGTGAACGCGAACCCCCAGGTCGTCGGCCCGCCCATGAAGAACCAGAGGGACCGCTGGGCGCCGGAGAGGACGTAGTCAGGCTGCCAGGTGTAGTTGGCCCCGCCGACCTGGGCCGGCTCCCCCGTCACGTTGACGTAGACGTCGTTGTTGAACCCCGCCCCCTCACCGTAGTAGATGAGAGGGTTGTCGATCGTCCCGTTGGCCGGGAGCCCCAGGGCCTGGTCCAGGGACGTGTACGCCCCGGTGTGGGCGTTGAGGACTATGACCCTGTCCGCATGCGTGTAGATCAGGTGCTCGCTGATCCAGTCGGTGTGCCCGGGAGGGTAGGATATCGTCGTCGGCTGGACCCAGTACTGCTGGCCGTTGAGGTACACTATCTCGGAGTTGGGGATCGAGAGGTAGTTCACCCCTATCTGCGCCTGGCTCCTGATGAGGGAGGCGTTCTGGTCCCACTGCCTGACCAGCCCCAGTATCTGGGAGACGTTGCCGTGCGGTACGCTGGAGACGTCGCTGGTGGTGACGTTGGTGAGCCCCGCGGACCACCTCGTCACGTTGATCTGCTTCTGGACCTGCGGGGTCCACCCGTAGGTCGGCCAGCTGTTGTTCCAGTTGAACCCGATGAAGGCCACGTTGACCGCGTTGAAGCCGATGGCGATCACGACGGCCACCGCCACGACCCGCGTCACGGTGCGCCTCCTCCTGTTTATGGGGACGAGCCCCTTCCCGGAAAGCCGGAAGTAGAGCAGGCCGTAGACGAGCCCGAACATCGCAGAGAGGAGGAGGCCGTACAGGTATGGCGTGAAGGCGTTCATCAGCCAGTAGGGGGCCCCCAGCCAGGCGGTGACGGTGATGAGGAGCCCCATCACGAGGAGGTCGACTATCCAGGCGTTCGTCTTGCGGTAGAGGAAGTCGGTGAGGAACCGGAGGAAGTACCTGATCCCGAGGACGAGCAGGACTGACCCCACGGCGGCCACAACCAGGTAGTACTGGGTCTCCATCGTCGGCACAAGAGAGATCAGCCCGCTCCCCGACGCCGGAAAGAGGGGGAGGGCGAGGAGCCTGGGGACCTGGGCCCATGACCCGATGCCGTGGAAGTCGAACTCGAGGGTCTCGGTGACGTTCGGGTAGAGGATGAACCCCTGCGCAAGGTAGGCGATGTAGTACGCCATCAGCCACTTGATCCCCTGCCAGGCCATCCAGGCGTTCCGCGAGGCGTTCCCGCCTGGCGAGCCCCTCTCTGGCTCCAGGCCGCTGAACTCGATGCGCCTCCCGTTCACCGCCTTCAGGAAGGCGAACAGGTCGCTCCCCCGGGGGATCGGGTACACGACCGCGAAGGCGAAAACCGCCGGGACGACGAAGGCCCAGCCGCCGTAGAAGACCGTCCCCCACCAGTCGAGCCCGAACTTCGCGGCGTACATCTGCTCGAAGACCTGCCAGAGGAGCAGGCGGTAGGAGACGTAGAGCGCCGCCGCGGCGGCGACGGCGGCCCCCATGGACGCCCCCACTATCAGGGAGACGTTGCGCGACCCTATCCTCGACCCTTCTACATCAGCCAATGGACCATCGCTCCTCTCCTAGAACGGGCCGCCCGACGCGCGACACTATTTACGCCCTGCCCGGACTGGAGATAATTCTCGAAACCCGCAGAATAACTGCTGACAACCCTTGCGGGACCCCTAGCGCTTGGCCCCGAGGGACTCCCACAGGGCGTGGCTGGCCTCCCGGACCAGCGACCCGCCCCGGTAGCCGTCCTCGAACCCTTCCACGAACATGGCCACGGTGTACGCGTACCCTCTCCCCCAGACGACCCCCACGTCGGCCCGGAGATCGTCGAGCCCCCCCGTCTTGTTCACGCACCTGACCCGCTCCCCTGGGAGCCCGCCAGGGATCATGTCGAGGTGCTGCTGGAACCTCAGCACCTGGACGAGCCGGGACGAAACCCAGGGGGAGACCATCTTCCTCCGGTGGACCAGCCCCATCAGCCGCGACATGGCTTCGGGGGTCGCTGTGTTCGGGCGCTTCTTCGGGCGCATCAGCCTCCCTGAGAGGTGTATGTCGAGGGAATAGCGTCCCATCAGCCTGTTGACGTTCGGCTTCCCCACGAGGTCGATCAGCCAGTTGGTGGCTGAATTGTCGCTCACGTCCAGCATGAGGTTCAGCATGGAGGAGGGGGTCGGCTTCACTTCGTCTTTCATGAGGCGGAGGAGCCCCGACCCCCCCACCAGGTCCCCCCGCCTGAGCGGCTGGCCCATCTTGAAAGCCCCCGCCTCCGCCTGCCGGAGGACCTCGCATGCTATGGCGAGCTTGATGGTGCTCGCTGCCCTGAACTCCCTCCTGGAGTCGTACTCGAAGGCGACCTCGTCCCTGGTCAGGTCTATGGAGTGGGCGCCTGCCTCCTTGACCCACCCTTCCGCCTTGTAGCGGTCGATCAGGCCCGCCAGGTCCGCGGGGTCACCCATGCCTGCCCTCTCCGGCCCGGGGAGGAGTATTAAGCTGAGCGAGGGGAGGTTTCCGAAGATTTTTACTCCGGCTCCTTCGCGGTACCTCCAGTCTAGCATGGCGGGCGCAGGGTTCGGCGAGGATGACCCGGAAGAGCGGTTCGTCCGCGGCCGGGGGAGATACGTGGACGACCTGAAGCTTGAGGGGATGCTCCACCTCCACGTCGTCAGGAGCCCCTACGCCAGGGCCCGAGTGCTCTCGGTGAGCGGAGGGATAACGGGGAACGAGCTGCAGGCCACGATGGAGTCGGTCGGAGAGGACGCCGGAGGGAGGTCGAGGGTCCCATTCCCGGCGCTGTCGGCGGACCGCGTCAACTACGTCGGGCAGCCGGTGGCGGCCGTCCTCGGGGCGGACAGGTACGAGGCCGAAGACAGGGCGGACGAAGTGGACGTCCAGTATGATGCGCTGAAGCCCGTCATGGACCCGGAGAAGGCGCTGCAGTCCGAGCCGATCCATCCGGGGATGGAGAGCAACCTGGTCGCGTCGGCGGAGCTCGGGAAGGACTTCGACCTCACAGCCCCCGTCGAGGTCGAGGAGACCCTCAGGATGGCGCGGGTCGCCACGAACCCTCTCGAGACCAGGGGGGTCGTGGTCGCTTACGACGGGTCGGTCCTGACGGTCTACGCCTCGTCTCAGTCTGTCTTCTCCTGGCGCGACGGACTGGCCGGAGCGCTGGGGCTGAAGCCCGACGCGGTGAGGGTCGTGCAGCTGGACACGGGGGGAGCCTTCGGGGTGAAGGGAGGGATCTACCCCGAGTACGTGGTCGCGGCTTACGCGGCCATGAAGACGAAGAAGCCGGTGAAGTGGGTGGAGAGCAGGTACGAGCACCAGGTGGCCTCGAACCAGGGGCGCGGGGTCAGGGGGAAGGTGAAGCTCTACGCGGACAGGAAGGGGAAGGTGTTGGGATTGAAGGCAGACGTCCTCGTCGACTCGGGGGCTTACCCCCTTGGGGGCGGGGCGTGGACCCCCAGATGGATCGCGTCCCAGCTCGTCGGGCCATACGCGGTCCCGAAGGCGTACGCGACTGCGAAGGGGGTGCTGACTAACAAGGTGAACATGGGCCCCTACCGCGGAGCCGGGAGGCCGGAGGCCGCCTTCTTCATGGAGCGCGCGATGGACAGGCTCGCGGACGCCACGGGGGTCGACGCCGCGGAACTGAGGCTGAGGAACGCGACCGTCCGCAGGACGACGTCCCCCCTGGGGATGGAGGCGCCGCCGTCGAGGCGCTTCTTCGCGGAGGCGCTGGAGGCGTTCGACTACAAGAGGAGGAGGAGGAAGAATGGGAAGCTCGGGCTCTCCTTCTTCATGCTGATACCCGCCGCAGGCGCAGGGGAGTCGGGGAAGGTCGCCGTGAAAGCTGGGAAGGTCCTCGTCTGGATAGGGGGGAGCACCACCGGCCAGGGGCACGGGACGTGGGTAAGGAGCCTGGTGAGCCGGGAGCTCGGCGTCCCCGCCGGGGTTGTAGAGCTCCAGCGCTCTGACACAGGAGCGATATCCGGAGGGGTCGGGAGCTGGGGGAGCAGGACCGCGATAGTCGGAGGCGGGGCCGTGGTCGAGGCGAGCAGGAAGGTGAAGGCGATTGCGAAGAAGAAGCTCGGGAAGCGCTATTCTGCGGCGACCCTCCTGGAAGGGGATTACGAGGCGGAGGTCTTCTTCAAGCCGACGGAGCTCATGAACTCCCTCGGCGCCAACCTGGCGACCGCCCGGCTGACGGATGCCGGCAGCGCGGTCGTCGATTCGGTCGAGACGTTCTACGACGTCGGGACCCCGTTGAACCCGGGCATGATAGTCAGCCAGATCGCCGGAGGGATCGCCCAGGCGATCGGCGAGGTGATGTATGAGCAGGCCCTCTACAGCGAGGACGGGCAGATCCTGACCGCCTCCATCGCCGACGCGGGGGTGCTGCACTCGACGGAGATGCCGAGGATGAAGGTGATGACTTCCTCCCACAGGTCCCCGCTCCCGCACGGGGCGAAGGGGGTCGGGGAGAGCCCCACCATCGGGGTCCCGCCGGCCGCGACGAGGGCGCTCGAGCTCCTCCTGGGGAAGAAGTTCGCCGACCTCCCGATAGACTCGGAGAGGCTCTGGAGGAAGGGCTTGCTAGAGGAGGAGCGGAGATGACCCTCCCCCCGAGGTTCGAGTACGCGGCCCCCAGGACCCTCGACGAGGCCGTCCGGATGCTGCAGGCGAGGGGGGACGACGCGAAGGTCCTCGCCGGAGGGCAGAGCATGATACCGCTTCTGAAGCTGAGGGTCGCGGCCCCGGCGCTCCTGGTCGACATACAGAGGCTCCCAGGGCTCGACTACGTGAAGGAGTCGGGCGGGTTCCTGAGGGTCGGGGCGCTGACAAGGGTCGCCGAGCTCTGCAGGTCGGACCTCGTCCGGAGGAGGTACCAGGCGCTCCATGACGCCTCCTTGACGGTCGCCGACCCGCTGGTCCGCAACCTCGGGACCGTGGGAGGGAACCTCTGTCACGGCGACCCTGCCAACGACCTCCCGGCCGTGATGCTCGCGATGGGGGGCGAGCTCGTCGCCACCGGCCCCGCCGGGGCGAGGACGGTCAGGGCAGACGCGTTCTTCGTCGACACCTTCACCACGGCTCTGGCGCGCGACGAGATACTCACAGAGGCGAGGGTCCCGTCCCAGCCGCCGCGCAGCGGAGGGGTCTACCTGAAGGTCGAGCAGAAGGTGGCGGACTTCGCGACCGCAGCGGCGGCGGTACAGGTCACCCTAGACAGGGAGTCGAGGTGCACCTACGTGGGGATCGGCCTGGCGGGGGTCGGGGCGACGGCGATGAAGGCGAAGGAGGCAGAAGGGGCCATGGTCGGACGGGCGATCACCGACGGCAAGGCGCTCAGAGAGGCGGCCGACCTGGCGGCGGATGCGACTTCGCCCGTGTCTGACATCAGGGGGACCGCCGAGTACAAGAGGAGGCTGGTCAGGCTGCTGGTGGCGAGGGGGCTGGAGAGGGCGGGGGAGCGGGCGAGGAGGGGAACGAAGTGACGAAGGTGAGAATCGCGCTGGAGGTCAACGGACACAGGAGGGAGGCAGAGGTGGAGCCGAGGCTCCTGCTGGTCCACTTCCTGCGGGAGAACCTGGGGCTGACGGGGGCGCACGTCGGGTGCGAGACCACGAACTGCGGAGCCTGCACGGTCCTCCTCGACGGGGTCCCGGTGAAGTCGTGCACGGTCCTCGCCGTCCAGGCGGACGGGAAGGAGGTCACGACGGTGGAGGGGCTCGCGAAAGACGGGGCGCTTGACCCGGTGCAGCAGGCGTTCAGGTCGAAGCACGGCATGCAGTGCGGCTTCTGCACCTCGGGGATGCTGATGTCAGCGTACGCCCTCCTGAACGAGGATTCTGACCCTACCGAGGAGCGCATCAGGGCGGCGATATCCGGGAACATCTGCAGGTGCACCGGCTACGGGAATATTGTCGACTCGGTGAAGGAGGCGGCCAGGCTGCGGCGGAAGCAGGGCCGCGCGCCGCGCACCTCCCGGGCCAGAAAGTCCTAGGGCGCATGGGGCCCGGCCTGCCCCTCCCGAAGAGGAGCCCGGTGGCGGAGCGCCTTCAACCCCCAGAAGCATCCGAGGGACAACGCGGCCACCGCGGCGAAGTCAGCCGGGGGGAGGCTGAAGACTTGGTATGTGAACGGCTCGAAGAGGGGGAACCCGGGCGGGGCGACCGCGAAGTGGGCGGCGAACTGGGCGACTGCGAAGAGGGCGAAATCTGCCGGTCCCCACCTCCAGAGGCCCAGCCTCCACACAACTACGATCAGGACCGCCATGAGGACGAAGGAGTGCCCCTCCCTCCCGACCGAGGTGAAGCCGAGCAGGACCGAGACGTGGTCGATGTCGATGAGCGCCCCCATGGCGGCGCCTATCACCCCCTTCTCCAGGTCCAGGGTCAGCGCCCCCACGAGGAACCCGGTGACGACGTGCACGAGCACCTGCACGACCGCTATGCTCGGGTCTGCGATCCATGGGACGGGGCCGGGCGGGGACGGGGACGGCCCGCTCCCAGGGGCCGCGGTCTGCACCGAGAGGGCCAGAGCGACGAAGACGGCGTTGAGGGCCATCAGGACGATGACTGCCCCCCGTCCGTCCCTGTACGCTCCCGCGATCAGGGCGCGGACCCCCGTCCTGGCCAACGGGCCCCCGGTCCGTCAGGTTCTCTTAATCGTTCGGCGTCGGAGGTCGGGGGGAGGACGCGGCCGGCAGCGCGCTTCAGAACCCAGGGTCGTCGCCGATGACGAAGCCTTCCCGCCGTACGTCCATCTTCTTCAGCTTGTTGGAGACCTTGTAGTCAAATGCCAGGTACCCCAACGCCGGCCTGTCTGTCAGGGCATGAGCGAGGCGCATGGCGTCCATCGGGCACCCCCCAGATCCCTTGGATACACGTCGAAGTGAAAAGACCTGAAGGGCTCGACCCCCGTATGACGCAGCAGGAACGACGCCTTCTGGGACCTCATCCTGCTGCCGAAGTTCTCTTTCGTGGTCGACCCCTTCTTCTCCATGCCGAGCTCTTCGGCGTGCCAAAGGAGGGCGGGTTCGGCGTTCAAAGGGGTTCGCGCTGCCCGTTTCCCGGACTTCGGCGTTTGAGGTAGTGGGTCGACGCCTCTCATGAGAGAGGGGGACGGCGGCGTCTTCTCTGGGACGGCCCGACTGTTCTTCGCCGACACCTGCGCCGTCCGCCCTGACAGACGCGGCGCTTTCGCACGCGTGGTTCCCTTTATCTTGATTCCATCCGGGACATGGGTCGTGAGCCTCCGGGTCAACCTCGCGCTCGGCGACAGAGGTTCGTTCGCGGCCAGGGTCTTGGCACTCTCCTCGCTGGTGGCCCTCGTCGCTGGGTCGCTCGCGCTGAGGGGGGCGGTGTTGGCCGCCGCTCCCACCGGGGCGGCCGGAGGGGGCGCCCTCCTGGTCTCCGTCTTCCTGGCGGAGGTGGACTCTCTTCTGTCGGCGTGGCTCGTCCCCGTCTGGCTCCTGATGGCGGCGGCCGCCTTCGCCGTCTCTCTCGACTCCGCCCGCTCCTTCGAAGGGACCGCGCGCCTCGTCTCGGAAGTCGGGGGGACCGGTCAGTCGAGGTCCCTCGTCCTGGTCCGGGGGGCGATCCTCTCGGCCCTCTCTTTCGCGCTGGGGCTCTCCCTGGGGCTCGTCGCCTCACAGGTCGTCTTCAGGGTGTTCGCGGTCGCCGTCGGCGCGCAGTACTACGTCCCGGAGCTGTCCCCCCTGTCCCTCGGCGCCGTCGCTGCGCTTTCCCTTTCGGCCCTCCTCGCCGGGACCCTCGCCGCCTCCCTCCGCAGGAGGGGACCGTAGACGCTGCTCAGGCTGACGAGGTGGAGGAGCCTGGCCTCCCTCCTCGCGCTCGTCTTCGTCCTCTCCGCCTCCCTCGCGTCCACCTCGGCCCTCCTCGCAGGGGCGGCGGGCGCCTACACGTCCAGTGCGGGGGGCGGCCAGAACGTCGTCATAGTCGCGGGGGGAGGGAGGGTCCCCGAGACCGGGGCGGTCGCCCTGGCGAGCGTGCTCAACGCCACGGAGGTCCCGGGGGTCGTGGGGTACAGCCCCGAGGTGTTCGCGCCGGCCGTCCTCGACGGGCGCATAGTGGTGGTGAGAGGGGTCAACCTCACCGACTTCGCCACCGTCCAGCCTCTGGCGGCGGTCTCCGGGACCCTGGCGGAGGGTGGGAGCGGCGCCGTCTACGTCGGGGACGTGCTCGCCCGCTCCCTCGGCCTCGCCCCGGGGGCTTCCCTCACCCTCGAGGGGGTCCTGGCCTCCTCTTCCTTCAAGGTCTCGGTGGCGGGGGTGTTCTCCGCCCCTCTTCCGTTCAGCGACGAGGTGCTGTCCACCCTCGGGGTGGCGCAGGGGCTGCGCGGCCTCTCCTCGGGGCAGGTCACCTTCGTGAGGCTGAAGGTGGACCCTGCGGTCTTCAACAGGACGCAGCTCGTCCGGGCCCTCGAGGCTAAGCCGTCCGGCGGGGCTTCCGGAGCCACGAACCCGTTCCTCCAGCAGCTGCAGCTAGCGCCGACCACGACCCTCGTTTCCCTCTTTCCTTCCGGGATCGCCCCGCCGTCCCTCACCGCCGCCCTCGACCGGGGGCTCGGCCTCGAGCAGGCTGTCTTCGAGTCCCTCGGGGCCGTCGTCGTCGGGGTGTCCCTCCTGGCGGTCTACTTCGCCACGTCGTACTGGTACGACGGGGTCGAGCCGACGCTGAAGTCTCTAGGCGCCCTCGGCATGAGCAGAGGGAAGGCCTTCGCCTGGCTCCTGGCCGTCGCAGCTCCCGCCTCTATCCTGGCCGGCGGGGCGGGGTGCCTTGCAGCCTACGGCGCCCTGCAGCTCCTGTCCGCCTCCGGGTCCCTCCAGTTCTTCTTCCAGCCCCTCCCGGTCGCCCTCCAGGCCGCGCCCGCGCTGTTCTCCTCGTTGGTCCCCGCGGCGGCGGTCGTCGCGTCCCTGGCCGTCAGGGCCAGGCGGGGGGCGTGGGGTTGACCGAGGCTCCGCCGGGGGGGACCCCAGGCCTCCCCAGGCACGCCCTCATCATCCTGGCCGCCATCGTCGCGGCGGGGTTCCTCCTGAGGGTCTTCCCCTACCTCTCGTCGGGGTTCCCCTACCACACCGACACGTTCCCGCAGCTCGCCAACGTCCGGAACCTCGTGTCGAGGACCCCCGTCCCCCTCAGCCCCTCGGGAGGGTTCGACTCCTACAACATCTACTGGCCCGCGGACGCCCTCTTCTTCGCCGTCACCACCGTCCTGCTCGGGGCCCCCCCGGTCGCGTCCATGCCGATCGTCGGCCCGTTCGTCACCAGCCTGACCGCCGTCCTCTTCTTCGCGCTCGTGAGGTCGTTCGGCCTTTCGGCGCGGACGTCGGCGATCGCCGCCCTCCTCTTCGAGGTCGCCGGCGGGACCGTGATGATATCGACCGGGGTGACGAAGGAGGGGTTCGCGATACCCCTGATGGTCCTGGTCCTGCTCCTCCTGAACCTCTGGCTCAGGGACGGCCGGAAGGGGGCGCTTGGGCTCTCCGCGGTCGCGTTCGGGGTCCTGCTGGCCGCGCACAGCCTCACCAGCGTCGTGGGGCTCCTGCTCGCTTCCTACCTCGCCATGGCCTACGTCGTCGTCCCAGGGGGGGACAGGAGGAGGGTCGGGGCCACCGTCGGCGTCCTCTCCCTCTTCGCCGTCGTCTCCTACCTCTACTTCTACGTCTACGCCGTCTCGAACCTCCCGTACCCCCTCCAGCCGTCCGACGTGATAGCCGTCTTCGGGTACGAGGTCCTCCTCACCGCCCCTGTCTGGCTGGCGGGGGCCTTCAGGTCCGACGTCTTCAAGTGGGCCGGGGCCTGGATGGGGGTCCTCGCACTCGGGGTGTCGGGGCTCTTCGGGTCGGCCCTGGCCTTCCACTTCCTCCTCGACTCCCCCGTGGTCTCGCCCTACGTGATCGCCCTCGCGGCCCCATACCTGGCGGTGGCGTTCCTGGCGTCGGCCGGGGCGAGGCTGTCAGGCAAGACGCCCGGGTCGAGGGGGGCCGTCTTCGCTTCGCTCTGGGCCCTCGGCATACTCGGCATGGTGGGGTTCTCGGTCTTCTCGACCCCCGGCGTGATAGGGACGACGATGAGGATCCTCGACTTCGTCTACCCGGGGGCGGCCATCCTCGGCGCGGCCGCGCTCTCGCTGTTCATCGGCTCCGGGAAGGCCAGGGCGGCGGCGGGTATCGCAGTCCTGGGGGTGCTCGTGGTCGGCTCCGCGTACGTCGTCCCCTACTCCGCCTACTGGTCGGGGCCGATCGGCGGGAGCCAGAGGGTCTTCTCCCAGGCGGAGGCGTCGGCGCTCGGGTGGACGGAGCGGGCCCCGGCCAACGTGACGGTGAGCGGGGACGTAAGGCTCAGCTTGCTCGCGTCATACTACACGGGAGAGCACGTCAGCTCCGAAGGGGAGTACCTGTTCCTGGCGGGGGTCGGCGGACCGCCTGCCGGGTGCATGCTGGTCGACAGGCTCATCTTCCAGGTCGGGTTCATCGGCGGGACCTACGGCCTCCCGGTCAACTCCACGACGGTCGGGACCCTCTCCGGCCAGCCCGCTCTGCAGGAGGTCTACTCGAACGGGGAGGTCTGGACCTACTGCCACCCGTGACCCTCGCGGACCGAGAACCCAAAAGAATGCCCCGCGGCCCGCCCCGACGTTGGACGCCGTCACCCTGGTCCTCGCCGCGGTAGGCTGGGTCTCCGGGGCCGTGCTGTTCGGGACGGCCGCCTACTCGGTCGCGCTCTACGCCCTGGGGTCTTCAGTCGCCCTCGAGCCCCGCCCGGCTCCGGACGGCCCGGGGGTGACCGCCATCGTCACCTCCTCCGGGTTCTCGGGGGCGCTGGCCGAGACCCTCCGCCGGACGGACGAGGTCGACTGTCCGGGGCTCGACATCCTGCTCGCGCTGGGGGGCGGACATGCCGGCGGCGACCTGAAGACGGCACACCAGCTCGAGGTCTTCGAGCCTGACGCTCCCGGGGGGAAGGCGCACGCGCTGAACCGCGCGGCCGAGAGGGCGAAGGGGGAGTTCCTGCTCCTCCTAGACGAGGACTCTCGGGTCGACCCCGACTGCGTCCGGAACATGCTCCCATGCATGCAGGACGAGCGGGTCTGGGCGGTCGTCGGCCGGCCCTACCCGACCAACGCGTCGGGGGCCCTCCAGAGGACCCTGGAGATGGAAGGTTCGGGGTGGTGGGCCATGTCCTGCGCGAGGGACAGGCTGGGGCTCCTCATCCCCGCCAACGGCTTCTTCTCCCTGGTCAGGAGGTCGTCGTTGGAAAGCCCTCCGGGTGGTGACGTCTGGGACGAAGGGGCGCTGGCCGAGGACACGGACCTCTCCCTGAGACAGGGGGCCAGGGGGCTCAGGACGAGGGTCTCTCCGGCCAGGGTCGGCATCGAAGCGCCTTCGTCCCTGGGAGCGCTGGCGCGGCAGCGGCTCCGATGGTACAAGGGGATGCTCGACGCCCTCTGGAAGAACAGGGGGTCGGTCGTCAGGCTCCCTCCCATGAAGGCCGCCGACGTCGTTCTCGACCTGACCTCGCCTCTCGCCCCCGGCGCGTTCGTCGTCCTGCTGCTCCTCTCCCCGCTCTGGCCCGCCTTCGTCCTCCCCGTCCTCCTGGCCGCCGCCGCGCTCTACCTGGCGTCGGCATGGGTCGCTTCATCCAGGGTGAAAGAGGGGAGGGCGGGTGTGCTGCTCTACTCCGTCCCCTACGCCCTCGTGCAGGGGGTCGTGGCGCTCGCGGCCCTCGGGGCCTTCCTCTTCCACGTCAAGATCCGCTGGGAGAGGACCCCGAAGGCGGGGGACGCGCCGGCAGGATGAGCGCGTGTCAGTTCTATGCGGGAGGGGTCTTCCCGTCCCCCGGCTTCGTCGCCGTGAGGACGGCTCCCTTCACTATGGTCAGGGCGGGGGCGACCATGAGCAGGTACATCAGGTCGGCCACGCCGATCGAGATGTTACCGGAGGCGGAGTACTGGATCCCCTGGGGGAGGGCCAGGGTGATCGTCCCGCCCTGCAGTGCGACGTAGAAGTATGCCAAGAACGCCGCTCCGGCAGCGATGAGGATGGGGCCGTACGCCTTCGTCCCCCTCAGAAAGACCCCGAGGAAGACCAGCGCGGCCACCGCCGCCCCGATCGCGGGGAGGTCCGGGCTCACCAGTCCGTTCACGACAGACGCCACGGACGCGTTCGCGGGGCCGGCGACCTGCTTGACGAGGCCCGCCGCTGAGACCGGAAGATAGTAGAAGACGAGGAACGCCAGGCCCCCGAACACCACGGCCAGGACCGCCCTGACCGCCAGCTGCCCGGAGGTGACCTCTGCCCCTAGGAGCCTAGCCACTTATCACGACCTCCGTCGTCACCGTCCCCCACGGGGACGCGCACGTAAGGTGCAGCGTGAAGCTCCCTCCTCCCGCCACGGCGGTGTTGAGCGCGTATCCCGTCAGGGTCCCTGAGAACTGCTGCCCCGGCGCCACGTTTACGGCCAGGCTGGATATCGTCCCGACCGTGCTCCCAGAGGAGTCCGTGATGTACCCGCTGAAGGCGCCGCTGAGGGAGAGGAACGTCGAGGCGTCCGTGAAGGAGACCGGGACGGACACCTGCGAGTAGGTGGCGTTGACCGGAGTGTGGGAGAGGGTCCCGAACGCGAGGGACTTCACCGGCGCCCCCCAGTCCACCGTCACCGGCTCCGTGAAGGTGAACGATACGCCGGAGGATGTCCCGGTGCCGGTCACAGCGAAGCTCAGCGTGGCGTCGTTGAAGAGGAGGGACTGGAGGCTCGAGGACGGGACCTTCACGTACAGCGCCATGTCTTGGGAGAACCTGGCTCCCGGGGATGCCTGCACCGTCAGCGTCCCTGAGCCGACCTCCTCCCCCGATGTCCCGTTGTACACCGCCGCCGAGATGACCGTGTCGACGGATATGGAGGTGGAGTTGTCGGTGAACGAGACGGGGACGGAGACCTGGAACGCGGTAGAATTGTACGCGGACACCGTAGGGGTCCCTTCCGCGAGCCCCGCCAGCGGGGCGCCCCATGCCAACGATATGGGCTGGCTGAGGCTGAAAGACGAGCCCGAACCGGTAGGGAGGCCGAACTCCGCCGTGAACAAAAGCGTCTGGTCCTGGGTCAGGAGGGACCGCACCTCGCTCTGGGGGAGGGTCACGAACAGGTCCACGGTCTTGCTGAACTTCGACCCCGGAGGGACGTTGAGGGCCACGGTCCCGCCTCCCACCACCGCGCCTGACGAGTTGAGGACCGTGACCACCCCGTTTCCGGACACCGTGTAGTAGCTGTTGTCGTTGCTGAACGAAACGGGGACCATCGCCTCGATGGTGGTGGAGTTGTACTGCCGGAAGGTCGGCGTGCCCTCGACCAGGTTCGACACCGGCGCACCCCACGCCAGCTGCGCCGTCACCGACCCCGACAGGGCGACGAACGGCGGGACCGCCGCGGCGAGGGAGGCGCTCACGGTGAGGTTCTGGGCGGCCGTGGCCAGGTCGTGGAGCGCCGTCGGAGAGAGCTTCGAAGTGTCAAGGACCAGGGTGGCGTCGAACGTCTCGGTCTGCCCTGGTTGGACGGTGACGGGGCCCACCGTCCCGTTGATCAGCTCGTTCCCGGCCGAGTCCGTCACCGCCACCCTCACGTCTATTCCGGAGAGGGGGAGGTACCCGCGGTTCCCGACCGTGACGGGGACCGTGATGGTGGTCGTCGAGCCGGCCGTCGTCGAGGTGGGGGACCCGATCTTCAGTGCGGAGATGGAGGAGACCCCGCCGAGGGCCAGGACTCCTATCACGCCCACGCTGGCGAGGACGGCGACGACGATCAGGACGTTGAGGACGAGCACTATCCTGGAGCGCGGCAACCGGCCACGTCCCCCGGATTGCCGATATAAGCTCGCTCGGCCCCTTCCCTCTTATAGTAACTGGGGGTCCCTACGGGGGGAGCGCCCCGGCCCCATGGCAGAAGCGATAGTGAAGATGGAGGACGTCTGGAAGTCATATGCGGACGGGGACTACGTGCTGAAGTCCGTCTCGTTCGAGGTCCCCAGGGGCGAGTTCGTCGGGGTCCACGGCCGCTCCGGGTCTGGCAAGTCGACCTTCCTCAGGCTGATAGGGCTCCTGGACAGGCCCACGAAGGGCTCCCTGACCGTCGTCGGGGAGGACGCCGCGCGCCTGGGGACGTCAGACTCGGCCAGGATCAGGAGGGAGAAGCTGGGGTACATCTTCCAGGGGTTCAACCTCGTCCCGCACGTCACCGCATTGGAGAACATCGAGGTCCCGATGTGGCTCAACGGCGTGAAGGGGGACGAGCGGAGGGAGAGGGCCATGGCCGACCTGAAGCGGTTCGGCCTCGAGCACCTGGCTGGGCGCTATCCAAGGGAGATGAGCCACGGCGAGCAGCAGCGTGTCGCCGCCATCAGGGCGACCGTCAGCAGGCCCGAGATGATACTGGCAGACGAGCCCACCTCGTCGCTGGACGACGAAAGCGCCAAGACCTTCCTGGGGCTCGTGACGAAGCTCAACCGGGAGCTCGGGACGACAGTGGTCATGGTGTCTACCGACCCCGACGAAGCGAGGGCCGGGACATCCGTCTACAGGATGGGGAGCGGGTCGCTGTCGCGGGAAGTATGACCCCGAGGGCCCCGCCGCACCTCCGAAAACGCCCGGGTTTTCACCCACTTTCCATCGACGCGTTTAAGCGCCAGACCGCGAAAGCCGCAGGCATTCCGATTTGACCTTCGAGGAAGTAGAGAAGCGCCGCCTCGCGGCGCTGACGGGGGGACGGGAGAGCAAGCCCCTCGGCCTGGGCCTGACCCTCGCCTTCCTGGCCCTCACCGTGGCCCTGCTGGCCCTCATCATCGCACCGGTAGCCCGTCTGATGCCCGACGACTACGCGGCCACCGCCGGGGTCGGCGCCCTCGCGGGCCTTTCCCTCTTCGGCATGCGGTTCATGTCGTACATGAGGAAGCACGGCCTGGCAGGGGCCGCGTCCCTGGCCTTCCTCGACGTCCTCGCCTGGGTGGGGGTCATCGGGATACTGGTCTGGAGCTTCGTCTTCCCCGTCATAGGCGCGTTCCCTGCCGGCACGATGCTCTACCTGTTCTACATCCGAGCCTTCCCCATCGGCATGTACTCCCTGACGTTCCTCTGGGCCATGCTGGTGGTCCTGAGGGTGGCCCTCCAGCCCTTCACGAAGCCCCCCTCCGAGAGGGTCTACGCCGACATCGAGACCTCGCTGGGGAAGCTGGCGGACACCGTCGCCCTGGTGGGGCAGAGGATGAAGGGGCCCGACCAGAAGATGGACCCTGCACTCGCAGAGAAGGTGTCGGCGATAATGAGCGAGGTGACCGCCGTGAGGAAGGAGCTGTCCACCATAAAGACCACCGGCCCTGCCGTCTACGCTCCAACTCCGTCGCCCGGCGCGTCGAGCGTGAGGGTGATGGCTCCCGAGGCCAGGCAGGTCGCTCTCCCCAGGGAGCGGGTGACGGTCCTGAAGCCGGTCGCCGAGGCGAAGCGCGAAGAGGCGCCGGCGGCCGCGTCCGCTCCCGACTCCACCACCGACAACCCCTGGCTCGACGTCCTGGCGAAGCGCAGGGCGAAGAAACCCGACCCCGCTCCCTCCCAGTAAGCCGCGCCAACGCTTAAGTCGCGACGGGGGGGCGACGGCGCCGTTGGGCCCGGTCAGGCCGTGGGTTTCGCTCGTCCGCTTCGAAGAATACGGGCCCCTGTTCCTGCTCTGCGGCTTCGTCGGCGCCCTCTATGCGGGACTGGCGTCCATGGCAGGGCTCCTGGGGCTCCTGTCCTTCATCGGGTTCTTCTCGGCCTCCGCCTTCGTCCTGAACGACGTCACGGACTGGCGGGAGGACTCGGCTGCGCCGGGGGCGAGGAACCCCATCTCGACCGGGGAGCTGAGCCTCAGGACCGGGGTCGCGGCGTTCTGCGTCCTCGCGGCCGCGTCGGCCGTCTCCCTCGCCTTCGTGGGGACCCGCGCGCTCGCCGCCGCCCCGCTGGCGTACGCGCTCTACTGGGGGTACTCGGTCGGACCGAAGTGGAAGTCGCGCCCGGTGGCGGACATCGTCGTCCACGGCTCTGTCCCGGCGCTCTTCGTCTTCATGGGGTACTCCCTCTCCAGGCAGCCGTCCCCAGGCGTGCTGGCTCTGTCGGGGGCCGTCTTCTGCTTCGCGGCGATGTCAGGGCTCCTGCAGGAGGTGAGGGACCTCGACAAGGACGCTTCCACCAGGAAGACGACCGCATCTCTCCTCGGGAAGGCCGCGAGCTCCGACGCGGCCCTGGCGCTGCTGGGGGCGGGGCTCATCCTCTTCGTCGTCGCGTCGCTCTCGGGGGCGATGCCACCGGCGATGGCGGCGCTGACCCCGGCCGCGTACGTCGTCGCGGCCCCGCTGCTGGCGCTGAGGAGAGGGAGGGCAGACGCAGGGGAGGCGATAGCGGCCATCAGGGCGAGGGGGCTCGTCCTGGCCGTCCTCGCGGTCGCGGCGTACGCCCTGGTCGCGGCGGCCTGACGCGTCCGGGGAAGCTTAATTATATGTAACTGCAGCCTGCCCCGTCAGGAAGTTGCCTACGAAGTACACCACCGTCTCCATCCCTCAGACCCTGCACAAGAGGCTCGAGAAGGTCATCGGGGAGAAGACGGGGTTCAAGTCGGTGTCAGACTACGTCACCTACGTCCTCCGCGAGGTGGTGGCGATGCACGAGTCGAGGCAGGCCCCGGAGCCCTTCACCAGCCAGGACCTCGAAGAGATCAAGGCGAGGCTGAAGGCGCTAGGGTACCTCTGAAGGAGCCCTCAGGTCTCGCGCGGCCTCTGCGGCAGCGAAGAGGGGGAGTGTTACTCCGACCCGGCAGCGGCCATCAGGTCTATCTTCGTCACTATGCCTTGCACCTTCTCCCCTGACTCCACCAGGACCGCCGGGAGGTACTTGAATAGCGAGAAGAGCGCGTCCACCGGCGTGTCCTTCCCCACCACCGCGAAGGCAGGCTGGACGTGGTCCTTGACCTTCTCGTCGAGGACCTTCTTGGGGTCCTGGGCCGCCGCCAGCAGGTCCATGACGTGGCTGTCGGTGATGGTCCCGACGATGCGCTCCCCCGAGAACACGGGGACCTGGGAGAACCCTTCCCGCTTCATCAGCGCGGCGCACTCCCTCAGCCTGGCGTCCTCCTGCACTCCCACCACCGGCGAAGACATCACCTCTCCCGCCTTCCTGACCCTGGCTTGGGTGACTGAGTTCAGCGCCCTCGACAAGGCGGCCAGGGTGCTGTAGGTCGGGTCCACCGACCCCGCTTCTATCTTGGCGATTATCGACTGGCTGACCCCTGCCTCCCTGGCCAGCCTCACCTGGGTGTATCCGAGCTGGTTCCGGACCTTCTTCAGCTGCTTCGGCTCTATCAGGGCTGACGACATATTCTTACGGGAATAACCGCGCCAACATGCTATTTATCCGATTGGAAGGGCGTGGTTGCCACGCCTGTCAAGACGACCACCATCCGCGACCAGGTCCACCCCAGGCGGTCTCCGAAGGGGCTGGACAGTGAGCGACGGCGGACTGAGCAAGCAAGCCTGAACGGTCGCGGGGGCGAGGGCCCTATTCACATGGGAATAATCCTGCCAGTAGTATATTTAACGCCGTGCCGGAGACCTGCCCACATGGCCAGGCATCACCTGTTCACCTCCGAAAGCGTTGCCGAAGGCCACCCTGACAAAGTGGCGGACCAGATATCCGATTCGATCCTCGACGACATCTTGAGGCAGGACAAGAAGGCGAGGGTCGACGCCGAGACCCTCATCATGCAGGGGACCGTCATAGTCACCGGCCAGGTCACCACCAGGGCCTACGTCAACGTGAAGAACGTGGTCCGGGGGGTCCTCAAGGACATCGGATTCAACAACGCCCGAGACGGCCTCGACTGGGAGACCTGCGGGGTGCTCACCTCCATCGAGGAGCAGTCCCCGGACATAGCCATGGGGGTAAACAGGCCCATCGAGGAGATAGGGGCAGGGGACCAGGGGCTGGTCTTCGGATACGCGACCAGGGAGACCGAACAGCTGATGCCGCTCCCCATAACGCTGTCGCACGGGATAGTGAAGAGGCTGGCTGACGCCAGGCACCAGGGGATCCTGCCTTACCTCAGGCCGGACGGCAAGTCCCAGGTCACGGTGGAGTACGACGACGGGAGCCCCCAGCGGGTGGACGCCGTGGTCGTCGCCGCGCAGCACAACGAGAGCGTCGGCGAGGAGCAGGTGAAGAAAGACGTGGTCGAGAAGGTGGTGAAGCAGGTGGTCCCCAAGAACCTGATCGACAAGGACACGAAGTTCATAGTCAACGGGACGGGCCGCTTCGTCATAGGCGGCACCCTGGCGGACTCGGGGCTGACAGGGCGGAAGATCATAGTGGACACCTACGGGGGGTTCGGCGCCCACGGAGGAGGGTGTTACTGCATCACGGGAGACGCGATGGTCAACCATCTCGGGGGGCTGTCGCGGCTCGAAGACCTCAGCGGAAAGGTCGACTCTACGCTGATCGTGAAGACCGACACCCACCCCATGCTGGCGAACGAGTGGTTCGACAACGGCGTGATGAACACCGTTCGGGTGGCGACGGAGGACGGGTATGAGCTGGAAGGGTCAGAACACCAGCTCGTCCGCGTGATCGACGAAAGAGGGAACTACGAATGGAAGAAGCTGGACTCTCTGAAGAAAGGGGACTTCGTCGCTATCCAGAGAAGGAACAGGATCTTCGGGCCCGACGTCGACCTGAGCAAGTTCGCCTATTCATACAAGCAGGGAACCAGGAGACGCAACAGCGTCAGTCTGCCGAAGACCCTTACGGAAGACTTCGCCTACCTCATGGGGCTCCTCATCGGAGACGGCTACTGCAAGAGGTACGACGCCATAGAAGTCTGCGTCCCCGACCCGGAGACGAGAAGGGTCGTACAGGATCTCTCCTTGCGCCTGTTCGGCGACAGGGGGAAGATTCTCGGCCGCTGGTGGCAGATGGCAGGCGTTGAGCTTCGAGCTTATCTCGGATACCTGGGGGTCGACGAGAGCCCCGCGTGGGAGAAGGACGTCCCCGCCGCGATCTTCGGTGCCCCGAAGAAGATCGTAGCCGCCTTCTTGAGGGGTCTGTTCGACACCGACGGAAGAGTCGGAAGGACAGGAAGGCACAAGGCTTCGGCCGACATCCGGTTCGGCTCGACTTCGAGGAGCCTCATCTCGAACGTCCAGGCCCTGCTCCTGAGCTTCGGCATCGTCTCTTCCGTGGCGCCAGTCGGTCGCGAGGGGCACGCGTCCGAAATCGGCGGGCGCAAGGCCACCAGCAGACGTCGCGCCTACAGGCTTCGGGTGAAGGGGGCAGAATCGGTGCGTGTCTTCCAGAATGAGATCGGCTTCGGGCTCCCCAGCAAGCGCAAGACTTCGGCCAGCCTCGACTACTCGAAGAAGGACGACGTCCAGGCGGTGCCGAACCAGCGGGAGAGGATAACCCGCCTCTGGAGGAAACTCCCCCTGGAGGTCCAGAGGGAGGATGCCGTCAAGATCGGCCGCTTCACGCGCGCGTCAAGAGGGAAGGCCACCAGGCAGCTCACCTACGCCAAACTCAGGGAGTTCCTCGACGCCTATGGGGCCCTCCTGCGGGGAGATGACGACCTCGCATACCTCGAATACCTCTACGAAATGGGACACTACTACTCGCGGGTGGACCTGACCGCCCCGTCCGTAAACCACGTGTTCGACATCAGCGTCCCTGGCTCCCAGACCTTCACGGCCAACGGTTTCGTCGTCCACAACTCAGGCAAGGACCCCACCAAGGTGGACCGCTCCGGGAGCTACATGGCCAGGTACATAGCGAAGAACGTGGTGGCCGCGGGCCTCGCCGCCAAGTGCCAGGTGCAGATAGCCTACGCCATAGGCGTGGCCAAGCCCGTCTCCTTCATGGTCGACACCCTGGGGACAGGGAAGGCCGACGACGAGAAGATAGCCGACGCCGCGAGCCTTGTCTTCGACATGCGGCCGGGGATGATCATCAAGGAGCTCGACCTCCTCAGGCCCATCTACAGGAAGACCGCATGCTACGGCCACTTCGGCCGGGACGACCCAGACTTCACCTGGGAGAGGACCGACAGGGCCGCCCTGCTCAAGAGGAAGCTCGCGTAGCTGCGCCCCCTCAGGGGAGGCGGATGAAGTGCGACAGCGGAGGGAGCACCGCGAACACGATTATCGCGAGCTCCGCGATAGTGAGCGCCGCCGCTGCGAGGGCGAGATAGCGGCCGGTCCTGGTCACCCCTCCCATGGCAGGCCGCGCCCCGATAAACATTGGTCCTACGGTCTGAGGGGGAGGAGCGACGGCGCCCTCGAGGGTGCATCCCTGAATATTAACGCCCGTTATGACGCGGCAAATAACCTCAATCATCACCCTGACGCCTTGCCCCGGCCGTCGCCCCGTCTTCGCGTCAACGACCCTTAACTAGATGCACGGGGAAGACCCTCCGTTGTCCGGCGCGAAGCCTCGGGGGCTGACCCTCCTAGCCACCGCGGTAGCCACCGCGGGGGTGGTGACCTTCGCCAGCGCGGCGAGCTACCTGCAGCAGATCTACGCCTTCACTTCCTCGCTGGGGCTCTCGCCCATCGGCTTCCCTGACTTCTATTCTTACTTCGGCATACTCATGGCGGTCGGCGCAGCCGCCGTCCCCGTCGCCTACGGGGTCTGGAGGGGCGAGAGGTGGGGGCTGACGGCGGGGACCTACTTCAGCGTCGCATACATGGTCTTCTATGTCGGATTCGGCTCGTATTTCGTCGCGACCTACGGAGACTACACGGAGCTGCAGGCCGGGCTCCTGTACGTCGTGGCTTCAGGGGCCCTGGTCTTCTACCTGGAGAGGCGGTCGATCAGGGACTACTTCCTGCACGGCGAAGCCCCCCTTCCTGTCCAGGACGCCGCCGCATAGCCTGCCGTAAGGACGCGGACGAGACGGTTCCAGCCTGCGGTCCGGGGCTCAGCCCCGCCTGGCCTTCCTGACGGTGAAGACGAACTTCTCCCCTGCGGAGTCGCTGCGGACCGGCTCCGCCGCCATGTGCCCCTTCCCGTAATGTTCCAGCATCCCGACTATCATCCCGACCACGAACCTCCCGGGCCCCTCCTCCTTCTTCCCCACCGGAGGCCGCTTCACGGACACCTCGTACCCCGTGCCTGTCTCTGTTATCCGCACTACCCCCCACCCCTCCGCCCTGAACAGGTCCTGGATGTTGGCCAGGTCCCACCGGGCGTCCACCCTCTCCATGTACTTCCTGAGGTCTGCGATTGTGGACTCGGCGTATGCCTTCCCCTGCTCGTAGGCCATCGTCCCCCCTGCGCTCCCGAATATCTCCGTGAGCCTGTCCTCCATGTCAGCGAAGGCGCTCGCCCCCACGGTGAGGACCCTGCCGGCGAACATCGCCTTCAGAGGGAACATGAACTTCTCGTACATCCCTCCCTTCATGGGCTCCAGGCGGACCTCGGTGACGAAGGGGAGCTTCTCCACCTTCTTCTTCAGGTCCTCGGGGGACAGCTTCGCGCCCCCCATCGCGCAGAAGAAGACGTTGACGAACGTCTTCCCGTCCTCGTCCAACTGGCCGTGCAGCGACGCGAAGTTCACCCCCTTGTCGCTGAGGATGCCGGTGATCTTGTTCACCGCCCCGATGACGTCCGTCCCTCTCACGAAGAGCTCGTAAACGTCGTCCCCGGGGGGCCTCGTAGCCATGAGGAACCTGGGTGCGAAGGGGTCTGACGACACCTTGCATTCGACTTCGCGCGCTTTGATTTAACATTTGTCAACAAAAACGGGCATTTGCGGGGTGCAGAGAGACGGGCCCCGTCCGCCACGCCCTCCTGCCGTGGCGCACCCCCCCGTCGCCGGCCCGGCGGCGACAAGGGCTTAACTATCAAGGGAGGCGCACTGGCGGCAATGACAGGCTCCTGGGGCTCCTCGGGTTGAGGGTCGTCGTCGCTCTGGGGGGGAACGCGCTCGACGGCGAAGCGCAGCAGGGCGTGTACGAGGTCCAGGTCCGGAACGTGCTCGCCGCGTCGCGGCAGGTCCTCGAGATCGTCAGGGCGGGCCACGAGGTGGTCCTCACCCATGGGAACGGCCCGCAGGTCGGAAACCTGGCGCTGCAGCAGGAGCTTTCGGCTGCGGACGTGCCGCCTCAACCTCTGCACGTCCTGGACTCGATGACCCAGGGCCAGATCGGCTATCTGCTGCAGAGGGAGATGGGGAACGCGCTGAAGGAGGGTTCGATCGCCCGCCCGGTGGTCTCCATCGTGACCCAGGTGCTGGTCGACGCCAAAGACGGGGCGTTCGGTGCCCCGACCAAGCCGATAGGCCCGTTCTATGATCAGAGGACCGCAAAAAGGCTCGCCGAGGAGAGGGGATATGTCGTCAGGCGAGTGAAACCCCGCGGCCGGACGGCCTTCAGGAGGGTCGTCCCCTCCCCGGAGCCCATAGAGATCGTCGAGGCAGGGCTCCTTTCGACCCTGGTGAGGTCGGGGGCCATAGTGGTCGCCTCTGGGGGAGGCGGGATACCGGTCGTCTCCGACCGCAGGGGGAGGCTGCGGGGGGTCGACGCGGTGGTGGACAAGGACCTCGCGGCCGAGAAGCTCGCCGAGGCCGTGGGCGCCGACGTCCTCCTCATCCTCACCGACGTGGAGAAGGTGAAGCTCGACTACGGAAAGCCAGGCGAGAGGGGGATCGACAGGATGACGGCGAGCGAAGCCCGGCGGTACGCCGGCGAAGGGCACTTCGCCGCTGGCAGCATGGGCCCCAAGGTGCTGGCCTGCGTGCGGTTTGTCGAGCAGGGAGGCGCCCTCGGGGTCATAGCCTCGGTCAGGAAGGCGGTCGAGGCGCTGCAAGGCGGTTCGGGGACCCGGATCGTCCCGGATCCAGCCCCGGCGGAAGAAGGCAGAAGCAAGCCCTGACATGTCGTCCTGGCTCGCGGGCCCGCGCCCCGGGCCGAGCCAGCCCTTGCCTATGTCCCTGGTCTTATGCCGCTCCGCTCTGCCAGGTCGGCGGCCCTCTCGTTAGCCTCGCGGATCACGGCGCTTTCGTCGAGGGTCAGGCTCGACCCCCCCTTCACTATGACCTTCCCCTCCACCATCACTGTGTCCACGTCGCTCCCCATCGCCGAGTAGACGACGCTCGAGACGACGTTCGGGTGGGGGGTGAGGTGGGGCTTGCGGAGGTCGACCAGCACCAGGTCCGCTTTCTTCCCGACCTCGATGGAGCCCACGTCCCTCTCGGTCCCCATGGCCCTCGCCCCGCCGACGGTGGCCATCTCGAGCACCCTCTGTGCGGGCATGGCGGTCGGGTCGAGCAGCCTCGCCTTCTGGATGATGGCAGCGAGCTTCATCTCCCTGACCATGTCGTAGCTGTTGTTGCACGGCGCCCCGTCGCACCCGAGGCCGACGTTCACCCCCGCCTCGAGCATCTCCGGGACCCGCGGGATCCCCGAGGCCAGCTTGAGGTTGGACGAGGGGTTGTGCGCCACGTTGGTCTTCGTAGCGGCCAGCCGGCCGATCTCCCTGTCGTCCGCCCAGACCATGTGCGCGAAGAGGACGTGGGGCCCGACGAGGCCGACGGCTTCCGCGAACTCCACCGGCGTCATCCCGAACGCCTCCTTGGCGTACCTGACGTCCTCCTTGACCTCGCCCAGGTGCATGGTGACCCCTGTCTTCAGGCGGACCGCGAGCTCGGCCACCTCTTCGTAGAGGCCGCGGCTGCACCCTCCCAGGGACCGGGGCGCGAGCCAGATCTTCACCCGGCCGTCCCTGGCCCCGTTCCATCTCCCGGCCATGGCCTTCGCTTCCGCCAGGGACTCCCCTTTTTCCTCGACCAGCCCCGGGTGCATTATGCTCTTCTCCCCGCCGTAGCTCCCGCTGTCCATTATCGACTTCGCCAGGGCGCCTCTCATCCCCGACGCGGAGACCTCCTCCGCTATCCCCTCGAACCCGTACCTGGAGACCACGTCCACCCCGACGAAGGAGGTGGTCCCGCTCTTCATCATCTCGAGCAGGGAGAGCCGGGCGCTCGCCCTCCCGTCTTCCTTCGAGAAGTTCCCCTGCATCGGCCAGACCCGCTCCCTCAGCCACCCGATCAGAGACAGGTCGTCCGCGTACCCCCTGATCAGGCTCTGGGCCAGGTGCAGGTGCGTGTCCACGAGGCCCGGTATCACCGCCATCCCCCGGGCGTCTATCTTCTCCTCTGCCCCCTTCCCTCCGACCGACCCCCTCGGCCCCACCGCCGCGACCTTCCCGTCCTCCACGAGCACGGAGGCGTCCTCCAGCGTCCTGCGGGCGCGGTCCATGGTCACCACGGTCCCTCCTTCTATCAGCACCGAACCCAAGGCGGGGGCCCCCGCTCCTTCACAATCTAAGGGTTCTCACCGGGGGACGAACGGCTCCACGAACCGCCGGCCGTCCACGTCGTATATGCCCTTGTCCGTGATCCTCGCGTGAGGTATGACGGACAGCGTCAGGAGCGCCACCACCGGCATGTAGGGGTGGTCTATGACCCCCATCTTCTCGAACGCCGACCTCAGCCCCCGCATCTTCTTCGAGACCGGGCCCAGCCCCTCCTCCGACATCAGCCCGGCCACGGGGAGGTCTACGAACGCGAGGGGTCTCGAGTCGACTGCGGCGATCCCGCCCTTCCCCCTCGCGACCCTCTCCGCGGCGGCCTGCATGTCCCTCTGGTCCTTCCCCATCACGACCAGGTTGTGCCCGTCGTGGGCTATCGACGAGGCGATGGCGCCGCTCCTCATGAGGTTCCTGGCGAAGCCGAAGGAGCGCCGCTTGACGCCCCGGTGCCTGTCGAAGACCAGCACCGCCGCCAGGTCGCCGAGCTTCAGGACGCCCCCCTCCGCCCTCACCTCGACCCTGGTCAGGGTGGTGAGGACCGACTTCATGAAGGCCTCGGCGGGGTCCTTGGGCCTACGGAGCAGGCCGAAGTCTATGGCGTTGACCGTCACCGCCCCGTCCGCTACCGGAGGCTTCACCACGAAGTCGTCGGGGCCGAGCGTCCCCGTCTTCATCGTGTCCAGGGCCCTCCTGTCGAAGGGCCTGGGGGTCCGGTGTGACAGCATCTTCCCTCCCTTCGCGACCAGGGCGCCATCCGAGACCACGGCCTGGACCCTGAGCTTCTTCAGGTCGTCGACGAGGACCACGTCGGCCGCCTTCCCCGGGGACAGCGCTCCCAGATGGGGCATCCTGACGTGCTGCGCGGGCCTGAGCGTGCAGCTCCTGATCGCCTCGATGGGGTCCATCCCCGCCTCTATGAACGACCTGCAGCTGTAGTCCAGGTGGCCAAGGCGCTCCAGGTTGTCGGGCATCACGTCGTCCGTGACCAGGATGACGTTCCAGGGCGCGGGGAGCCCCTTCAGGGCGGCGACGAACCTCTTGGTGTTCGCCACGTACGGCGGCCGGAGCTTCACGTACATCCCGGCGCGGAGCTTCTCCAGCATCGACTCCACGGTGAAGTTCTCGTGGTCCGAGTCGGGGCCGGCGGCCATGTAACCCGAAAGCTCCCGGCCGGAGAGCAGGGGGCTGTGGCCGTCGGTGAACAGCCCGCCCCTCCTACCGATCTCCAGTATCTCCTCCATCTTGGGGGTCATGGCGAGCACGGCGTCGAAGTCCATCACCTCTCCCAGGCCTGCGACCCCTTCCCAGGAGACCATCTCCTCGATGTCGGCGGGGGATATCTCGGCCCCCGACGTGGCCGCCGGGGACTCGGGGACGCAGGTGGGCGCCAGGAAGTACAGCTTCATCGGGAGCCCCTTCGCGTTATCCACCATCATCCTCACCCCCTCCTTGCCGAGGACGTTGGCGATCTCGTGGGGGTCGGCGACCGCCGTGGTCGTCCCGTGGGGGATGACAGCTTCCGCGAACCTCGCCGGGGTCAGCATCGTGCTCTCCACGTGCAGGTGGGTGTCTATGAAGCCGGGGATGGCGTAGGCCCCCCTGGCGTTGACGACCTCCGCGGCAGGCGGCGCCTTCCCGTCGGCGCCGACGTAGACTATCCTGTCCCCGTAGGAACCTATGGAAGCCGGGTAGATCTCCCCGGTGTTCACGTTGACGAGGTTCGCGCCCTCGATCAGCAGCGTCAGCGGGCGCTTCCCCAGGGCCGCTTCCACATACTCGCGCACCCCGACGGTCATTGACGGCCGCTCTAGCCAGGACCTAATAAGCCTCGTGCGGTTCCGGGGCGCCGTCGGCCGCCGCCCTCTTCAGCGCCTCTGCCTGCTGCAGGTACCCGGTGCATCTGCAGAGGTTCCCTGACATCAGGCGCCTGATTTCGCCGTCGGAGGCCCGGGGCGCGTGCTCGAGTATCCATGACAGCGTCACGATCATCCCTGGGATGCAGTAACCGCACTGGACGGCGTCCATCGCGGCGAAGGCCTGCTGGACGGGGTTGGGTCGTGACTTCGTCCCGAGCCCCTCGACCGTGACCACGTCCCGGCCGTCGACCTGGGGGGCGAGGACGAGGCAGGACGTCACAGGCTTGTCGTCCATCAGGACGGTGCACGCTCCGCACTCGCCGGTGTCGCACCCCTTCTTCACGCCCGTCTTCTCCGCCACGTCGTGCAGGTAGTCGCAGAGCGTCTGGTTCGGCTCGATCTCAGCGGCCACGTCCTCGCCGTTCAGCCTGAACCTAACCTTGACCTCGCCCGTCATGCGGCGCCCGCCTCCGAGAGGAGCCCGTCGATGAGCCTCCTGGTGAGCACGAAGACCAGGCGCTTCCTGTAGGCGGCGCTGGCCCTTATGTCGGTTATCGGCCTTGCCTCTTCCGCGGCGAGCGCCGCGACCTCCTCGGCCTTCTCCGCCGTGGCACCGCTCTCCGTCATCAGCTTGGAGCTCCTTTCCGCGAGCACGGGGGTGGGCGCGACGGCCCCCAGCGCCACCCTGCTCTCCCCGAACCTTCCGTCCGCGATGGACGCCGAGACCGCCACCGAGACGGTGGACAGCGCGTTCTCGTTCCTTACGGCCGCCCTCGCCCAGGCGCTCGAGACCCCCTCCCGCGCCGGCACGACGACCTCGGCCGCTATCTCCCCTCCGTGGAGGGCGTTCTTCTTGACCCCGGTGAAGAAGGCCTCGACCGGGATCGTCCTCTCGCCCGACCTGCTCAAGAGCTTCACGCGCGCCCCCAGGGCTATCAGAGGGGGGGCCGAGTCTCCTGCCGGGGAGGCCGTGGCGAGGTTGCCGCCGACCGTGGCCAGGTTCCTGATCTGCAGGGTCCCCACGTTTGCCGCGGCTGTCTTCAGCGCCGTCGCGAACCTGTCGACCAGCGGGCTGGCCTCTATCTCCGCGAACGTCGTCAGGGCGCCGATGCGCAGCGTCTCCCCGTCCTTCCGTATCCCTCCCAGCTCCCTGCCGAGGCGGCTGATGTCGACGACCGTCTCCGGCGCCGTCGTCCGCTCCTTCAGGGCTATCATGGCGTCTGTCCCGCCCGCTATGACAACCGACCCCTTCCCCTCGCCGTCCAGGGCTTCCAGCAGCTCTGCGACGCTCTTCGGCGCCAGGTACCGGAAGCTCGGGAAGGGGGCCAGGTACTGGAACGGCCTCATCCCCGCCGCCTCCCCGCCTCCTCGATGGCGTCCGAGACTCTCTCGGGGGTGAACGGGAATCTGCGGATAGGGAACCCGAGCGCGTCGTAAAGCGCGTTGGCGACCGCCCCGGCCACGGGCTCGAGCCCCCCCTCTCCGATCCCCTTCGCCCCGAACGGACCGAACTCGTCGGGCTCCTCGACCACCAGGACCTTGACGTCGGGGACGTCGGCCGCGGTGGGGATGTGGTAGTCGAGGAACGTCTTGTTCCTTATCACCCCGTCTTTCAGGATGAGCTCCTCCATCAGGGCGTAGCCCAGCCCCTGCGCCACCCCTCCGATGACCTGGCTCTCGAACTGGTCCCGCGTTATGACCTTCCCGGACTCGTGGGCCGCGGTGTAGTTCACCACGTCCACCTTCCCCGTCTCCACGTCCACCTCGACCTCGGCCACGTGGACGGCGAAGCAGTAGGACGGCGCCAGGTCTCCGCGGCCGGCTTCCTTGTCCCAGAACGGCATCGGCTTCACCACCCTCCCTTCTTCGCTCAGCTTCATCCCTCTCCTGAAACACTCGGAGACGACGTCGTCGAACGTCGCTTCTCTGCCCCGGCCCCTGACTACGTCGTCCTCGAAGACAAGTTCCCCGGCGGAGGAGGAGAGCATCTCGGACGCGGCCTTCGACAGCGTCTCCCTGATCTTCTCCGCCGCGAGGAGGACCGCCTTCCCTCCGAAGACAGTGCTCCGGGAAGCCACGGTGGGACCGGTGTCGGGGACCAGGTCCGTGTCGGGGTTCTGGATCGACACCCTCTCCGGGCTCGTCCCGAGCGCCTTCGAGACTATGCGGACGAAGCCGGTGTGGATCCCCTGCCCGTACTCGGTCAGGCTCGTCTTCACTATCACGCGCCCGTCGGACGCGACCTCGACCGACGCCGTCGCCGCGTCGGCCTCCCCCGTGAGCCCCTCAGGGTGGATCGCGCAAGCCATCCCGACCCCGCGCCTCTTCGCGCCCGTCCCCCGGCCGGCCGTGCGCCTTCTCTCCCACCCGGACGCGGCCCTCGCCTGAACTAGGCACTCCTCCAGCCCGACCCCGCCAGTCAGGGTCTGCCCCGTGGGCGTGGCCGACCCCCTCCTGAGGATGTTGCGGAGCCTGAACTCGGCAGGGTCCATCCGGAGCTTCTCCGCCGCTTCGTCCATCTGCAGCTCCGCCGCGAAGACCGCCTGCGGCTTCCCGAACCCTCGGAAGGCGCCCATGGGGACGTTGTTGGTGTAGACCACCGAGCCGTCCACGTGCACGTTAGGCACCTCATACGGGCCGGCCGCCACGGTGGTGGCCACGAAGAGCACGCGTTCGCTCAGCGAGGCGTAGGCTCCGCCGTCGGAGAGTATGCTGGCCCTGACCGCCGTTATCTTGCCGCCGGAAGTGACACCCATCTCCCTCTCGAAGACCATCGGGTGGCGCTTGGGATGGAACGCCGTCGACTCCTTCCTGGAGAACGCCAGGAAGACGGGCTTCTTGGTCAGCCAGGCGCCGAGGGCCGCCATCGAGCAGACCTCGTCAGGTGCGTCCTGCTTCCCTCCGAACCCGCCCCCGGTGGGCGCCTGTATGACGCGGACGTCGGGCGCCGCGCCCCCCAGCACTGTCGCGACGGCCTTCTTCACCATGAACGGGTTCTGCATGGACCCCAGGACCGTGACCCCTTTGCTGCGCGGATAGGCCAAGGCCGCCTCCGTCTCGAGGTACGCCTGCTCCTGGACCGGCGTGCTGTAGGTCCCGCGCAGCACGAAGTCCGCCTCAGCGAGGGCCTTCGCCGCGTCCCCCCTCCTGACCAGCTGCCTCGCGGTCAGGTTCCCCCCGGGGTGTATCGCCGGAGCGCCTTCACGGAGCGCTTCGCGGGGGTCGAGGACGGCCGGGAGCTCCTCGTATCCGACCTTCACCTCCCTCACCCCGAGCTCTGCAGACTCCGGGGCGTCGGCCACCACGAGCGCGACCGAGTCCCCCACGAACCTGACCTTGTCGTGGCAGAGCAGGGGCCTGTCCGGGACCACATACCCGATGTAGTTCGAGCCGGGGACGTCCCTGGCCGTCACGACCCTGACGACCCCCTGGACCTTCTCCGCCGCCGAGCCGTCGATGTGCCTTATCAGGGCGTGGGGGTGCGGGGACCTGACCACCCTGACGTAGAGAGCTTCCTCGTGGACGTTGTCACCCGTGTACTTCGTCTCGCCTGCGGCTTTCTCCAGCGCGTCGAGCCGGGTGGTGGCCACGGGCGGACGGCGGGGGGCTTTGAGCTCTTGAACCGCCAAGGCGGGCCGCGCGGCCCCGCAGAGTTTTAAATCCTACTGGATCTTATCGTGTAATCTAGGAAACGTGCTTTAGAACCTCTATCCGTTTCGCTCCGTCAAGCGCTGCTCTCATGATCGACTCGAAGTGCGTCGAGCACGCGTCGACGAACACCCTGTTGTTGGTCCAGATCACGACGTGGTCTTCGATGGACTCGGTCGGCGGCGTCCCTCCCATGAATACCTCTGACTGGTCTATGATCAGGTATCTGAACGAAGGCGTCAACCCGTCCGCATGCAAGAACGGGACCTTGCGGTAGTACTGTTCAGCGGTTCTGAGATTCTGCTCAGTTATCTCTGATATGATCGTCACGTCGACTCTCCGCGCGGCGGCGGACTCTGCGTCCGAGAGTTCTCTGAAGTGCGTACTCAGAGTGTAGGCTGGGACAACCTTAATCACCCTGGTCTTTGCCCGACGGATCGCGTCAGCCCACCGGTTGAAGACCAGGCTCCCCGATACCAACCTGAAGAAGCTCTCCTCATCCGCGGTGCCCCTGTTGCGCTTGGAGTCCTCGAGCAGCCTGGTGAGGGCTTCGCTCTCTCTCTTCAGGTTCTGAAGCTCGGTCTCTTTTGCGTCGAGAAGGGTCCGTAGCGCCTTCTTCGGCGCGACGGCCAAGAAGTAGTCGTTCCGGCCAAGCTCCACCTCGACCAGCCCTAGCCTCCTCAGCGAGTGGAGGACCCTGCGAGCGTCTGACACAGATATCCCGATCGTCTGAGCCATCGACGTGGAGGTCTCTTTGCCGCTCCGGGCGAGCGCAACGTACGCCTCCGCCTGAAGCGGAGAAAGGCCGAACGATATCAGGTCGTCAACAACTTGGCTTTGCGTCACGCCAGTTCGACCCTCGTTGCTCCGTCATGACCTTGATTTATGGCGAGCGGCGATGCGGCCGAGGCTGCTCCGGGCGCTGACCGGCAGAGATTCACATAGCTGCGCTAATTCGCTGCTAGACGGTCCTGCAGTTGATATGCCTCTTGTCACTCCTGCGTCAAGAAGGCAAGCGCGGACGAGGCCCCGGCCTGACCCGGCGCGGTCGCCATTTAGTGGCATGCTACTAAGGGCCCGACCTGAAGCAGGTCCGAGGGCATTCGCGAGCCGCGGGCCCCGGAAATCTGGACCGAGGAGGGCGCGACCTCAGGCATCTGGAAGCGCGGCGGACCACCCGTGGCCCTGCGACGGTGATGCTACGCGACCCGGGTCCTCTTGTAGCTCAGCAGCTCGTCAATCAGTTGGTGAACGGCTATGCGCTTGCTCAGAAGGATCTTCTTCAACGCGTCGCTCCTCGCCCTCTCGTGCAGCGAATCGATCCGGACCATGGACACCTTGAGCGAAAGGATCGCCCTGTCGATGATAAGCGCGTCCGAGTCTTTCCAATTCCGTCGCGTTGTCTGGAGCCAGTCGGGCGCCGAGGTCTCGTTTCGACTTGCGGGTTGGGAGGCTGCGGCCCCGCGGATATCGTCCCGGGTTATCTCGTGCCTGACGGCGGATTCGAGAATCTCTCTCTGGCGCTCCGAGTCCTTCAGCCGACTGATCTCTTCAGCCGTACTGGCGCTCAGGGTGCCGTCCCTGATCACGCTCTTGAAGCTCTCCGGAAGAGAAAGCAGCCGCAGCCTGTGGGCGACGTAGGCCTGCGACTTGCCTAGGCGGCGCGCGAGCTCGGACTGGCTGCCCCATCCATAGTCCTCACAGTATCTTCTGAACGACTCGGCCTCCTCGATCGGGTCCAGGGTCTTGCGCTGAAGGTTTTCGGCGAGGGCGGCTTCGTAAGCTTCCTTGTCTGACATCTCCACCACTATCGCCGGTATTCGGCGAAAGTTCAGTTTCCTGCACGCGTGATACCGCCTGTTCCCTGCGATTATCTCGAAGTACTTCGCCTTGGGCCGGACGACGATCGGCTCTATGAGCCCTGACGCCTTGATCGACTCCACCAGTTCGGCGATGTCTCCTATCCCCTCCCTTGGCTGGAAGGGGCTGGACACGAGCAATGACATCTCGAGCTCCTCGTAGGTAGTAACGTAGCTGAACTCCCCTGCCCCGTGTCGGGCCACGTCGGCTCAGGATGCCGGCGCTCCTCATATAAGGTGACTTCGAAAAGCCGAGAGAGGAGACTTTCGCATGTCTCGACCGGGGACGGCTCGCACGGCGCGGTCCCGACGCTCTTTCTGACCCAGCCCCGGCGCCTACGGAGGGCGTCGTAGAGAAGTCTGCCGAGGGGAGAGGTCAGGAGGCGACGGCGCTGAACCTCTGATGCCAGGGGCCGCAGTCAACTGGTCAACACGGCTCGGCCCAGCAGCTCTCCCCGCCGCATCTGTGCTATCGCGCTGTTGATGTCGGAAAGCCTGAACTTCTGCACGGTGCTCTTGACCTTGCCGGACTTCAGCAGCTCGTAGGCTTCGGCGAGTTCCTCATAGGTGCCCCATATGCTCCCTGTGATCAGGGACTCCGAGTGGATCAGGTCGATCAAAGGGACGCTCAGCGTGCCGCCGCCAAGACCGACATCTACGTAGATGCCGTCGGCGGACAACACCCGCATCGCGAGAGCGGCGGTCCCGCTTGTCCCCACGAAGTCCAAGACCGACTTGACTCCTCTGCCTCCGGTCGCCGAGGCGACCCTTTCTGCGGGATCACCCTTGCTCAGGTTCAAGGCGACGCTCGCACCGAAGCTCTCAGCCAGCGCGAGTCTGTCATCCGCTATGTCGGCAGCGATCACAGTGCTTGACCCGAAGAGCCGCAGATATTGCAGGGCGTAGAGTCCCAGTCCGCCCGCGCCGATCACGAGGCTGAATGAGCCGGGCGAGAGGTGGCTTCGGACCCTCTTCGCCGCCCTGTAAGAAGTCAGACCCGCGTCGGTGAGAGGCGCGAGGTCCTCCATGTTGCCTTCGACCTTCAGCAGATATCTGGACGACGGCACGTACATGAACTCGGCAAAGCCGCCCTGGTATTCGGGGCTGATCCCGGGGGTGAGCGGGCTCACGGGGCACCTCTGCTCCTCCCCTCTCCTGCAAAACACGCAGGTGCCGCACCCCCAGGCTCCGTAGACGAGCACCGGGTCTCCCACCTTCAGTCCGGTGACAGAATCGCCGACCGCGTGGACGTAGCCCGCGTTCTCATGTCCCAGTATGAACGGCAGCGGGGGAAAGCGCCCCTTGATGTCTGGCAGGGCTCTGTCCATCACTGAAAGATCGGTGTGGCAAAGTCCCGCGGCCGCTATCCTCACAACCACGTCGGACCCGGTTCGCAGTTCAGGCATGGGGACGTCGTCCCACAAGAGCGGTTTCCCGAACTCATGCAGCCTGGCTGCCTTCAACTAGAAACAGGCCCTCGACGCAAGTCAAAGATAAATCCGAGCTCTTCCGCGGAGCGGTTCTAGCTCGAATGAGTGACGGCCCACTTAAAGGCGTGAGGATAGTCGACATGACGAGGCACGTGGCGGGTCCGTTCTCCACCATGATCCTCGGCGACATGGGGGCGGAGGTGATCAAGATCGAGCCCCCGGGAGTGGGCTCCCCTGAACGCGCCGCGACCCCGGTCTATCACGGGATGAGCACGTATTTCATGGGCTCGAACCGGAGCAAGAAGAGCGTTGTTCTGAACCTCAAGACGCCGGACGGCGTCTCGATACTGAAGAAGCTGAGCGAAACGGCTGACGTCTTCGTGGAGAACATGAGGCCGGGGGTCTGTGACAGGCTCGGCGTCGGCTACGGGGACATCTCTAAGGTCAACAGAATGATAGTCTACTGCTCGATCTCGGGGTATGGCCACGACGGGCCGTCCTCGAAGAGGCCTTCCTACGACCTGGTGGCACAGGCGCTGAGCGGGCTCCTGAGCCTCTACAGCGACGGTCGGGCGCCGCCGACGGCGCCGCTCGGGCTGGCTGACCTGACCACCGCCATGGTCGCCACGCAGGCCATCCTGGCGGCCCTGTTCGCCCGAGAGAAGCGGGGGGTCGGCCAGTTCGTGGAGGTGTCGCTGTTGGAGTCGGCCGCCTTCCTGCTCCAGTACATGGCCATACCCGTGCTGCAGGGAATGGACTCGAATTTCGACAACCTCACGAGGGCCAGGCAGGTCGGCTTCATGGGCGTCTACTCCGATGCGTCCGGTCGCTTCTTCGTGATCGAGGCGCCCGACGACGGCGTCTTTCAGCGGGCGGCGAGCATACCCGAGCTGAAGGAGATAGTGACAAACCCCAAGTTCTCGACCCGGCCGGCCAGGGCGAGCAACTGGCAGGAGCTGCATCAGGCTCTGCAGGGCGTTCTGAGCCGGAAGCCCAGGGAGTACTGGGTCCAGGAACTCGAGAAGGTCGATGTCCCCTGCGCGGCCGTGAAGACGGTGGCCGAAGCCCTCCAGGACCCGCAGCTCATCTACAGGGGCGGCATAGTGGAGTTCCAGGACGAGGTCGTGGGGAAGCTCAAGATGCTCAATCTGCCGATGAAATTCTCAGAGACTCCCGCCCGGGTCACCAGGAGACCTCCGGCGTTGGGTGAGCAAACCGACGAGGTTCTCGGCGCCCTCGGGTACACCAAAGACCAGCTGCTGACGCTTCGCGGCAAAGGCGTCATCTCATAGACCCGGCCGCGTCAGTCAGGCGCAAACCCTTATTCCACCCCGAGGGCCAGTTCAAAACCCCGGCAGCATGCCAAGCGCGAACTCCGTAGTCCTGCTGAACGTCCACGATGGCTACGCAGAGATAACGTTCAACCGGCCGGACAAGCTGAACGCGTTCAACGACGAGATGCGCGCCAAGACGCGCGAGCATCTTGCCGCCTGCGTTGCGGACGACAGGGTCCACGCCGTGGTGCTGAAGGGGGAAGGGAGGGCTTTCTCCGCTGGGGCGGACCTGGGGAATCCGTCGACCGAAGTCAAGCCGACGAGCGCGTGGAAGAAGCTCTTCCTCAGCGAGAACAGGCTCTTCAAGATGATCCTGTCCTATCCTAAGCCGACGATCGCGGCCACCAGAGGCTACGCCTTGGGATACGGGTTCTTCCTCGCCAATGCATGCGATATCATCCTGAGCGCCCGCAGTTGCAGGTTCGGAACTCCCGAGATAAGGCAGGCCGAGGGGGTCGCAAGGCTGCTGGTCCCGTCCAACGTGCGCAGGAACCTGGCGATGGAGCTCCTCCTCACAGGCGACCTGGTCGACGCCGAGAAAGCGGAGTCGATCGGCCTGATAAACAGGGCGGTGGATGACGACGCTCTTGACAGGGAGGTGTCGAAGCTCGCCAGGAAGCTGGGGCACATAGACCTGCGAGCTCTCCGGATGAACAAGGCGATGGTGAATCATTGGTACGGAGCGGAAAGGTTCGGACTCCCTATGGATTTCGCCGCCCGCCAGGAAGCGCTGCTGCTGGGCTCAGGGGCCTCGGCGGAGTGGATGAAGCTGGCCGAGAAGGTCGGCTTCAAGGAGTTCCTGAAGCTGAGGGACAGGCCCTTCCGAGAGATTGAAGGCGGCGAGCGGGAAGAGCGCCCAGCCCGCTAGCGGAAAACGGTGCCGTCCGCGAGAAGCGGGTCGTGGCTAGGAATCAAAGTCCCAGAAAGGCTTTCAATCTTTCGACAGCTTCGGAACCAGTCCCCGAGGTCGCTGTGGATGGCCGGGGGTATTCTGGGAAGCGCAACGGGGGTGCCGAAACGCCTGTCCGACGGGTGCCAGTTGTGATACATCGGTATGGTGTCGCCGCAGATGACGAAGCCAGACCTGCCCAGCCTGACCGCGACCGACTGGGAGCCCGGGGTGTGTCCGGGGGTGTGAACCAGTCGAACGCCGCCGGAGATCTCCTTGTCTCCCTCGACCAGTTCGACGTCGGACTTCTGCAGGGCGTCCAGTGCGCCGGCGTCAAAGAACGGCGCCTGAGTCGGGAGGGGGTTCCTTGCGAACTCGACCTCCCTCGACTGTACGAAGACCCTCGCCCGCTTGAACTCCCCGATGAAAGACGAGTGATCTGTATGAAGGTGAGTGAGGACCAGGTTCTTGACGTCGCCGGGTTCGACAGACGTTCTCTTCAGGGCGCGCCGAAGGAGCTGTATGGTCCCCTTGGCCGAGTTGTCAGCGCGAGCGGCTCCGGGCCTGAAGCCAGCGTCCACCAACGTCAGCTCCCGCTCGGACCTTATCAGGAACACGAAGATCGGGGCCGCCACCCGGACGTCGAAGTCGACCCCGTAGGTCAGCTCGGCTTTCCACAGATTGATCTCTCCCACCTTCAGGCACCAGACTCCCTGCGGGGGCGGCAATCGGTCACGACCCTCCTGAGAGTCATATAAGTGGTGGCCAGACCCGCCGTCGGAGGGCAGAGGTTGTTCGCCGGTTTCGCCGGGAGGATCTACAAGAAGTACGACGGCAGCGCCTTCGACCTGCTGAGCGAGGCCGTCGCCGAGGCCCTGGAAATGGCAGGGATGGAAATGAAGCAGCTCGACGGCCTGGTGACGACGGAGCTGCCGGGGATCTTCGACGGGAAGGCCAACCTGCTCATGTTCACCAACCAGGTCAGGCAATATCTGGGGTTGAAGGCCAGATACGTCGACACCCTCGATTTTGGAGGGGCGTCCGCGCTCGCTTCGGTCCACAGGGCCTACAAGGCCATCAGGGCGGGGGAGGCCGAAAGCGTCCTCTGCCTCATCGGCGGGAAGGCGTCAGACGTGAGGGCCAAGGCGGTCACCGTGGACTCCATCGACAGGGCTTACCCGGACGTGGCGATTTCGCCGTTCGACGAGTTCCTCCGTGTCTACGACGACCTCAACCCGGTCTCGGACTACGCGTTGGCCGCATTCAGGCACTCCAGGCTGTTCGGCACGACCGACGAGCAAAGGGCGACGATCGCGGCGCAGCAGAGGCTCAACGCCAAGCGCAACGCCAGGGCTCTGTTCAAAGACGATCTTACGCCCGAGCAGGTGATCGCATCCCCTATGGTCGCGGAGCCGCTCCACCTTCTGGAGATAGTCTACCCGGTAGACGGCTTCCACGCATTCATAGTGAGCAAGAAGCAGACGCGGCTGAGGACGCTCGACATCCTCGGGTACGGCGAAGGGCATTGGCACGAGCTCCCCCCTGAGCAGGAGGACATCGTGTCGACCCCGGCCGTCGAGAGCTCCCGACGAGCTTCGTTCGAAGCCGGAAGGGCCGACGCCTACGAGCTCTACGACTCCTTCACCATCACCACGCTGATGCAGATCGAAGACGTCAGGCTCGCAGCGAAGGGGAAAGGCGGAGAGTTCGTCGAGAAACACGACCTGACATACAAGGGCGACGTGCCGCTGAACACGGGCGGCGGGAGCCTGAACATGGGGCAGCCAGGTTTCATGAGCGGCGGCGTCCTCCTCGAGGAGGCTCTGCTGCAGCTCAACGGCATGGCGGAGGGGCACCAAGTCTCTGGCGTCGGTTCGGTGTATCTCAACGGGATCGGTGGCTGGAGCAGGAGCCACTCGGTCACCCTGGTCCTGGGCGAGAAGAATTGAAGTTGGACGAGCTGAGGAGGGCGTATCATGAGAAACTTGACGCGGACAGGCTCCCCTACCTCGAGTGCAGCGGGTGCAAGCACAGGTTCTACTATCCCAGGACGCTCTGTCCTAGGTGCTCTTCCACCTCCCTGGAGGTCAAGGAGAGCGATGGAAGGGGCAAGATATTCGCTCTGACCCGGATCCAGAAGAAAGACGGTGGAAGGACGACCTACGGGATCGTGGAGTTCGACGGGTTCAGGATATACTGCAATGTACTGGAGAGCGGGAAGGCCGACGTCGGGACGGACGTCCGCGTAGCTTTCGCCGAGTTGAAAGGGCGAAAGTACCCGGTCGCAAGGGCCGACGCTTAGCGGCAGTGACCGCGCCCTGGGCCCTCCGGCGCGGAGTTCGCCCTCTCCTCAGGCGCGGACGCCGCCTCGCCGCTGAGGAGGCGCGTCAACGACGTAGGGAGTCACGGGTGCCTGGGCCGGCCGGCTGGCTTGGATGGGCCCGGGTTCCGCGCGGGCGCTACCCGGATGACAGTCCCGGAAGGTCCATGCCCACCTAACGAATATAAATGGCCATAACCGATTTCGCGGCAGTTGACTTTTGACATAAGTCATGAAGTCATCGAGGAGTCCAAATGGACGAAGGCGAATACCTGGACCTTCGTCTCGTTCGCCATCGGCGTAATGATGCAGGCCTCCTTCTACAGCTGGGCGTATCTGGCCACCGGATGGTACTCGATCGCGGTCACCAACACCGTCTTCAAGTATCTCCTGCTGGTGTGGCCGGGCGTCTTCTTCATAGTCGGAATACTCTTCATGGGGGTGCTGGCCGACCGGATCGGCAGGAAGACCGCGTTCTTTGTCACGATGGCGCTCTACTTTCTGTCGGCGGTAGGCATACTCCTCTCCTTCAACTATTATCTCGTCCTGGTGTTCCTCGCCCTCTCACAGATCGCGGGGGGAGGAGAGACGAACACGGTGATCGCGGCCATCCCCGAGATGTTCCCGACGCGTATCCGCGCGAAGGTGCTGTACCTGGTCTACTCTTTCGTGTCCATCGGCCCCGCCATATTCGCCGCCATCGACTTCCTGAGCATCTCCAGTCAGGTCACTTTCCAGAGGGAGCTCGTCGCCTCGTCAGCGGTGCCGCTGCTGGTCATCCTGCTGGTCAGCAGATACAAGATGCCCGAGTCCATCAGGTGGCTGGAAGCCAAAGGGAGGAAAAGCGACGCAGGAGCGACTGCCCAGAAGTACTATGGGACCAGTCCGTCGTCTGCACGCTCCTCGAACGTGGCGGCCGACGCTGGCGGCGCCGGGACGGCCGCTGCTCCAACCGCGCGGCTGGTCGCGCCGCTGAAGTCTCCGTCGATATCGCTCAGGCTGGTTGCCATAACGTGCATGACGATAGCCAACGTAATCGGCTTCGGCCTGTTCGTGTTCAGCATGGGGCCCGTCTACTTCTCTTCAATCACCTCCCAGATCATCTTCGTGTCGGACACAATCGAGGCTATCGTAACCATCATCTTCGCGTTCTACGTTGACAGGATAAGTCGGAGGTGGAACATATTCGGATTCTACATAGGCACTTTGGTGATGGCCCTGCTCATAACCGGCACCATCTCCCAGTGGTCCACTTCCGTGAACCTGTTCTGGGGGTACGTGGCCGTCTTCAACGTGTTCCTCGCGCTCGGATATGCCGCGCTTAACACGCTGAAGGGAGAGATCTGGCCCACCGGCAGGAGAGCCCTGTACACGGGCGCGGTAAGGATCATAGCCTACACCCTCAACGTCCCTGCCACGCTGGCTCTGGCCTATCTGGACATAACGGGGTTCGCGTACCTGAACGTGCTCTTGTGGGTAGTCGGAGTGGTAGGGGCCGTCATATGGCTGCAGTACGGCAGAGAGACAGGGCACTACTCCAGCGTGACCGTGGCTTCACAAGAAGAGAACGCCTGACACGAGCGCCGGCGCCGTTCCACCTGCTAGGACGACGATGACGCGACGAGAGCCGAAGGCGCTCAGGCGGAGGCGTCGAGCTCTGGCAGACTTCAGGCCTATCTTCCCGGATGTCACGCGCTCTTCAGGGTGTAGCGCAGCTTCCTGAACCTCGAGGCCAGGGCCCTCGAGCGCGCCCTCGCCTCCCGCGCCCGTCCGTCGAGGAGCGCCTGGGCTGCGAGCCCCGCTATCGCCTTCATCTCTCTGGGCCCCATCCCCCTCCTCGTCACTTCGTTGGTCCCGAACCTCACCCTGGAGTCGACGATGATCCCGGCCTCCTCGAGGGTCCCCATGGTCTCGTCCCCCTTCCCCCCCACCGAGAGGAGCACCTGGTGGGACCGGGTGAACCCGCCTGCCGCGCCGGCCACCGGCAGGCCGGCTCCGTGGAGCGCCTCGGCCAGCGCCCTGGAGTTCGCCACCACGTCCCTGGCATACCGGGCGCCGTGGCGACTCACCTCCTCCAGGGCCACCCCCAGCGCGGCCACCCTGTTGAGGTGGAAGTTGTCGACGAACCGGTACGCATACCCTCCGGCTACGCGTTTCATGAACTCCTCGTCGTCGGAGAACATTATCCCTCCCTGCGGCCCGAAGAGCGTCTTGTGGGTGGAGCCGACCACCACGTCGGCGCCCTCTCGGAGCGGGTCCTGGAAGACGCCGCCGGCCACGAGCCCCATGGCGTGCGACGCGTCGTAGACCACCTTCCCCCCAGACGCGTGGGCCGCCTCGGCGATCTCCTTCACCGGATGGGGGAAGAGGAAGACCGTGGCGCCGAGCACTGTCACGGCCGGCTTCTCCCGCCTCACGAGCGCGACTGCCCTCTCGACGTCGACGTTCATGGCCGCCTGGTCGAACGGGAGCTCCAACGCCTTCATCCCCAGGATCTCGGGGACGTAGGGCTGCGAATAACCCCTGTAGCCGCCGTGCGAAGGAGGGACCGATGCGACGGATGCTCCCCGCTTCGCCAGGGCCTCGAGCGCCATCATCCCGGCCACATGGCCCGAGACGGGGACCACGCTCGCGCCCCTGCACCTGAACACCGACCTGGCCAGCTCCTCGCACCTCTCCCATATCTCGTGGAACTTCCCGCTCCCGCCATAGGTCTCGGGGAGCCCCGCGTACCTCCCTGCCATGGGGGACGCGAGGGCGGCGAGCACGTCGTCGCTCAGGGCGTTCTCGCTGGGGATCATGTTGAGGGTGGTCCGCCTGTACCCCTCGTAGGAGGCGGCCAGCCTGAGGAAGTCGCTGCGGGCCAAGGGCTCTCCCCTACCTCCTGCGGAGGCTCCTCGCGCACGAGCCGACGGCTATCTCTATGGCCTTCCTCTCGGTATCCAGCTCCATCTTTTCGACGGGGAAGCGCGCGTCCACCCCTTCGGTCGGCGGCAGGTGTATGTGGCCCGACACGCCGTGGCGCTCCTTCCTGACGGCCATCAGGAACGAGTACATCATGGTGTTGCAGCCGTGGGTGCCCGCGTCGTAGGACTCGACGGCAGGTATGCCTGCGGCCGACAGGTCAGAGACGATCGACCTGACCGGCAGCGTGCTTCTGAGCGCCACCGGCCCGCGCTTGGATATGGGGACGCCGCGGGGGGACCGCCCGCGGTTGTCGGGGACCAGCTGGTCGCCGAAGACAGCGAACATCATGTTCACCGCCACGTTCTCCACCTTGACGGCGCGGGTGTAGTCCCATCCGAGCGATATCACGGCGTCTGGCCTGTGCTCCTTGACGAGGGAGCGGGTGATGCGCGGGAGCCCGTAGAAGTCCTCCGGGACCTCCACGCCGACGACCCGTCCCCCCTCTATGGTCATCCCGTCGAGGCTCTTGGCGACGGCGCCAGCCGGGTTGACCGACCCCTTCCAGGGCTCGAACCCCGCCAGGAGGATGCGCAACCTGGCCGAGCGGCGTGAGGTCGCGATTAAAACGTTCTTCGGGCCGGACGGGCCGCGAGGGGGCTCAGGCGCCGACCCCCGAGTCCACGACCTCCTGGTCGCGCTCGGGGAGCTCGTACCAGCGCTTCTTCTCGCCCACCGCCGCCCTCATCTTCCATTTCATCCCCTTCGGGGCCTGCTCTATCATGGTCCTCAGCCTGTCGGCCTGGCCCGACGCGCGCCCCTTCTGCCCTTCGTCCACCCCCAGGCCTGCGGCATGGTCCAGGACCACCCCAAGGTTCGTGGTGAACGTCTTGTAGACCCCCCAGTCTTCTGCGCAGAGCTTGGCGATGTAGGCCCCGTTGATCCCGCCGGCGGCGTCGTCCTGGGTGATCTCGTGGTCGAGCAGGATCGCGAGGATGTCCTTCATGTCCTTCTCGTTGATCTCCACTATCTGCAGCTTCGTGGACAGGAGGTCGGCGAGGGGGAGGGTGTCCGGATCGAGCCCCATCCGCCCCCGGAAGTCGAACTTGTGGCTCATCTCGAACACGTCAAGGAAGATGTCGACCCTCCGGGCGTTCGCCAGGTCGTTGAATATGAGCCTGGTCACCTGGAGCGCGTTGAACCTCTCTCTGGGTTTGTAGCCGAGCTCCTTGAAGAGCTGGTTGATCTTCGAAGCCTCCTTCCTTCGCCCGACCACGTCGATGTCCACCCTGCGGCGACCGAGCGGCGGCTTCCTGGCCGACGGGCAACGGAGAGACACGGCGACGCCGCCCAAAAGTCGCAGAGTGATCCCCTTCCCCTCGGCGGCCCTGATTATCCGCGCTGCTTCTTCTTCCGGGGACTCGAGGGGGACGCTGGGGGCGCTCAGTTGATTCCTGCTCCGACTCGTCTGTCCGCTCTCCTGGCTCTATCAATCTTTTCGTCGGCCGGAGACTCCGCGCGCCGTCAGAGGGCCCTCCGGCACCCTCTGCGCCGGAAAAAAGGGCCGCTAATGGTGCTTAAATACGAACTCCGACGGGATGTGCGCTGCACGTTCTACCCTTGTCAGAAAAGGAGAGACTAGCTGTCGGTTCGCCGGCATCGGGGGCTCAGGCCACGAGCCCGTCCGCATCTCCGGTCTTCGTGCGCGACGCCACCGGCCTCGTCAAGAACGTGTCGTTCTTCGACAGCATCGCTCTGAACCTGAGCAACATGTCGATAGGGGCGCTCCTTGGGCTCGTCGGCATCTCCGGGCTCCTCCCCATGTACTTCGCGGGGCAGAGCACCGCAGGGGTGAACCTGGTCTATCTTTGCATCATCGCGTTCGTGCTTTCGGTCCCCCAGATAGTCATCTACACCGTGCTGACGCGGCGGTACCCGCGCGCCGGAGGGGACTACGTCTTCGTGTCAAGGAACCTCGGGGGCCCGATAGGGAGCATCGCCTCCTTCATGGGATACACCTGCGAGACGACCGCCTATCTCGCGCTCATCGCGCTTTCGACCGTCTTCGCCATCGGGACCGTGGGGCTCTTCTTCAGCCCCTCGAGCTCCTTCTACACGGGCCTCGCGACGCCTCAGGGCGCCTATCCGGGCGCGCCCGCGACCCCCGCCTTCCAGTTCCTCATCGGCGGGCTCATATTCGCCATCCTGATCGGCATCAACGTCATAAAGCCGAAGGCCGGGTACAGGCTCGTCTCGATACTGACCATCGTCGGCATAATCGCCCTGTTCGTCGCCATCGGGACCATGCTCAGCGCGGGCCCGGCGGGCGTCCAGAACTACGTCAACGGGGTGACAGGGAACGGGTACTTCACCAACGCCACGGCGCCCGGGTCGACGTATGCCAACGTGGTCGCAGGCAACCACACCGGCGGGCCCGGCGGGGTCAGCGGCTTCAGCTGGGGGCCGACCATCTTCCTCCTTCCTCTGATAGCGGCCTTCGTCTTCCCGTGGCTGAACGCCGCCCCGGCCGTCGCGGGTGAGATCAAGGGGAAGGGCGCCCTGAAGTGGAACGTGCCCATCTCCGCCGTCCTCGCCTTCTCGTTCCTGGTCGGGAGCATCGCGACGATGTACTGGGCGGCCGGACAGCCGTTCACCAACGCCGCCTTCTCGACCCCGGCCTACGTCTACGGGATGCCCGTCGGGTTCAACTTCTGGACCCTCGCGATGGGGCTCACGGGGAACCCTGCGCTGGCCGCGTTCATCGGCCTAGGGTGGATCCTGGCCAACCTGGGCATACTCGCCTATGGCGTCATAGTGATCTCCAGGTATCTGCTGGCCCAGTCGTTCGACAGGTTCCTCCCCTCGAGGATATCGAGCGTGAGCGCGCGGTTCGGGTCTCCCGTCGTCGCCTTCGGCATCTCCCTGGTGGTGACAGTCGTCCTGGTGGGGATTGCGGCTTACAACTACACGACTTCGAACCTCGGGGCAGGCACCAACCCGCTGTTCGGCGCCATCCTGGCCTCGATGATATACTTCATCATCGTCGGGCTCTCGGCGGTCGTCCACGCGATAAAGAAGGAGGCGGGCTACATGAAAGGGGTCCTGGGAGCGGCGGGCGTGCTGAACATGGGGGTCTTCGGGTACCTGGCGTACCAGTTCCTCACCTACCAGAGCGTCTGGGCCCTCAACTCCATCACATTCTCCTTCATCATAGGGAGCCTGGTCCTGGGGATCGTCGCCTTCGGCGGCTCCTACTGGTACAACAAGAAGCGCGGGGTCGACATCACCCTGGCGTACAAGGAAATCCCGCCAGAGTAGGCTTCTACCCGGCGGTCAGCATATACGAGTCTATCCGGTCGTCGGTGACCTGGGCCAAGAACCCCCTCAGGACCCCTTCCCCATACTCGCTCCCGGGGTTGGCGCAGAGCGTCCTTCCGATCCTGACCATCCCCTTGGATTCGTGGATGTGGCCGTGGATCCCCAGCAGAGGCTGATGCGACTCTATGGCCTTCCTGACGGCGGAGCTCCCGGCGGAGGTCATCTGCACCTGGTTGGCCTTGACCACCACCTTCAGGTTCTCGTCCACCATCGGGGCCTTGTCGAGGAGGGTGTCTTTGGGCGGGACGTGGACGTTGAAGATCGCAGACTTCATGTCCTTGACCTGTGACGCCATCCTCTCCACCTTCTCTCCCAGCTCGTCCTCGTCCACCTCCCTCGGGCTCTTCCATGGGGTCCGGTTGGTGTAGCCGAGGGTGATCATCTCGTGCCCTCCGTCCAGGTCGACTACCCTCTCTTCCGGGTTGACCACGTAGGGGGACGAGCTCAGCACCCCGTCTATGGCGAAGATGTCGTCGTTCCCCGGAGATATGTAGCACTTCACCCCGCTCTTCCCGAGCCTCTCCTCGGCGAGGGCGACCCACTCCCTGACCCTCCCCACCATCGCCTCGTTGAAGACGCGCGTGACCTCCTTCGGGTCCGCAGACAGCTCGCCCACCTCCTTCCTGCTCATCGCCTGGGCGTAGAGCCCCGAGTCGGCGGCCCTGGCCGCCAGGCTCTCGGCCTCGCCCTTGCTCTTCAGCCGGAGCTCCTCCCCTTCGAAGGAGCACCTGAACGTCCCGTCCTCCTGGTCCACCAGGGGGATGAGCGCCTTCCCTGTGATGTCGCCGCCGAGGACGAGCACGTTCGCCTTGTAGAACTTCGCCGAGTTCAGGAACTTCTTGAAGCATCGCGTCGAGCCGTGGACGTCTGTGATGAAGAATATCCGCGAAGTCGCCACGCCGCCGCCGGCAGCGGCCCGACGGAATATTAAGCTGAACCGGGCCCCCGGCGGACGGCGCGTTCCGAATTCTTATAGCCGCGGCTCCCCTTCTGGCCTTCCCGTGCGCGTCCTCCTGACCGGTTTCAGGCCCGTCCCTGGCAGAAGGAGCCCGTCGATGGAGCTGGTGTCAGAGTTCGAAAGGACAGGCGAAGCCGTCGGGGCCGAGCTGGTCGAGGACTTCCCGACGATCTCTACGCAGGTCGACGGCGCGCTGCTGAAGTGGCGCCCTGACGTGGCCATCTCGCTGGCGTGGGACCTCCCCGGCTGGGTCAAGGTCGAAAAGATAGCGGTGAACGTCATGAGCTCCTTCGTCGGGGACAGGGTGACGCCTGACCACGCGGGGCACGCCCCCTCGGGGGCTCCGGTCGTCCCCGGGGGCCCGCTCGCCTACCCCTCGACCCTTCCCGCAGACGACGTGGTCGCGGCCATCAGGGAGGCAGGCATCCCCGCCTTCCCCTCCTATGAGGCGGGGACCCACGTGAGGAACGCCGCGCTGTACTCGCTCCTCCACTGGACCTCCGTCAGGGGGGGAGGGTGTCTGGTGGGGCAGCTCCACCTCCCTCCGCTCCCGGGGATGTTCGGCGCGGGCGGACCCAGCATGAGCCTCGAGGACGAGGCGCGGGCCGTCCGGGCTTCGATAGGGGCCTGCAAGAGGGCGACGGCCGGCGTGGGGACCTAGCGGTCCAGCCCCGGAGCAAAGCGGAGCCGACGCAGATTTTTATACCGTCCTCCGTCACCATCGCTCACCCGCGATGTCGCTGGTACTTCCGAAGGGCAAGAAGGCGGCCGTCTGCGTTTCTTTCGACATGGACGCCTGGTCCATAATGCTCCGGATGAGGGCGGTGGGGCTCATGGGCTCGGGGAACTACGGGCCCATCAACTTCTCGAGGGGGGAGTTCGGCATCGTCACGGGCATGCCTAGGATCCTGAACCTGCTCGACAAGTACGGCATAAAGGCCACCTTCTTCGTCCCGGGGGTCATCGCAGACACCTACCCTGACCTGATAAAGTCGATGCACGCGAAGGGGCATGAGATAGCCCACCACGGGTACTTCCACGAGTGCCCGGCCTCCCTGAACGAGAAGCAGGAGAGGGAGATGTGGGAGAAGGGGATAGACGCGATAAAGAGGGCAACGGGCGAAAGGCCCTACGGCTACCGGGTGCCGTTCGAGATCCCCGCCGCCAACGAGCTGAGCCCTGTCAGCATCAAGCTGATGATCGAGTACGGGTTCAAGTACATCTCGCAGCACATGGGCCCGCACGACTTCCACGCCTCGAAGGTCAGGGACGGGGACGTGTACCACTTCGACAAGCCGCCGACCTTCGGAAAGGAGGTCAACCTGCTCAACATCCCGGTCAACGAGCTGATAATGGACGACCTCGCCTACTTCCTGGGGGTCAACTCGTTCTACCCGAGGCTGGAGGCGCCGTCGAACGTCTTCGAGAACTGGAAGGAGGAGTTCGACTACATGTACGACAACGAGAAGGACGGGTTCTACATGTTCGTCCTCCACCCCGAGAGCACCGGGAGGGCCCATCACCTGATGCTGGTCGAGCGGACCCTGCAGTACATCCAGACCAGGCCCGACATCTGGTTCGCCAGGGCGATCGATCTGGCGAACTGCTGGAAGGACTGACCTGCGGCCAGGTTCGGAGAGGACGGGGTTGCCCGCGGGCGGTTCTCGTTCCAGGAGCACAGGCTTGAAGGGGAGGGACCTCGTGGCCATCACCGACTTCTCTCGCGGCGAGATCGAAAGGGTGTTCCAGGTCGCGGACGGGATGAAGAGGTTCACGAAGACAGGCACCGACCTCCTGAAGAGGCGCGTCATCTGCACCATGTTCTTCGAGCCCAGCACCCGGACCAGGCTGAGCTTCGAGACCGCCATGATCAGGCTGGGAGGGTCCGCCGTCGGCTTCGCCGACCCGTCCAGCGCCAGGGTGGTGACGGGGGAGTCCCTGGCGGACACCATCAGGATGGGGTCGAGCTACTCCAACGTGATAGTCCTGAGGCACAAGATAGAAGGGGCCGCGAAGCTCGCCGCCGAGGTGTCCGACGTCCCCGTCCTCAACGGCGGCGACGGCTCACACCACCACCCGACGCAGACGCTCACCGACCTGTACACCATCAGCAGGGAGGTGGGAGGGGTGGACGGCGTGAAGATGGCGCTTCTGGGCGACCTCAGGCAGACCAGGTCCGCGATGTCGCTGGCCATAGCGCTGACCATGTTCAAGAACGTCGAGCTCTTCCTCGTGAGCCCCCCTGCGCTGAGGATGAGGAAGGAGGTCCTGGACCAGCTCGACGGCGCCCGCGTGAAGTACACCCAGCTGGAGCGCGTGGACGACGTCCTGGGGGAGCTGGACGTCCTGTACGTCAACAGGCTGCAGAAGGAGAGGTTCGCGGACCCGGCGGAGTACGAGAGGCTCAAGGGGAGCTACTTCATCACGAGGAAGATGCTCGAGGGCGCCCGCGGCAAGATGATAGTGATGCACCACCTCCCCAGGATCGACGACATCCCGCTCGACATCGACTCCACCCGCCACGCCCGGTACTTCCAGCAGGCGGCGAACGGGCTCCCGGTCAGGATGGCGCTCTTGTCCGAGGTGGTGGAGTGAGATGGCCGGAAGAGCGCGGCAGAGCTTCACGGTCCGCGTCGCCGCCTCAGACGCCCAGAAGGCGCTCAAGCTGCTCGGCCCTTCCACGGCCGCGCCGTCGGCCGAGGAGGGAGGGGTCGCGGTCCTGAGGCTCGAGGCGGAGGGGCCCGGTGACGCGAGGCTCTCCATGCTGGCCCTCCTCCTGCCAGACGCGCGCGTCTTCGCCGCGAGCCGGGGGAAGGAGAAGGAGGTGAAGCCCGCGCCGCCGAAGTCGCTCCCCGCGTTCATGAAGTGCGCCAACGGCAACTGCGTCACCAACCAGCCCAGGGAGCCGGTGAAGGCGGGGTTCCGAGTCGTCAGCTCGAAGCCTCTGCTGCTCCAGTGCAACTACTGCGAGCGGTACGCTGACGGCGAAAGGGCGGCCGCCGAGCTTCTGGGCCAGCACCCCGGGACCTGAGCGCGGCCATGGACCTGGTCGTCAGGAACGCGCGCGTCCCGGACGGGGGAGGGACGGTCGACATCGGGGTCGAAGGGGGCGCCATAGTCGCGGTCAAGCCCTCGGTGCCGGGGAGAGGGGAGACGGAGATAGACGCCGGCGGCTGCCTGGTCCTCCCGTCTTTCGTCGAGCCGCACGTCCACCTGGACAAGGCGTTCCTGGCCGAGCGGATGCCCGAGTCCAAGACCATCCAGGAGGCGAGGGAGAGGATACGCGAGGCGAAGAAGGGGTTCACGGCCGAAGACATAGCCGCCCGGGCGCGCCGGGCCCTCCGCCTCGCCGTGGCCGGGGGGGTGACCTTCGTGAGGACCCACGTGGACGTCGACGGCACATCTGGGCTCACGGGGGTCAGGGCGCTCGCGAAGGTGAAGAAGGAGTTCGAAGGGGTCGTCGACCTTCAGGTCGTGGCCTTCCCCCAGGAGGGGATCCTGAGGTCCCCCGGGGTGTCCGAGCTGCTTGCCCGGGCCCTGGAAGAGGGGGCCGACCTCCTCGGAGGGATCCCGGAGACAGAGACGTCGCAGGAGTCCATGGACGCCCACACCGACCTCGTCACCAAGATGTCGTCGGAGCTGGGGGTCGACGTCGACTGCCACTGCGACGTCAATCCCGCCACCGCCGCGGTCGAGCGCTTCGCGGAGAGGGTGGGCGCCCTGGGGCTCGGAGGGAGGGCGACGGCTTCGCACCTCATCTCCCTCGCCTACATGGACGACGCCAGGGCCGCGGCGACCATCGGGCTGATCAGGAGAGCGGGGCTGAACGTGGTCACGAACCCCTGCACGGCCATGGTGAGCGGTTTCACGAAGGCGCCTCCCCTGGGGAGGGGGGTGACGAGGATCAAGGAGCTCCTCCGCGCGGGGGTCAACGTCTCGTACGGCCTCGACAACCTGGTCGACCCCTACAACCCGTTCGGCGACTTCGACCCGCTCCGCAACGGCTGGCTGCTCGCCTACGAGGGCCAGCTCAACTCGTCGGAAGACTTCGCGTCCGTCCTGAGGATGGACACGTACAACGCCGCCAGGACGATGCGCCTCGAGGGGTACGGCCTCTCGCCGGGGGGGAGGGCCGACTTCAACGTCCTGGACGCGGAGACGCCGAGGGAGTGCCTGCGGCGCAGGACGGTCGCCAGGTTCGTCGTCAAGAAGGGCGCCGTCCTCTACGAAAACGAGGTCAGCTCGGTCCCCGGGCCCTCGGCCCCCGCATCATGGAGCCGCCCGGTCCCGTGAAGCCGACGCCGTCCTCGTAGACGGTCTCCCCCCTGAGGATGGTGGCCCTGACCCTCCCCTTCATCCTGAGCCCGTCGAAGAGGACCATCTTCCGGGCCTTGGTCTGCAGCTCCTCGGCCTTCACGGTCCACTCCTTCTTCCTGTCGACCAGGACGAGGTCCGCGTCGAGCCCCTTCTTCACGTCCCCCTTCGCCCCCCCGACGCCGAAGATGCGCGCGACGGCCGTCGACGTCGTCCTCACCACGTCGGCGACGGAGAGGCCGCGGCGCTCCGCGTTGGTGAGCATGAACGGGAGCCTCAGCTCGACCCCCGGGGTCCCGGCCGGAGCCCTCAGGATGTCCTCGAACCCCACCTTCTTCTCCTCCTCCGAGTGAGGCGCGTGGTCCGAGACCACAGTGTCGACGACCCCTTCCCTTATCCCCCTCCACAGGGCGTCGACGTCGCGCCTGGTCCTCGGCGGAGGGTTGTACTTCGCGTAGGGCCCGAACTTCAGGAGCGCCTCCTTCGTGAACCAGAGGTAGTGGGGGCACGTCTCACCTGTCACCGCGGCCCCCCTTTTCTTCGCGCCCGCGACCACGGCCACGGCCTCGCCGGTGCTCATGTGCAGCACGTGCAGCCTGGCCCCCGTCGCCTCGGCGAAGGCCACGGCCTCGTAGACGGAGACCACCTCGGTGAAGTTCGGCCTCGAGTCGTAGTGGGCCATCGGGTCCCTCCTCCCTTCCCCTTTCATCTTGCCTGAGAGGAAGCGCACCGCCCCGTTGTCCTCCGCGTGGAGGCAGTGGACGAGCCCCGTCTTCGAGACCGCGTCCATCACCTGCAGCAGCTCCCCAGAGTCCCTGACGAACGCGCCCTCGTACTCCCCCTCCCGCTCGGGGGGAGGGGCGACGGCGTAGGTCTTGAACGCCACAGCGCCGGCCGAGGCCAGCGGCCCCAGCTGTCCGAGGTTCCCCGGCCCCGCGGCCGCGTAGAGGCCGTAGTCGACGAATGACCTCCCTTCCAGCGCCGCCGCCTTCTGCCGGAACCTCGCGACGTCGGTCACCACCGGGAGGGTGGTCGGCATGTCGAAGACCGCGGTGACGCCCCCGGCCGCCGCCCCCCTGCTCCCGGTCACGAAGTCTTCCTTCTGGGTCATCCCCGGGTCGCGGAAATGGACGTGAGAGTCTATCAGGCCGGGGAGGACCAGCGCCCCCCTCGCGTCCACGGCCCTGCCTGCCTGCCTGGACGCAGAGGCCGACCTCGAGACCGCGGCGACCTTTCCGTCGGACACGTACACGTCGGCCTCGAAGGGGCCGCTCGCCCTCACCACAAGGCCGTTCCGGACGACCAGGTCGAACGCGGGCACACTCTGTCCCGGCCCGCTTCTCATTTTAAGCGTGCGCCAGGCGCCGACGCTCTGGCCCCTGCTCCGTCCCGCACCCTGGGCCGCGGGCCTCTCCGGGACCGGTCAGTGCCCGAGGAGCACCCTCAGCCCGACCGGGAGGAACGCCTTGTCCGGGAAGTACACCAGGAAGAAGACGAAGACGAACGCCAGGTACACCCACACCAGCCACTTCGGGAACCACTTCCTCGACAGCCAGTAGGCGGTCCCCATCGCCATGAACGGGACCGCGTCGATGATGTAGAAGGGGTAGGTGACCCTCCCTGCGAAGAAGAGCGCGATGTAGGGCAGGAACGTCCAGGCGAACATGGTGAGGGCAAGCCCCGCGAATTTCAGGTCTGCGGGGGTCCCCTGCGCGGCGAGGGGCGCTTCAGCGGCGGGCGGGGCCGCCCCCTCCGCGGCTGTGAACTGGTCGAGGCTGGGCTGCTTCTCCTTGCGGCGGTGCCTGTAGAGGGCGTACGCGGCGAGGGGGACCCAGACGTAGATCGTCCAGGTCTCGAGCAGGTTGGTGACCCCGTAGTACCCCACCGACACGTAGTGCAGGTTGCCGGGGTTGACCGTCACGGAGACCAGGTAGTACCCGATGGGAGAGTAGTAGGTGACCCAGTTGAAGGGGGTGATGTACCCCCCGGTGACCGTGTTGGTCCATCCGCAGGACCAGGGGCACCCTCCTGTGAGGCTCGCCCCGTAGGAGAGGAGGTAGGCTATCTGCTGGGAGAAGAGCTGGTATGACTGGGACGCCAGGGCCGAGTCGTAGGCCTGGAGCCCGACCGAGAACACAACTATAACGACCAGCGCCACCTTCAGCACCGAGTACACCCTCCTCAGCCTGATCCCGTCGCCGAAGAGGAGGATGTAGGTCAGGAGCCCCATCAGGGGGAAGATCGCCGTCTCCTTGGCCAGCCCGGCGAGCCCCATGAGGACCCCCGCGAAGAAGTACCTGTCGAACTTCCACCACTTCACCCCCGCGACGACCACGAAGAACGCGGCGAGCTCGAAGAAGAGGGGCGGGATGTCGAGGAGGGCGGCGCTCGACTGGGAGAAGAACAGGACGTCGAGGGCGAGCAGGAGGGCGGACAGCGCCGCTATCTTCTTGCTCTCGGACACCTTCCACGCTATCCCGAAGACGAGGGGGATGCTGAACGACCCCAGGAGGGCGGGCATCACCCTCCAGCCGACCGTGTTGTACTCTCCGAAGACCGCCATCCCCGCGGCGACGAGCGCCTTAGTGAGGGGCGGGTGCTCGGGGTTGCAGTACGCCGGGTCGTTCCTGGGGACCCCCTGCTGGCACTGCGCGCCGGCGAGCATGTGCTGGGCGGCAGGGACGTAGAAGACCTCGTCCATTATGCACCCGTACACCTGGTCCGTGGAGTCGTAGCAGGTGAGGGAGCGGTAGTCGACAGTGACGTTGGCGACAGTCTCCCCTGGCCCCAGGGTCCACATTCCAGTGGCGGTGTTCCCAGGCTCCAGCGGCGAAGAGTAGCTGGGCGGCTGGACGAACCCGCCCCCGGCGAGAGGGGCGCCGCCGCTCAGGATGGAAAGGTTCGCGATGGCGCTCCCCCCGGCCTCAGCCTGGACGCTCACCACCAGCTGGGCCCCGACCCGGGAGGAGTTGACCGAGACCTCGCTGTTCCCGAAGTGTGTCCCCACGGCGCCCGACGCCGATCCGGGAGTGGAGACCCCCGGGGTCCCCATCACGTACGCGTGCGCCAGGAGGGTCGCGAGCGTCACAGCCACGACGAATGTCACGGCCTTCCGGTGGGCGGGATACCGGCTCCAGGCGAAGCAAATCCCGTCGGCTATCGAGATCACCGCGAACCCCGCGAGTGTCACAGACAGGACCCCGACCACGGGGACCAGGCTGGGAGCCGACGTCAAGGCATGGACTATGATGACCAGGACGAGAAGCAGGAGGATAGCCGCCGACGAACCCGCGAACAACCCGAGAAGGAGCCGGGATACAGGCTCCTCGCTCGGTTCTTGGAACGCCATGGTTCTGTTCCGCCAAGTCGCCTAAAAAAGCTGAGCAGGCGAACGGCTACGCTTCCGGCCTCGGCGTGAGGACGAACTCGCAGACCCGGTCCCCCTTGGCCGCGCAGAGGGCCTCCTTGCTCTCCAGGGGCTTCCCGAGCCAGGTGGTGACCATCCCTTCGAGGTGCCCCCTGACGAAGTGGCTCCTGGGGACGCGCGACTCCACCCCGGAACACTCGAAGCTCTCCCCGGCGTCTATGACGACCCTCCCCTCGGCGGGGTCGAACCTGACCTTCTCGACCCTGAACCACCCCAGCGCCTGGTAGAGCTTGACCACCTCTGCGAAGTTGGAGAGGATGAAGTCGGCCCCGAGCTTGAGGAGGTACTCCTCTCCCAGGTCCTTGCCGTAGGTCTTCCCCTCTTCGAACAGTATCACGTTCCCTCCGGTCCCGAACTTCTCGTTGACGGTGCTCAGCATGTTGGCCAGGGACTTCGCGCCCATCATCACCGCCCTGGTCCCTGTGTTGAACGCCAGGGGGAAGTGGACCCCGTCGACAAGGAACCCCTGCCTGCTCTCGACCACCATGGCGTCGTGGACGAATGGGGACGCCCCCAGCCTCTGTTTCAGGTCCCAGGCCGTGTGCTCGTTGTCTTCCACGAACCCGCTCCAGACCCCGAGCCTGGCCGACCCGTCCACCGAGGAGAAGCTCCCGAGGACGTTGAGCCCGATGCCGTGCATCACCTCGAGGACGTTCCTGAGGGCCCCGGGGACGTTCTCCATCTCGATCACGATGTGGAAGTACTTCCTCGTCGGGTCGAAGAGGTAGACGTTGACGTCCTTACGCAGGCGCACGACGAGAAGCGCCCCGCTGGAGTTCTTAAGACGGGTGAAGAAGTTGTTCACACCCCCGGCGCGCAAGCGCTGGAGGCGGAGCCCGGGCGGTCCTGGCGACGGCGTCTTCAGGCGACCTCCCTTCGACCTTGGCCGGCGGCATGACCTGTCCTCGACATGAAACGCTGATGTGTGCCCGGCCGGAAGTTACACAACCTTAAGCAAAACCTTGGATGGTCTTGCACTGTTGAAAGCCCCTACGGAGGGGACTCCGGGCAGGATCAGGCTCTGGGCCCTAGCCGCCGTGATATGCTACCTGCTCGTCGAGACGGCCGCCCTGGCCGTCTCGGGGGTGCCCCGCCTCCCGATAGCCGTGCTCGTGGCCGACTACCTCGGGATGGGGACCGCATCCGCGATGGTGACGCTGGCCGCGGCCATGGCCGCGGTGGTGGCCGTCGAAGGGGTCGTCATCGCCTTCATGAGGTCGGCCAAGCCTGCCACCCCGCCCCCGGCCGCCGCCCCTGTGAAGGGGATCCAGCGGTCCTCCATCAACGCGATGCTCAGCGACTCGGCGCAGAACTTCGTGGAGGTCTTCCCCCTGAGGACCGGGGCCCTCAACGTCTACGGGGCCATATCGAAGGAGGAAGGGGTGGAGGGGTACAGGTACATCGTGATAGAGCCGGAGCTGACCTCCCAGGAGCGGAAGCAGTTCGACCAGCTCAAGGAGCTGCTGATAGAGGAGATGGACGTCGACCTCAGGAGCATAGAGACCCGGGAGAAGGCGGAGGCGTTCCTCTCCGCGAAGGTGGCGAGGCTCGCCGACACCTACGGCTTCAACATACCGAAGCCCAGCATGAGGAAGCTCCAGTACTACTTCACCAGGGACTTCATCCACCTGGGGAAGATCGAGCCCCTGATGCTCGACCCACTGATAGAGGACATCTCGTGCGACGGCGCCAAGATCCCGATCTACGTCTGGCACAGGGACTACGAGTCCATCCCCACCAACGTCGCGTTCGCGTCCGACCAGGAGCTGGACACGTTCGTGTCCAAGCTCGCCTACGTGTCGGGGAAGCACGTCTCGCTCGCGCTCCCCATAGTCGACGCGTCCCTCGACGACGGGAGCAGGCTCCACCTCACCTACGGGAAGGAGATCACCCAGAAGGGGAGCACATTCACCATCAGGAAGTTCAAGGCGGACCCGTTCACAATCGTCGACCTCGTCAAATACGGCACCGTCAACGCCGAGGTCGCGGCATACCTCTGGTATCTCGTGGAGAAGCGGCTCTCCATGCTCGTGGCCGGCTCGACGGCCTGCGGGAAGACCACCTCGCTGAACTGCTTCTCCATGTTCATCGCGCCCGGGCAGAAGGTCATCTCGATCGAGGACACACCGGAGCTCTCTCTGCCCCAGGAGAACTGGATCCAGGAGGTCAGCCGGTCGGAAGGAGGGGCCGGGGAGATCACCCTCTTCGACCTCGTAAGGAACGCTCTCAGGCAGAGGCCGGACGTCATCATAGTGGGGGAGGTCAGGGGGAAGGAGGCGTTCACACTCTTCCAGGCGATCAGCACCGGTCACGGAGGGATGTCGACGATACACGCCGACTCCGTGGAGGCGGTCTTCAACAGGCTCACCACTGAGCCGATGAACATCCCCCGGAGCATGGTGGGGACAAGCCTCGACTGCGTCGTCCTGCAGCTGAAGCTCAGGATAGGGGACAGGTCGGTGAGGCGCGTGGTGAGCGTCAACGAGATCCTGGGGTACGACAACAGGACCAACGAGATGGTCATGAACGAGGTGTACAGGTGGGACCCCGTGACCGACAGGCTCAACGCCACGGGGAGGAGCAGGCTGGTGGACAAGATCAACCAGAGGTACGGGCTCAGGCCCGACGAGATCAGGCGCGACATCGAGTCCAGGAAGATATTCCTCGAGTGGCTGGCGAGCAAGAACTACCGCTCGTACAAGGAGGTCAGCCAGTACGTCCACGAGTTCTACGCGAACCCGTACGCCATGGCCAGCAGGGCCGGGGCCGAGCTGGAGGGTGTGACCAGATGAAAGAGGGCTCCGCGAAGCTGGGGTTCTGGGGGACGTCCTACGTCCTATACGCCCCCTACACCAGGACGTTCGAGCGCTTCTTCGCGGACACCAGGAAGGACCTGGCCATGAGCGGGATGAGGGTCACCTTCCGCGCCTACGTGGCCGGCGCGCTCTTCCTGTCGACCATCTCCGGGGTCGCCGGCGCGCTCGCAGGGTTCAGCTGGGCGTTCTACGCGGGGATGAGGCTGAGCTTCGTCCTCCTCCTCCCGGCGGGGTCGGGGGGGCTGGCCTTCGCGGGGTGCCTCGCCATGTTCTACTTCTACCCGAGCTCCAGGGCCCACTCCAGGGGGCAGAAGCTCGACGCCGAGCTCCCCTACGCCGCCGGGCATATGTCTGTCCTCTCGACCGCGGGGGTCACCCCTGAGAGGATCTTCGAGGTCCTCGCCAGGGAGGAGAAGGGAGGGGTGGTCTCCGAGGAGTCGAGCATGATAGTCAGGGACATGGCCGCCATGGGGATGGACCTGTCGCAGGCCGTGGACGCCGAGATCAAGCGCTCCCCTTCTGACACCTTCGGGGAGTTCCTCGAAGGGTTCAGGTCGGCCTCGGTCACCGGGAACGACCTCAACGCCTACCTGCAGAGGGCGGCGTCGAACATGATGCTGAACAAGCGGCTCCAGGCGAAGGCGGTGGGGGAGAACGTGGGGATGGTGGCGGAGATCTACACCATCACGCTGGTGGTGGCGCCCCTCCTGCTGCTCATCATGTTCTCCGTGATGGGGGCGATCGTCGGGACCATCGGGGGGCTGAACATCGTGACGATGATGTACCTCATCGCCTACGTGTTCGTCCCCGTGGGGGGCCTCTTCACCCTGATAATGGCGGACCAGACGGTCAGGAAGGAGGTGGACTGAGGTGGGGCTCCGGGAGCTGCACGAGAAGAGGACGGAGGTCTACCTGGCCTCCGCCGCGGCTGCGGCAGCCGCGATGGGGTCTGTGGTGGCCCTGAACGTCTACGCGGGGGTTGCCCTCCCATTCCCGCTGCTGTCGACGCTCCTCCTCGTGGGGGTGGCTTTCATGGCGGTCCCTGGAGGGGTCGACTGGTGGTTCAACAGGTGGAGGGAGAAGGTGGACGACGCCCTCCCCACGTTCCTCTCCGACGTCACCAGCAACGCGAAGACGGGGTTCAGCCTCACCCGCTCCCTCGAGATGGCCGCGGAAAACGACTACGGCCCCCTCTCCAAGGAGCTGCGGCGGATGACGGCCCAGCTCTCGTGGGGGATACCGTTCGAGGACGTCATCAGGTCGGAGCTGAGGCGGCTTGACTCTCGCATGGCTAGGAGGACCTTCGGGGTCCTTCTGGAGGCCAACAGGGCAGGGGGGAAGGTGGAGGACATGCTGGAGGCGATACAGAGGCACACGATGGAGCTCCACCAGATAGAGAAGGAAGTGAGGGGCACCCTCAAGCCGTACACCCTCACCACGTACATAGCGGTCTTCATCTTCCTCGGCATAGCCATAGTGATGCTTGACACCTTCTTCTCCGGGCTCATCAGCACCCAGAGCACGGCGGCCGGGGCGGCCGTGGCCTTCGCAGGGCTGCAGGGGATCAGCCTCTCGAGCATCAAGAGCGCCTTCCTCCAGATCGCCCTGGTGGAGGCGGTGATAGGGGGGCTGGGCGCAGGGAAGCTCGGCGAAGCTTCTTTCGCGGCCGGGTTCAAGCACATCGTGATACTCGTGGTGGCTACGATACTGGCCTTCCAGGTCTTCGTGAGATGAGATAGGAGTGCAGACCCCCGGCCCGAGGATAGACGCGACGAGGCTCTACAGCGACCCCAACACCAGGGAGCTCCTCCGCCGCATGCTCACGGAGAACCTCCTGCTCGAGCCGAAGATCGGTTCGGACGGGAAGGCCCACTACCCGCTGGCGGACGAGGTCCTCGGGCTGGAGGTGGACGTGAACGGGTGGATCAAGGAGATGCTGGAGCAGGCGATACTCCGTAAGGCTTCGAGCAGGGAGGTCGTCATGTGCCCGGTGCACCTCAGGGCCGACCCCATGGTGATGGTGGAGTGCGTGAAGTGCAGGTCGAAGGTCTCTTCGAAGCGGTCCCTGGTGGAGCACGTCTACTGCGGCTACATAGGGGACGACTCGCGCTTCGACAAGGACGGGACGCTCCAGTGCCCCAACTGCGGCAGGCCCGTCAAGACCCAGGGGGAGCTCAGGGTGTCGGGGGTCTGGTACGAGTGCCAGAACTGTCTCTCCAAGACGAGCTCGCCGAGGCTCGTGTTCATCTGCAAGGAGGGGAACCACGAGTTCACTTCCGCGGACCTCACCCTCGTCAACATCGACACCTACGAGGTCAACGAGAGGGTACTGGTGGAGCTCAGGAACACCCTCCTCCTCGACCCCGAGCTGGCCGCGATGCTCACGGAGATGGGGTACGAGGTCTCCGCCCCGGCCAAGGTGCAGGGGCAGTCGGGGTCGGTGCACTCCCTCGACGTCTACGCCAAGAGGGACGGAGAGACCGTGGCCCTGCAGGTGGCCGTTGACACCAAGCCCGTGGACGCGAGCGCCGTGATAGCGTTCTTCGCCAAGACGTTCGACATAAAGCCGAACCGGTCGGTGCTGGTGACGATACCTGCCGCCTCGGAAGACGCGAAGCGCCTTGAGACCGGGTACGGGGTCTCTGTGGTGGAAGACTTCGACGGGTCCGGGGCGGTGAAGAAGGTGAAGGCGGTCCTCGAGGCTACCGCGCGGCCGCGGTAGCGCCCGTGTTCAGGAACGAAAGCAGGGCGTCGTTGAAGGCGGCGGGCTGCGACACGTTGACAAGGTGGTCGGCGCCACGGACGAGTATCCTGGACGACTTCGGTATCATCTGGTGGACCCTCTCGGCGAGGGTGATCTGGCCGGGGAAGTCGCTGTCCCCCCAGACGAGGAGGGTCGGCGCCCGGATCTCCCCGAGCCTCTTGAAGGCGGGGCGCGGCTTCGTCCGGCGCAGGTGCCAGAACGGCTCGCTGAAGACGCGGTAGTTCTCCCTGGCTATCGACGCGACCCTCGGCCTGGCGCCCCCCAGCGCCTGCCCCATGATGGAGAGGTGTATGTCGACCGCCTCGTCCACCCTCCCGTCCTTGACAGCCTCCTCCCACCGCTCCCAGTCCTTGTCTCTGGCGTGGTCCATCTGCTCCTCCTGCGGCGTGCCGTACTCGTAGCCGTCCACCGTGGGGGCCACCAGGACCAGCCCCCTCGCGCGCTCGGGGTACTCGAGGGCGAAGTCGATGGCGACGCTCCCGCCGTTGGAGACCCCCACGAGGGTCGCTTCCTTCACCCCCACGTGGCCGAGGAGGTCCTTCAGGTCCTCGGCGTCGTCGTATTCTTCTTTGGGCCCGTCAGACAGCCCGGACCCTCGGAGGTCGTACCTGAGCGCGGAGAACCCCTTCCTGCCGAGGAGCTCGAACTGCCCGTCCCACATCCTCCTGTCGAGGAAGCCGGCGTGGATGAGGACCACGGCGTGGTCCCTCCTCTCCCCGGCCAGCTCATAGTAGAGCCGCCCTCCGCCCACCTGGGCGTGGGCCCCGACGGACTTCACTCCAGCGTCGTCGCCGGAGCCGCTGCTAGAAAAAGCGTCACGGTCGCCTCTGCGGGGCACAGACGCGCGGCGGGGCGAGATTCTCTTTTGGCTGTCCTCGGAGATGTTACATTCCTTTAAGTGAACTTCGCGCTCCTCGCGACGAAGAGATGGTCACCGGAGGGAGCGGCAGGGGAGATGCCTGGACCTGTCGGCTCTGCGGCGCCCTCTGCTCCTGCGGAGGGGCCTAGTGGATGAAGATGGAGGGGAAGCGCAGGAAGGGGGTCAGCGAGATCGTCGCGACCCTCCTGATGCTCGCGATCGTGGTCGTCCTCGGGACGGTGGTCTTCGCCTTCGGGTCCGCGGCGTTCGCTAACTGGTCCCAAGGGTTCGGGAACCTCATCGGGCTGAAGACGAGCCAGCTGCAGGAGTCGTTCGTCGTGGAGTACGTCCAGTTCAACGGGACCTATCCCACCCAGAACGTCGTCGTGACCGTCCGGAACGTGGGGACGATCACCACGGAGGTGTCCAGCATAGCGATAAGCAACCTGACCAGCTTCACGGGGGCAGGGTCGCAGTTCCTGGAGTTCAGCGGGCCGTCGCAGATCGCGGCCGCGCCCCCCAACCCGACGGACACGAACACATGCTCGGTCCCCGCCGGAGACAACTACTTCGTGGTGGGGGTGGGCTACTCATGCTCGTTCAAGGTGGACTACACCTGGGTCTCAGGGACCGCGTACAACATAGTGGTGTCTACGGCGAGGGGGAACACGGTCACCCTGTTCTGGAAGGCGTAGTGCAGGATGAGGGTGAAGAGGCGGGGGGTCGGGACGGTCGTCGGGATGGCGATCTTCCTCGTCCTCGCCCTCCTCGTCGCGGGGACGTTCGTAGTCGTCTTCCAGGAGTACACGGGGTATCAGACGGCCGTGAAGGGATACGACGCGGCCCAGCAGGCAAAGGGGCTAGACAACACCCAGATCACCGGGGTGAGCTTCGGCGCGAGCGCCACCAGGGGGCCCTACGACGTCAGGAACGGGCCCACGATCGCCGCACCGCTCCTCCCATACAATTACACCAACGGGTACGAGCCCGTCTGCGACACCGCGTCCCCCTACTACTCCACGCTCTGCCACACGGCGACGCACAACCCCCCGTCCACCTACCCCGCGTCCCTCCCCTTCCCCCTCTCCTTCACCTCGCAGGACCGAGTCGCAGAGTACACCCCGATACAGAACGAGAACTTCACCACGAGCTCGTCCGGGTGGACCTCGGACGTGTTCTACCCGTCTGGGTCTGGAGTGAGCTCCGGGCTCCTCGCTGGCTACGACCCTACGGACACGTCGCTGGGGTCGCCAGGCTCCCCGTCTGGCCCCGGGGTGATATTCATCAGCTCCAACATCAATCCGCCCAGCGGGTCGTCCAACCCGGGGTTCACGGTCGAGTGGAAGTATGAGATGTACGTCAATATGACCACCTTCGGGGTCTCCTCCCCCTGCGTTTCGAGCTGTCCGACGGCGTACTTCAGCTACGCCCGGTTCATGAGCGGGTTTTACCTGGGCATCCCCGAGCTCAACAAGCTCGTGGTCCAGTTCTCCATCCAGGACCCGGCAGGCAACAACTACACGATTCCGATCCCGCTGAACTCAGGGGCTAACTGCGGCACCACAGGGGAGCTCTGCTACACTGGCCCTTCCGCCGCGGACACCCAATGGGTGGAGACCACTGGGATTAACATCACGTCCCTCCTGGCGAACAGCGGCCCCGCGGCGGGGACCACCCAGAACGTGTTCGTCACAACGGGGTTCTACATACTGGCGCTGTATGCTACATTCAACCTGAAGCACGTCAGCGGGAACAACGGCCTTCAGGAGGCAAGGATGTTCTTCGACGACATCGGGATAGGGCTCTTCTACAGCGCCAACGTGGTCGACCAGACCCTGAACTACGTCATACCGTCCTGCTTGACCGCGCAGGAAGCGACGAACTCCACCCAGTGCCCTAACGGGGCCACCGGGGAATCCCCTGGCATACTCTCCCAGATTTCCTTCAACTTCGCCGGGAGCACCTCCTCCCAGGCCAACGTGTACATCTATGTGAACGAGTTCACTCAGGCGAGGCCCATAGGCACGGGGCCTAGCGCCAGCTACGCCTTCGACTGGAACCAGATAGACACGGCGACGATATCAAACGGCCCCTTCAGCTTTACCTGGAACAACGGGGTCTTCGACGTGAGGCTCTTCGTCAACCAGAACGAGCTCGTCTTCGGGAACGCCGCGATACCTCCCATCCCGGTAGGGGCAATGGAGTTCCGCTTCTACGTCATACAGCCGCGGGCGACCAACCCCGGCGCCATGACGTTCACGGTTTCGAGCGGGAGCACGGCGACCGACGCTTGGCCTAACCAGAACCACGTCACCGTCGGGTTCGAGAACCTCAGCAACCTCGAGGGGGCGACTTCGCACCTCGTCAGCCTGTGGATCATCGGCTCGACTTCTGAGGTGGACTACAACACGGCGTCGACTCCGGCGTTCGACGTGTACCTCAGCCCAGGGGAGACCTATTCCCTGACCCTGAACTTCGCCTGGTCCAGCGGGAGCTATACGTTCATAGTGGTGACGTCCACCGGGGCGGAGTACACCTTCGTCGCGACCCCGCCGTAGCCTGGAGTAGAACTTCTTCACCGCCGTTATATGCGCCCGGACGCCAACGGGAGCCGATGAACGTCTCGCAGAAGAAGGCGGTCTCGCCCATCATCGCCACGCTGCTGCTCATAGCTATCACCGTGGCTGCGGGGGTCATCGTATACGTGTTCGTGACTGGGCTCTCAGGGAACCTGACGAAGCAGGGGGGGAACCAGCTGACGGAGCAGGTGACCGTCGAGTCCTATGACTTCCAGTCAACCAACTTCCTGACGGTCTATCTCAGCAACACGGGGACGTCGGCCGTGACATTATCGTCGGTGTACTTCAACGGGGCGCCGGCGCAGTTCTACGGGAGCTGCGGGACTTCGGTTTCAGCGACTACAGGGTACGCGACTAGCAGCTCGGGTTCCACCGCGGTGATTTCTGTGAATAGCGGCAGCACCTCAGTCGCCGCGACTACCAACGGCACTTGGCCAACCACCGTTCCAGCTCCACAGTCGGCCCAGAGCTCCTGCCAGCTCAACCTCTTCGACTTGGGTAACGTCTCGGCAGGCACCTCCTACCAGGTTAAGATTGTCACGGCAGACGGCGGCATCACGCCGTACAACGTGGTTGCAGGGAGCTCGAGCTAGGCGTTGAAGATCCAGCAGCGCAGGCGCGCAGTTAGCCCCATAGTCGCGACCCTCCTCCTGATCGCGATTTCAGTCGCCGCGGGGGTCATAGTCTATGTGTTCACCACCGGGCTAGCAGGGACCCTGACCAACTCGCACGTCAACCAGCTGACGGAGCAGGTCAGCCTCGACGCATACAACTTCCAGACCTCGCCGCCGAACTACCTGACGATGTACCTCAGGAACACGGGCACCGGCGCGATAACGGTTTCGGCAGTCTACTTCAACGGGGTTCTTACGAGCTTCTATGGTTCGTGCGGTGCGCAGAATGTAGTAACAAGCGGCGCATATGCGACAACTACGAGCAGTAGTCTCACCGTGGTAAGCGGCACGGTGACGACAACTATCGCAACCAGCTACCCTGTAACTACAGCGCAACCCGTGCAGGCCAGCTGCGAGCTGAACGTATACGGCATTACTGGTACCTCCTCCGGGACTTCCTACCAGGTCACCATAGCCACCGTCGACGGCGGCAAGTTCATCTTCAACGTGGTAGCCGGCCAGACTGGCTGACCCGGGAGTGCCTTCCGTGCCAGTCCCACTCGTCCTAGGCATCACCGCACCTAGCGGCCGCGACGTCTGGGAGCTCTACTTCAAGGTCGAGTCCAGGCCCTCCATCCTCGGAAAGATCACAGACGTCCTGGGGGCGCATAACATCGACATCCTCGGCTCGCACGGGCAGGTCTCTGACGACAGGAAGGTGGGGCACATCCTCATGTTCGTGGAGATGCAGGGGGCGGACGTGGACACCGAGAGGGTCATGAGCGAGTTCAGGGCGATGCCCTTCGTCCTCGACATACGGGCCGAGTCGAAGAGGAAGATCATATTCGAGAGCCAGATGTTCCCGCTCACCAGCGGGGGGCACTACAGGGGGTTCTTCATCGGCGCCTCCAGCTGGGCCGCCCTCGTCAACACCATCTCCGCCAAGTTCGGGTCAGGGGGGGACGTCATACTCCAGGCGGAGGGGGAGTCGGTGGGGCGGGAGGTGACCGTCAAGGTCAGGGAGAAGCTCTCCAAGGACGGGGAGCCGGGGGCGGGCTCCGACGACGCGGCGATGCTGGAGAACGTGAAGGCTGTCTTCAAGGCCGACGGGCTGGGGCTCCTGGACCTTTCCGTGGGGAGCGACGGGACGGTAGAAGCCAGCGTCAGCGAGGCTGCCACCACAGTAAAGTCTGACCACCACGTGGACCACTTCATCATCGGGTTCGTGAGGGGGGCCTTGGAGGTTGTCTTCTCGGCGAAGTACTCGGTCGAGAAGCTCCGCCTCGAAGATGGGAAGATCATGTTTTCGCTGGCGCGCTCTTGAGCGGAGCCCGGTCACGGCGGCTCTTCGGGGCGGTCGCGGCTTATCGGGTCGCGCTGACGGGGGGGCTCGTCTGCGCCCTCGGCCTCACAGCGGCAGCCTTGACATCGCTCACATACAAGTTCGGCCCCTGAGAGACTCCCGGACCAGCGTGCTACGTCCCTGTCATCGAGCATTTCGGTGTACTTGCTTTCACCTCCCTGCATGGTCGGGCCAACTCCCGTAGACGATGACGGTAGGGGCGTTTAACGGGCCGGACGGAAATAGACCCTGGAGGATATGGGCCGGAAGGGATGCAGTTAATTTCTCATGCCTCCTGCAACCCCTTATAATCCGAGGGCCCCAGACCCGGTCCAACCCCATAGCATGCACTACCACGTTATCCTTACCAAGGAGTGCAACCTCCTCTGCAGGTATTGCGGAGGCGGTAGCGACACCCCCCCAAAGGAGATCCAGTACTCGATGTCCGACCTCAGGTCGTTCCTGTCGCAGGACAGCGACCCTGTCATCGAGTTCTACGGCGGGGAGCCCCTCCTCCGGACAGGGAGCATGCAGGCGATGATGGAAGAGGTCCCCGGGCGATTCGTGCTGCAGACCAACGGCACCCTTCTCGACGGGGTCGACCCGAGATACCTCTCGAAGCTCAGCACCGTCCTCGTCTCGATAGACGGGAAGGAGGACGTGACGGACGGGCAAAGGGGGAAGGGGGTCTATCGGCGCGCCGTCCGCAACTCTGAGCTGATCAGGACGAGGGGGTTCAAGGGAGACCTGGTGGCAAGGATGACGGTGGTCCAGGGGACTGACATCAGGGAGAACGTCCGCCATCTTCTAGACCTGCGGCTGTTCGACCATGTCCACTGGCAGCTCGACTTCGGGATGTTCTGGGAGGCCGGGCTTCAGACGGAACCTAACATCCGCGGGTGGCTCGATGAGTACAACTCAGGGATCTCCTCCCTCGTCAACTGGTGGGTGGACGAGATGGAGCGGACGGGCAAGGTGGAGGGCCTGGTCCCGTTCATGGGCGTGATGAGAACGCTGCTCACCGGCGAAAGGTCTGCCCTGCGATGCGGCTCGGGGCTCGACTTCTTCTCGATCATGCCGGACGGGAGAATCTCCGCCTGCCCTGTCTCCGTCGACTTCGACTTCTCCGTGGTGGGGTCCATATTCAAGAACACCCCCGCGTCTCTGGCCAACATCGCAACGGTGGGGGAACCATGCGCATCCTGCGACATACTCGGCGTCTGCGGGGGGAGGTGCCTGTTCGTCAACAGGTCGCAGCACCTGCTGCGCCAGGACGGCTATCCCCTCATCTGCTCGACCGTGAGACACCTGGTGAAGGAGCTCAGAGCGGCTCAGCCGCGGGTCGAGGCACTCGTCGAGGGAGGGATAGTGGGGCTCTCTGACCTTCGGTATCCCGGCTTCAACAACGGCTGCGAAATCATACCGTAGGCGCAGATTCTTCTGACGCTCTGCCACGAGCTCCCCGCCACCAATGACTCGCGCTGCGGTCTTTCAGGCGCCTGTCAGGGCCGGCACGGAGCTGATACCGTGCGGGGGGTGAATTTGCTGAATGACCGGGTACCATAACCCTCCGCGGTGTCGGCGCATGTGTCCGTCAACCTGGCGCTCGACGCGGTGACCATAGCGGTCGCCGCCGTGGGCGGGTTCTACGCCGTCAGGTCCCTCTCCCTGCTCAACCGCAACCAAGATGCGCTCAAGATGCAGAGAGGCGTATGGCTGCCGATTCTGTACGCCGGGGGCCCCCTGGTGCTGGACCGCGTTCTGGCCGTCGCAGCTGACCTGGCGCGGTCTTCCGTCCCGTCTGACGCCCTGGGCATCGCTCACTCCCTCCTCACGGCGGCTTCGCTGGCGCTCCTCTCTCTGGGCATCTTCAGATACTGGCGTACACAAAAGGAATATGAAGCGGAGAAGACGGGAGGACGACCGCGGGCCGTGGGAACTGCTTAGCTTGGGAATCTGGCTGGCGGATGCATGCGAGTATAACCGGAGGGGATTTTGACGGGTCTGCTACGGCTGAATGAAGCGGTCCCCGAGCTGTTCGGAAGGGTGGTCCCTACCGTGGAGCAGGGGACGTTCAATGTGATCGCCGGGACGCTGCTCGACATCCCAAGACGGGAAGTTCTCCTGATATCCAGCACAGACGATGGGGTCAGGTACCTGAGCAGGGGCGGGAAGTGGATGGCGTTTGCGGGATACCCTCTCCTCGAAATGATGCTCGCGACCGAGCCGAAGGACCTGTATCGGCTCCTCTTTCAACCGTGCGAGAGCGCGTCGGTCTTCCTCGATCCCGTCAGGTCAGACGGGGTAGCCGCCGTGCTCGACGCGTTCCAGAGGACGAGGTTTGGGTACGCTCTGGTCGAGTCTGCCGAATCCTTCGGGATGGTCACGCTCGCCGACGCCCTCCTCTTGTACCAGGAAGGCCTCTTTAGCACCGGCCTCCGGCTGCGTGACGTGGCCTCTTCGCCCGTCTTCTCTCTTCCCGGCAGCGCCAGCCTCAGGGAAGCCGTCCGCCAGCTCTTCAGGAGGAGGGTGAGGCGGGTCCGCGTCGAGGGCTCGAACCGCTTCGTATCCGACAGGGAGATCCTCGCCTACCTCTTCAGCCCGGCGCGGCTCCGCACCGTCAAAGACGCTCCGGAGAAGATGCTGGAGGCGACGCTGCAGGATGCAGGCGGCACGGAAGCGGTCGAGGCCGACGGCGGCGCACGGGTGAAGAATGCGGCAGACGCCATCAAACCAGGAAGCGGCGTCTGCCTGACTGTCGAAGGAGGCGCGGGGGTCGTCACTCCGTGGGACCTGGTGATGAAGCCTTGGGAGGCAGGAGAGCTGAAGATGGCAAGGGGCGCCCGACCGTGAGTGCGGCCTTTGGACGCAGGAGGTCATTTGACGACCTCGCGGAAAGTCTCAGGAGAGACGGATACACTGTGAGATTCGATGCGCTCCTGGCCGGCAGGTCAGGGGTCGTCCACCGGTTCGACCTGCTGGCGGAGAAGACTGAAGGCGGAGGGGAGAAGAGGACGGTCGTCTGCATGAAGGAACGGGGGAACAACCCGGTCGAAGAGATGGTCGGGCTCTTCGCGATGGCCTTCGACGTCGGCGCGGAGCCGTGTTACGCCATGCGGGGAGGCGTCGAGGAGGTGGTCGCGAAGTCCTACGGGATAACTCTCGTGGAGAACGGGTAGCGCAGCAGGGCCGAGGACGTCCTCGAGCGGCCGCGCTGACGGCGCGGACTCGGCCGCTTCACAGCTCCAGGCGCACCAGGTCTTCTTCGAGGTACACGTTCCCCCTCTTGACGGATGAAGGTCTCGCCCCGTATTTCTCGAAGCCGGACCTCCCATAGAGCCTCTTGGCAGCTTCGTTCTTCGAGAAGACCGTCGGCTCCACGATCTCCAGCTTCCCCTTGCACCTTTCGAGGGTCGACCGCAGCAGGGCGCTCCCGACCCCCTTCCCCCTGTGGCCCGCGCCCACAGCTATCCCGAGCTCTCCCCTGTGGGAGACCTCGGAGCTTTTCCGTCCAAGAGTCTTCACTTCGCACACCCCCACCGCGCGGCCCCTTCGTAGAGGTCGGCGAACCATCTGAGCTCCACGCTGACAGGATGCTCCTCCTTTGCGAGAACGATGCCGAAAAGCGGTTCTCTTTTACTTCGTCATAGAACCTGTAGTAGTACCCCGCTATGTCCTCGAAATCTGCTGGTCTGAGGTCTCCGACGAGCAGCTCGGTCTTGCTCCGTCCCTTTCCGTCCGCAACCGTCTTCAATGTCAGGCAGGCGGGTTTCAGAAGGCTTGAGCTCTTCCTCGCCAAGAATGGGACGGCGCCAGGTTAGGCCACATGCTTGGCTGTGGTGCTGTGTGGGCTCAGAGCCTGAGCGATGCCGCAGGCAGGTCTGCTTCCCCATGCTCCCTCTGAGCGCGTCGACGAAAGGCCGCCCGGCCGACTGCGTCAGCGACGGAAGGGGCGCGAAGAAGGGGAGCTCGTCCCTGACGTCCGCCTTTCTCTCAGACACGCTGTCCTTCCCGCTCAAAGGAGGGGCGCAGATGGCTGTCGCTGGCACCGTCGTCAGAGCGAAGAGCACGGGACTTGACGGAAAGGACGAGCGACAGCGGGAGGAAGACGGCCGCTCGTCTGCCAGAGGCTCGCGAGATGGACGGGGCGCTTCTCCTCGGACCAGCCGAGCGGGACGACGGCCATCACGTCCCCCGAGCCCGTCACAGCGCAGCGGAGAAAACGCATGATATCGTAGACCGGGAGAGCGCAGCGCATATATAGGAGGCATAAAGGCGCTTTCCCATATCTTTGGCCTACGAAGGCCAGCGCGCGGACACCGAACGGTCTGCTCCTGGAATCAAACTAACCAACCTCGGCCTGCAGGGGCTCGAGTACGTCCTGGGCGGGGGTCTCCCCGAGAGCTCCGTCTACCTCCTCACAGGGGGCCCGGGGACCCACTACGTTACCTTCGCAGACCAGGCCGTCTACAACCATCTGTCGAAGGGAGGGAAGGCCGTGTATTACAACCCGGAGACGCCGCTGAACGACGTCGTGGAGGACATGGCCCTCTACCACTGGGGGATACGTCCCTACCTTGACGACAGGTCGTTCGTCTACTCCAGGCCCATGCCCCCGCAGCTGCAGGGGCTCGCCGGGGTGATGCAGGACGATCCTCTGGAAGAGGTCATAAAGCTGGGCTCGTCTTTGGGCGGGCTCACGAAGGACTTCGTCGAGAAGCTGAAGGAGGGGCGCTGGAGCATCTTCAACCCGAGCTACCTGATGAACGTGTACCCGCAGCAGGAGGTCACCGACCTGGTCATGTTCTGGGTCAGCGCGGCCCACAGGTACGGCGGGGTTCACTTCGTCACCCTCCCTGAAGGCGTGCACGAGGAGAAGCACATGAACTTCCTGAAGAGCGTGGTGGACGGGGTGATGTCGTTCAAGTTCGCGCAGGGGTTCGGCCAGGCTGAGGGGGAGGTCGAGATACAGAAGCTCAGGCGCGTGATACCAAAGTCGAAGTCGTTCAGGCACACCGTCCAGGGCGACGGCATCGCGATAGAGACCACAGCTAGGATAGGCTGACGGGGACCAGCGAGGGCCAGCTTTCAGGTCGCGGGGTCGGTCTCCTCGTCCTTGCCTGCGCGGGCGGAAAGCCAGCCCCTGACAGACTTGACGAGCAGCTCTGCGTCACGGAGCGTATACGGTCGCTCTTAGGGTCTCCCATGGGTCGTCGTGACACCGTGTTGCCTTGGCGGCCGCTCTCTTCGGCGGTCAGACGGTCCGGCAGGCCCCGCCTACGCCTTCGGATCGGCCTGGTACTCATCCTCGGGGGTCGGTTTGCGCCTCCGCAGGGTCGTCCGGACGACGAGGTACCCGGCGGCGGCGACTACGATGACGGCCAGCACAGGGACGTAGAGCCAGAGGTCGAATCCCGCCGGGAAGGGCGCGGGCTTCGTCGTCGAGGCGGTCTGCGCCGTCACCACTATCGTCGCAGACCCGGAGAGCGCGCCGAGCAGCCTGCTCGTGGACGAGGCTGTGACCGTCACCGGACCCTGCTGTGAAGGGATGAATGTGACGGTGGCCTGGCCTCCCTGTCCCAGGGACACGTTCCCCGTCGGGACGAGGGTCCCCTGGCTGGCTGAGACGAAGGCCGTTAGCCCGGGGAAAGGCATCCCCAGGACGGTCACGGACACCGTCACGGACCCGGTCCCGAACAGCGTCAGGTATGGGGGGTCCGCCGTCACTGAGAAGGCCACCGGCACCGAAGCCATAGAGAGCTGCGCCGACCCCGTTGCCAGATTCGGAGCAAGCGCGGTGAGGGTTGCCCTCCCTGCCCCTCCGACCTGGAACTCCCCGTATGCGAGGTCCGAGCCGGGGGCGATGGCGCCGGAGATGGCTCCTGCCAGCAGGCTCGAGTTCGAGCTGGTGATCACGAACCCCGTCCCGCCCTGAGACACCGCGGGGTTCCCGCCGGCGTCCACCGCCTGGACGGCGTAGGCCTCGTCCTCCCCAGAGAGCGAGATGACCGACTAAGGCGGCCCGAGGAAGAGCTCCAGCGCCGCGGCGTCGGGCGCGGGGGCGACCGTGCCTATGCGGACGGAGCCTGACGCGAGCCCCGCAGACGAGGCCGCGAAGACGGTCGACCCGGCCACAGACGTGGTGGTCACGGCGACCGGGACGAACGCCTGGCCTGCGAGGAGCGTGACGGAAGCAGGCGCCGTCGCGACCGTCGCGTTGGAAGAAGACAGGTAGATGGTGAGGTTCGTGAACGACAGCGTGGGGTCCCCGGACCCGTCGACCAGGGAGACCACGACCGCCTCGTGGGTCGCGGAGTCGGCCGGGAGGGTCGGGGGGATGGCCGTCACGAGCAGCCCCGCTGGGGACCTCGTCGGCGCGGCGGCGGCCGGGGTCACAAGAGCTAGCAGCGCCAGCCCGACGATGAAGCCGGCAGCCAGCGCGGCCGGGACTGCTTTCACGGTTCTTGCGCCTTGCACCGCTTATAAAACGAGGTAGTTGCCCGCGTAAATGTTACTCTTCAGTTGAGCGTCCTCGCCATCGGTCCTTTCGATCTCTCGATCTACGTCTCCCTCGCCCTCCTCTTCGGCATCGCCGCCCAGTTCAGGGCCATGGACGGCTACTCCTTCCTCAGGAGCGTCCTCTCGCACGTCGAACCGAGGGTGGGCCTCCTCTACGCCGTGTCCTTGGTCACCCTGGTGGTCTCTCCGTTCATCCTCAACGACGTCCTCGTCCTCATACTGACCCCGGCCCTGATCCGCTATGCGAAACAGTACGGGCTCGACCCGGTCCCGCTGATCGTCGCCGAGGTCACCTTCACAAACATAGCCAGCTCCCTCACCCCCATCGGGAACCCGCAGAACATCATCCTCTGGGCGTCGTCCGGCATCGGCTTCCATGCCTTCGTCGGGGGGACCTGGGAGCTGGTCCTCGCGTCAGCCGCGGTGGCGGCCGTAGCCCTCGCCCCTCTCGCCTGGCGCCTTGGGGGACCGAGAGACGCGACGACGAAGCTGAAGTCGGCCGCCCCGGCTGCGTACCTCCTCTTTGTCACAGCCGCGGTCCTGGCCGCCGAGGTGTTCCACCTCCCCGACTACGCGTCTCTCGGCGTAGGATTCCTGGGAGGGTTCGCGGTCAACCGGCGGGCGCTCGGCTCCGTGAAGAGGGAGTTCGACGTCAGGAGCGTGCTGATGCTCTACGGCTTCATCACGGCGATAGCGGTCGTGGCGTATCTCGTCGCGCCGGAGATCGCGGCCTACGTCGCCCCCGCGGCCGCCGGGAAAGAGCCCTACTCCTGGGCGTTCGTCGGGATGATGTCCAGCCTGATAGGCAACGTCCCCGTCACGCAGCTCCTCGTCAGCACCTCGGGGGTGACCGCGGCGGCCGCGCCGAAGATAGCGGTGGAGGCGGGGTTGGCCGGAAACCTTGGGCCCGCAGCTTCCTTCGCGAACCTGCTCGCGCTCCAGATGGCGGCCCGGGAGGGGGTCCCCCTCAGAAAGGCAGTCGCGCTCCAGGTGATAATCGGCCTGATAGCCTACCTCCCCGCGCTGCTTTAGGCCCGCCTCCGCGCCCTGATGCCAGTCGGGTCGCAGAGGGGCGGAGACCGCGGCCCGCCCGCCGTCCAACCCTGGCCCGCCTATTGGACTCCGGCAAAGATGTACTCTGCGTCCATATCTGACCTCCTCTGCACTTATAATGCCCGGATTAGTAAACGCATATGCGAGCCATGGACATGTTCATGCGACCTCAAGGGTGCCAGAACGCCTTCCCCTCGGAAAACGGTTCGAAACCCGTCTTGGGAGCGCTGAAGAGGGGCGAGGCGAACTAGAAGAATGGCCCACCTGTTCGCTCTTTTTTGTTACGGACCGTACGGGAGGTCGACGATTGCTGAAGGATTTTCAACACGTGGACTCCGACTCTGTAATCCTGACCTGAATCTGCCGTCTGCGTGTATGCACGGCGGGTGCGGACACACCAAGATAACCCCTCGAGGATGGATGGTTGGTAAGCAAGATGGCTGAACTAGGACTCTACGCCGGGAGCCGCGAAACGGAGCTGCAGGTGCAGACTCCGATGTCTGACAAGAGAAAGGTCCTTTCTCGGAGGTCTCAGCTCGAGATAAGGATGGACATGCTGAAGGTCATCAAGGCCGGGGCGGAGAAGCCGACCCAGATCATGTACAAGGCCAACCTGTCCTGGGTCGCGCTGCAGACGCACCTGACGCAGATGATAGAGAGGGGGCTGCTGAAGTGGGTGACCGAAGGGACCAGGAAGCGCTACGAGCTCACCCTGAAGGGGTCGAGCGTGATGTACGCCTACCAGAAGATTCTCGAGGAAGTCGGAGAAGAGGACACGGCAGAGTTCTCGGCGGCGTTCTGAACCGGCCCGGGTGGCGCGCCGTAGGCCGCTTCGGAGGTTTTTTATGCCGACGGCTGCCTTGACCTGGTGACGATGGTTGGGACGCGGTCTGAAGGCTCTGGACAGGGGAGCGCCCTGCACCAGGAAGGCGTGGTCCGGATTTTGATGGCATCCTGCGGGGGGGCGGCCACAACCTGCCCGACCTGCTCCGAAGGGGACCGGCACGTCCCTCTCCTGTTGATGGACAACCTCATCCGCCGCCTGGCGAGCTCACCCTCGAAGTTCGCGGAAAAGCACGTCGCGCCGGGGCAGGTCGTCGCGGACCTGGGGTCGGGGTCGGGGTTCTATGCCCTGCCTATGGCCCGAAGGGTGGGGGCTTCAGGGAAGGTCTTCGCCGTGGACTTCGACGCGAAGGCGGTCAAGGCCCTGTCGACGAAGGCCGAAGGGCTCAACCTCGGCGCCGTCGTGGACGCCCGAGTAGGCTCGGCAGCGCAGCTCGGTTTCATCCCTGACGCTTCGACCGACTTCGTGCTCGGCAGCGGACTTCTCTGCTGCATGGCAGACCACGGAGGCGCCGTCGGCGAGATCAAGCGCATACTGAAGCCGGGCGGGAGGGCATATCTCAGCGTCACGAAGGCGTTCAGGAAGAGCGACCCACGCGCCGTCTCGCGGGAGGAGTGGCGGAAGATTCTTGCAGAGTTCGAGGTCTTGGAGGGGAAAGACGGGCTGGCGAGCAGATGGGCGCTGGTGACAAGGCGCGACCGAAGCTCGCGGGCGACGGAGGGAGGCGCGCCCGCGGAGGAAGCGCCGTCGGCCGGAGGGGCGAAGTGACGATGCCGCACGAAGACGAGTTCGCGCGCATCCTCCTCTCCGACGAAAGGAGGAAGTGGCAGGACCCGCTGAAGATTTTGAAGGCCATGGGGGTCGGGAGAGGGATGACCGTGGCCGATCTCGCGTGCGGCCCTGGGTTCTTCACCCTGCCGCTGGCTTCGCTGGTCGGAGAGGGCGGGGTCGTCTATGCGGTCGACGCAAGCAAGACGATGCTTGACCACCTGCGCGCGACGATGGCAGAGTCGGGCACAGGTCGCAAGGCGGTCAAGGTCATACAGTCAGACGTCTCCGACACAGGCATCCCGTCAGGCTCCGTGGACGTCGTGCTCTTCGCCAACGTCTTGCACGACCTGGAGGACAAGCGCGCTTTCTTCGCAGAGGTGAAGCGCATCTGCAAGCCTGGGGCTGCGGTCGTGGACGTAGACTGGAAGAAGGCAAGGATGGACAAGGGTCCTCCTTACGAGATCAGGCTGACGGAAGCAATGGCACGGAAGATCCTGGCTGACAACGGCCTCCCCGCCGTGGGGTCGTTCGACGCGGGGCCTTATCACTACGGCCTCGCATGCCGGCGCTGAATCCAGTCGACGCGTTTCCGCGTCTGCGGCGAGGGGCCCGGGTTTGCCCCAAGACTACCGCCCCGGGTTAACATAAACGTTTAGAAAACACATGGAGCTGTCTAACAATGTTCGTTAAGATTGCTCACCCTTAAATCGCTGAAGTTGCGAGCATGAGGGCTATGACTCTCGACGAAAAGGTCAGATTCGGAATGCTGGCATTGACCGGCGCGAGCATTGTTTTCGCCTCGCTCGGTCTGCATCTGGGGCCGCTGGAAATCATAGGTGGAGCCGGTTCAGGTTAGACGGCTCCGCCTATTTCCACTATTTTTGCTATCAGCTCGTCGAATCTCTCTAACAACCCGGGCTCGTCGAAGGTCCACTGCCGTTTCTTCTCGTCGTAGAGCTGGTGGGATATGGTGAAGGACAGCGCCTCCGTCTGGTCCAGCGCCAAGACTGACGTCTTGTCCCTCGTGTCCGAGATCGTCTCTGTCAGGAACTGATAGGCCTCGGTGATGTACTCGGTGGGGAAGAAGAAGTTGGCGCAGTAGGCGCTCTTCCCGACCATCTCGTTCCAGATGAACGGGACCATGTGGGCACGTGCCATCAGGTTCATCCTTTCGAGCTCTGTGAGGCCGCTAGCGAGTATCGCGAGCTGCTGGTACCTGTGCTTCCGGTGCAGCGCCCTCTCCAGGACGGTGCTGTAGCTCGTCCCCATCCACCTCAGGTAGTACCCGTTGATCAGGCCCCGGTCGACCACGTGGGTCTTGTAGTGCCACGCCAGTTTCTTGTAGTTGTCCTTCAGTCTTCCAGATATCTCGATGAAGCTCCGCGTCGCGTCGATCTGGAGCTCCTTCAGGATGAGCAGGTCCTGCTTGTCGAACTTCGCCCGGCCCGAAGGGCGGTACCCGGCGTCGTCCGACTGCTTCTGCAGGTTGGTCCAGTCGAAGTCCCATCTCCCGGTGTCGAAGTCATAGTACTTTGTCCGCATGGGGACGGTCCTGAACCACTCGAACGGGACCACCTCGACGCTGGTGAAGAGCCCTTTCTCCTTCAGCTTGTACATCAGCCCCGCGAAGGCCCCGCTGAACTCGGTGGGGACGCTCGCCTCCACCAGGAAGTCGCCCCTGAACATCCTCCTCTCGAAGGAGACGATGTAGCAGAGCTCGTTCATCGCGGTCAGGATCGAATGGGCGTACGTCTTGTAGACGGGGGCGAACTCCACCAGCATGACGACCCTCTGGAGCCCCAGCTTCTCGTGGTCGGGGAGGACGTGGATGGAGAACCCTTTCCCTATCACCTTCTCCTTGTACCTGTACCTGACCGACTCCTTGAACTGCCCGAGGCGCCTCGATATCTCAGGGATGTCAGGGCCAAGCTCAGAGATCAGGTCGACGAGTTCGGCGGTGCGGGCGCTCGTGTCCCTCCCTTCTTCGATCGACGCGGTGCTCACCAATGACCCGCCTCAGTTAGCACGGTCAGGGTATTTCGCACTTAAATCTATGGGAATTCCATGGAGGAAGACACATCCGACCCTAACGGGCAACTTCCTCCTCCGCTGAAGCCATCTGGCTCAGCTTGAGGAGACCTGGGGCCGGATACGGTATCTTGAGCGACCCGCAGAGGAGGTACATCGTGGGGTACACCCTCTGGTAGATCTTCATGAAGAGCGTGGGAGTCCCGTCCTTCTCCTTCGCGCCTAGCATCTCGTCGATCTCCTCGTCCTTCCCCTTCAGCGTGACCCCTCCGGAAACGAAGACCCGCGCCGCGGCCGGCAACGTCTCCAGGTCCATGGAGAACTTCAGGTTCAGGAACCCGGGGCCCCGGTCGGACTCGTTGATTGAAGAGTTAACGTTGAAGGTCACTGGGGTCGACTCGTCGGCGTCGTCAGACGTCTTGTTGGCCTCGATACCTTTGACAAGGACGTCTACCTGCACCATGATATGGGGTGTAACACCCGTCTACGGTATTTAACGGAAATAGATTTGGGATTCATACGAGAGGTTCGCAATTCCTTTTACGTCATCCCCAGTCTATCACCGCATCTTGTCTCAGACTGACGACCTTCAAGGGACGACGAGCGTCAGGTCGGAAGGAGACAACGCCAGGGTCACCGTAAAGATCCAGCTGAAGCCGCGCTACGGCAAGGCAGACCTGAAGTCGAAGTACAAGGTCGAGAAGTACACGCTCTCCGAAGGGTATTCTATGGGCCCCTCGCTGCAGGCGCTCGTCCCGAAGGGGACCCCCGGCTACGTGGAGCACGGAGAGAACTACGTGGAGCGGATAATGCGCGCCCTCTACCACTTCAAGCAGTGCGCGCTGATCGGGCCCTCGGGTACGGGGAAGACCCACATCACGTACCTCGTCGCGGAGCTCGCGGGGCTCCCTCTCTGGGAGATCAACTGCGGGCTGCAGACGTCCGTGTACGACCTCTTCGGCAGGTTCGTCGGCCTCGGAAAGGAGAACTGGGTGGACGGCCAGATAGTGTCCTGGTGCAGGTACGGAGGGATACTCTACCTGGACGAGGCGAACATGATGAAGCAGGACATCGCCACCAGGCTCAACCCCATCCTCGACACCAGAGGGCACATGGTCCTCAACGAGAGGGACAACGAGGTGATCCCGAGGCACCCGAACGGGTACGTCATAATCAGCATGAACCCCTACTCGGCGGAGTTCGCGGGGACCAAGCCGCTCAACGCGGCCTTCAGGCGCAGGATGACCGTCTGGATTGACTTCGACTATCTGAGCGTCGGGAGCAAGGTCGCCCCTGACGAGGTCGAGATGATCGCTCAGAGGGCCAAGATAGACAGCCCGGTCGCGGAGAAGCTCGTCAGGGTGGCGGCTGAGATCAGGCGCCAGTACAAGACCGGAGACCTCCCCTACGCCCCCTCCGTGGGCGACCTCATCAACTGGGGGACCCTGGTCGCCGACGGACTGTCCCCCGCGACCGCGGCGGAGGAGACCATCATCGCGCTAACGGCCGACGACCCCGAGGTCCAGAACAACGTGAGAAGGGTCGTCAGGATGGTCGTCGGCGACGCCAAAGCCGGGGCAAAATGAACATCTTAGAGTACGCCTGGACGAACTTCTCCAGCGTCTCGGGGGTGGACCAGAGCAAGTTCAGGCTGATACTCAGCGAGTCGGCGCCGAGGCCGTCGGTCGGGCTCGAGGGGGACGGGTTCGTCGTCAAGGTCCCGGTCCCCCGGAGGGAAAAGGAGGGGGTAATGTCCGTGCAGGGGCTCTTCGCGGACGCCGACGACCAGGGGTGGGCGACGCTCTGGCGCCTCTTCCGGGCCTCGCTCTACCACGCGGCGTTCCACGTCAGCTATGGGAACCTCAGACCCCTGGCGAAGTGGGCGAAGGAGAAGGAGCGCTTCCCCGCGATATTCACCATCTCGCTCCTCGAGGACTACCGCATCACCCTCGCCGCCCGGGACAGATGGCCCGGGACCATGACAGACGTGGCTTACGCCAACGCCATCGCCGCCATGAGGATGCCGGACCTCGACGACATAGAGAGCAGGGGGCTGAGGACCGCGGCCAAGCTCCTCGTCTCGCTCTGGGGGGTGTCGCCTGCGAAGGGAGGGCGGGTCGACGAGGACAGGGAGTTGCTCGCGCTCACCGAGAAGGCGCGCGGCATGGTGGAGAACTCGGTAGACAATCCCGAGGACCCTCTCCTGTTGAAGGCTGCAGACCTCGTCTACAAGCAGTTCGACAAGACGGTCCTCCCGCAGATCCCCGCCTTCCCCCACACCGAGGCCCACTCGGGAGACTCGCTCTTCCGGGACCACCTCGAGGTGAAGAAGGGGAAGGGCGGGGCGAAGCTGACGGGGGCTCTGGCGGCCATCGGGGTGGAGGGCGGGACAGAGCTGCCTGACGAGCCTGAGTTCAAGGACACCTTCGCGGCCCTCCAGGAGACCTACGCGAAGAGGCAGAAGGTCACGGACTACTACAGGAAGCTGCTCTCCAGCACCAGGCTCAACGGCGTGTCCTTCCCCGACGGGGACTACGCGGCGTTCCTCAGGGCGAGGGCCGAGCTGGCAGGGCCGATCCGGAACATCAAGAACCAGCTCCTCGCCATCAAGAACGTCACCGACGAAGAGCCGGGGAAGCTGAGCGGCCAGGTGGACATGCCCATGGCGATGCAGGTGGTCGCCTCCGGCTCCCAGAGGTCTGACGTATTCGTCAGGGAGGAGGCGGTACTGAAGGACGAGGCCTGGGGGATACTGGTGGACGCGAGCAAGAGCGTGTCGAAGTCGTCCATGGAGATACGAGGGATAACGACCTGCCTCGCGGAGGTGGCGTCCACCGTCATGAGGGAGAGGAGCAGGTGGGGGCTCTTTGGCTTCAACGATGCGCTGCAGGTGGTGAAGGACTTCGACGAGCCCTACTCCATCGAGGCGAAGTCGAGGATCGGGGGGCTCTCTCAGAAGGGGGGGACCTACCTCCCCGACGCCCTGGCGGTCGCGTCGAGGGCGCTGAACTCGAGGCCCATAGAGAGCAAGTATCTCGTGGTGGTGTCAGACGGCCGTCCGACGGGGTACGCGGGGATCGAGGAAGAGCTGCTGGACAAGGTCAAGGAGACCGGGAAGATGGGGATAATGCTCGTCGGGATAGGGGTGGAGAGCCCCGAGATCAAGAAGTACTTCAAGGTCAACTCGGTCCTCAACACCCCCTACGAGATGATGAAGTTCTTCACCAAGGCGTACATGGAGCTCTCCGGGGTAGGGGAGGGGTGAGACCGGACGGGCGCCCTTTCCAGTTTGGGGTACGCACGGGCGGGCGCTCCGTCCGCTATGCGATTCTGCAGGTCTCGACGTATGGATTACGGGTTCACAAACCTATTATCAACGGCGGGGCATCTCGCTCCCAATGCCAGCCACCCAGGAAGCTAAAGAGAAGGAGAAAGATGCGATGGACGAGCAGTCTCCCGACCCGCAGGAGGTCATACGGGAGATGCGGGAGATCCAGAGCGACGCGGCCCAGCTGTCGGAGATAGAGGAGTTGGAATACTCGCAGACGATGAAGCTTGTGGAGTCGATGAAGGTCATCCAGGCCGGCGTGGGGACCGCCATCTCGATAAGGCCAGTCTCGCTGGGCGAGCCCCTCAACCATGTCAAGCAGGCGATAATAGGCGCCGATGCGGTGATCATAGGCCTTGACGCCGACGGCAAGCCCTTCTCCAGGCCGCTGTCGGACCTCAAGCCGGTGGACATACTCAACGTGGTCCAGGAGTGGGCCCCGAAGCTCAGGGTGAAGATAACGGAGAGGAAGAAGGGGGCGGAGGAGAGGCTGTATCTGGTGGAGAAGATACTCCGCGAGTTCAAGGAGGGGACCTCGGCCATCAAGGACTCCCGCAAGCAGTTCTACGACTCCGTGGAGTCAGACCTCGTCAAGGACACCCTAGAGAAGGAGTAGGGGCTCCAGGTGCTCCGCGACAACCTAGAGCTAAACTCAGGGCTCGTGAGGTTCCAGAGCAGGGAGAGCGCTGCGGCGTATCTTGAGACCCTCCTCCAGTACTACAAGTCGCGCCAGGAAGAGTACGGGCAGCAGCTGGCGGAGCATCTGAGGAGCACCCAGTCGCCCCAGCCCCAGAAGAGGGTCGAAGAGAAGGAGCAGAAGAAGGACAAGAAGGACAAGAAGGACCAGCAGCCGGTCGCGAAGGGGTGGACGAGGGTGGGGAGCCTCCCGGTGAATACTTCTGACCCGCTCGGCGCGCTGGCGCAGGTCACCCTAAGGATCGTCGAAGACTACAAGTCGAGGGTGGAGAAGGTCTCAGAGGCGCTGAAGTCGTTCAGCGACGTCGACTCGCTGGGCAGGGCGGGTGCGAGCTCTTACACGCTCTTCGTCTACAAGGGGGTCCCCGAAGGTGTGATCGTCGAAGGCATCGCGAAGAGAGAGGTCTTCGCCTTCACGGGCCGGTTCAGGGCGGTCTAGGCGCCTACGTGACGCAAGAGGACGGGGAGGTTGTTTCCCACGACTATCGCTCCTAGGCCGATGTCGACGGCGACGAGCACTACGAAGGCAGCGAACTTCAGGAGCTTGACTTGGAAGTCGTCCGTGCCGGGCTTGGCCCTGTACCACGCCATGAAGAGAAGGGGCGCTATAGTGACGAACTTGAGGGCGTAGGCGAGCATGAATCCTATGGGCCCAAGGTTGAACATCAGCGACCCGAGGTGGTTGTATTCGATGAACCCCGGGCCCGTCGCCCACGCTATCAAGGTGGTGAGGACGTCAGAGAAGTTAAGGAGGACATACACCGCTAGGAGAGGCCAAAGCGCCCTCTGGATGAGCGGCATGTTGAGGCTGTCGATGAACCTCTTCTCCCTGTCGAAAGGGGTCGTCCAGGAGCGCAAGATTCAGCCAGAGATGCATGATAGGGGTCTCCCTTTTCAGACATATGGATTCGACATCCATAGTCGCCCTCCCTAACCGTTAATATTCTCCGGAAGGAAGTGGAGGCAATGAAGATATCGGGACAGCGAAGAAAAGCTATCTCGCCAATCGTAGCAACAGTCCTCATCATCGCAGCCACACTCATCGCCTTCGCGGCGGTACTTGGATACATCTTCGGCATATTCGGCAGCTCAACTAACTCAGCGAATGTGACCGTTTCGAGTGCGTCATGTGTCCACGGCAGTACTGCAACTACTGCTCCAACGTGCACAATATATGTAACCAACTCTGGCAGCGGTTCGACTTCTGCTTCTGGTGGCTCGATCACATATGGAGGCACTTCATACACACTTACTTTCGCTTCAGTCTCCATCCCTGGTGGAACAACCACGCCACTTACAGTTGGAACTATCACGGTATCTGGTACCGTGTCGGGCTCCGCTGGCGAGACGTTTAACGGCTACATATCTCTGGCGAATGGAGCAGAAGCTTCGTTCACCGGGACTATGTCGTAAGGGAATCCCCATTTGACGGTGGGATGAGAACCACCCACCGTCTCCCTTTTCTTTCGGAGTCTGTCGGGCAAAACGATGTGTGTCTCCTTTGACCCTCCCGATCCCCACTCTCCGAGTCAGATCAGGCGGTTCCTCCTCAAGAGAACAGACATGTATGGTGGCTAAACGTCAACAAAGCGCAGAGCGAAGGGAAAGAAGAGTGAAGTGACAGCGGATGTACTTGTGCTCAACGCTTGAGAAGGCGCACTAGTTCAAGTGAAGCATATTCTCGGTGTGAGACGGAGTTTTCGCAATCCTTCCCACCGTTACGGGAGACTCTCGGTGTTACCTCGAAGTAGACTGTCTCGGTGTCACTATTGAGGCCGCTGAAGGCAGACTCCACGCTTTCTCAGAAGGGGGACGAATATCAGGGCGAATCATTTGACCGTATCCTCGGTTCGAGCCTTCATGTAGTTCCGGGCTTCGCTCGCAAAGCGTGGGCCCCCGCAACGACGGAGCCACGCGGGCATTTGTCTGCCAGTTACTCTTTTGCAGGGTCTGCCTATCTTTGGAGCGCCTACCTCGTTTACGAGAGACGGAATCCAGAGTCCGAGTCCATAACCAATAATTAAAGAGCAGCCTCCTTTCATCAAAGTTGAGGCTATCGAAGCGACGTAGGCGAGCCCTCTCAGAGGTCGTCGGGACGGTGCTCGTGGTTTCTATGACCATAATCGCGGCGGCTGCCGTCTGGGGTTACATCAACGGAGAGGCCGGAGTCGCTTCACAGGCTTACGGTCAATCGGTCGGGAACAGCGTGCAGTACTTGGAAGAGAAGTTCACAGTCGTGGACGTAAGCTGGCCCGCCACCTGCCCCACGGGGACTTCGGCCTGCGCGACAGTCTGGATCTACAACACCGGTAACATCCAGCTCTCGCTCCTGCAGATACGCTTCTACGACTCTGCTAGGAAGATCGACCTCTTTTACAACTACAGTTCTAGCGGGACCAACTATGTTGATGATGTCATCACGGGAGCCGGCCAGTGCGCGCTGGTCGCTACCTCGTCATATGCCAATCCGCCCCTCCACGGCACCGGGGCGTTTGCAGATCCAATGACCCAGACCGCCACCATCGAGCTGGGGATTCCATCCTCGGCCCCCCTGGGTCAGTCTTGTCCGTCGTATGGTCAGACGATTAGCACAACCGACACGTACTTTTTCACCATTGCCGGGATTTACGGCAACTCCTACACCTACAGCGAGGTGGGCTAACCGGGGTTGAAGATTCCCTTCAATACGAAGCGGAGGCGAGCCATATCTGGGATAATCGGGGCGGTGTTCCTGTTCACCATGCTCTTCACAGTGGGGAGCGAGTATTTCATTTTCATCAACAATGCCAACGCAGTCGAGACCCAGTCCCTGGTGGCCAGGGGGAACGACCTGGCAGCCAGGCTACAGGAGGACGTGCAGATCTCCACCTCCATCAACTCTACCGGTTACGTTCAGTTCTATCTGAACAACACCGGGGGTGGCACGGTTAACGTCACCTCTCTGGTCCTCCTTAACGCCACTGGGACGGTACTCGAGTGTGACGGCATCGGACTTCCGTCTACCCAAGGATGCAAGAACACCACTCCCGGACTCCCAGCGGTAGCCAACCCAGGGGTCGGGACCCCATCGAACGGGTACCTTGTCACGAATTATCCTTACAAGAAAGGGACAGTCGTCTTGAAGCTCATCACCTCGACCGGCAATGTATTCACCGCCACCTACCCGGAGACCGGGGTCTCCCTCGCAGCCCAAGCTCTCTCCAGCGGCGCCATCGGGGATCTGTATCTAGACTTCCAGTCGTACTCCTTCTACACCGTGGCCTACTGCAGCGGGACGAGCGGCCCCTACTGCATCACTTACAAGGGGAAGGGGTTCGCTGTCCCGATATCAGACCTATCTGGAAATGTCGCTTTTTCGGTCTCAGTGACCGACCTGAATCCCCAGCAAGCCAACATCACTCTGGACGAGTACAGCTTTATTGCGGATTACGCCCCCAAGGGGAACAGCTTCCTGAACGCTGTCTGGTATATCGTGGACAACAGCTCGAACCAGATAGTGAACTCCTACTCTCCCATAGTGCTCACTTACGACAAACCCAGAACCCTGGTCTTCGCGTCTGGAGGCTATGGCAGCTTTGCCCCCACCAACGGAGGATGGTCCGCACTCCCGAAGAGCGGGACATTAGCCGCGGTGAATCTCATCTCCCACGGGTGGGAGGGTGACTCTTACTCAGCGATCACGGGAGACACACCTCCACCCTACAACTACGGACAGAACTCCCCCTACGTGTCGGTGCTCTACTATTGAGGCCGAGAGATTGAGGCTCGGGGGACAGAAGGCGAAGGACCCGAGTTTCCCGACAGACGCGGGAAAGGAGAGGAGCTACGTGGTCAGGTTCCCGTTCACCGGGACCCCCATCCCTGCAGGAGGGAACCTGCTCGACAGGTACCCGCTGACAAATCCTTACGCCTACGCAGCCATACTCGAAGACGAGAACGGGGGCAGAAAATACTACCTTGACGAGGTGCCGCTCACCAATCAGGAGGCGAGAGTCTACAGCTACATCCTCGACAAGCTGGAGACTGAGCTCACCATCCCCCGCACGGAGGTTGACCCAAAAAGGTACTTCGCAGAGCAGGCACACAGGATAGTGAAGAAGTACGGCATCAAGGTCGCACCGCTACCCTGGGCGAAGATACTCTACTTCGCCGAGAGAGACCTGGTCGGCTTCGGCGTCTTGGATGCGATGTTGAAGGACCCCAACATCGAAGACATCTCGGTGGACGGCGTCGGGAAGCCGATTTTCATCTATCACCGCAGGTTCGAGAGCCTGGGCACCAACCTCGTCTTCGGGAAGGACAGCGACTTGGACAGCTTGATCACAAGGCTAGCGCACATGGCCGGGAAGCATATCTCGACCGCATTCCCCATACTTCAGGGGACGCTCCCGGGGCGGCACAGACTCTTGGCGACGTTTAGGCGTGAGATATCTCCCTACGGCTCGACCCTCACGATAAGGAAGTTCAGGGAAGACCCCCTCACCCTCGTCGACCTCCTCGACGCCAGGGTCATCGACCAGAAGATGGCCGCATACTTCTGGCTCATGATGGAGAACAAGGCGACAAGTCTGGTGGTGGGCTCGACCGGGAGCGGGAAGACGACCCTCCTCAACGCCCTCCTCACCCTGACGAGGACTAACTCGAAGATCGTCACGATAGAAGAGGTCCAGGAGGTCAATATCCCCCACTTCAACTGGACCGCCCTCCTTGCCAGGGAGAACTACGGGACTACGGGAGAGGCATCGAGCCAGGTGAACCTCTTCGACCTCGTCAAGGCGGCCATGAGGATGAGGCCCGACATCATAGTGGTGGGGGAGGTAAGAGGAGATGAGGCCTACGTCCTATTCCAGGCGATTTCCACCGGGCACGGAGGGGCTTGCACGATACACGCCGACGACGTCGAATCAGCCATCCAGAGGCTGACGTCGAAGCCTATGGACGTCCCTCCCGCCTTCATCCCGTTCCTGGACCTGACCTTCACCGTCAGGAGGATCTCGGTCCCGAACCCGGGAGGCGGGTTCAGGGCGGTGAGGAGGATTGTTTCCGTAGACGAGGTGACGAAGGTGGGAGAGTACTTCAACGTCTTCAGATGGAACCCTTCCACCGACACCTTCAAGGTCGCGGAGCTTCGCAACAGCCCCAAGCTCACGAGGCTGGCCAAGGACCAGGGAGTCCAGCTGGCCGACCTCACCGAGGAGCTCAACAAGAGGGCTGTGGTCCTCCGCTGGCTCCAGGAGCGAGGCATAAGGAATTTCAGGGAGGTGTCCGCCGTCCTTGAGGACTACGCTGCCAGGCCCGCCCCTGTTTTCCAGAAAGCGGTCAAGGAGCTCGGCATAGCCGGGACCCCAGAGGCAATAGCCGCGGAGGGGTTCAGGATCTGAAGTCGGCGAAGGCGGCCGGGGAAGCCGACCTGGGCCCTCTCGACGTCGTCTCGGGGTTCGCCTACAGGATATTCGGCCGGTATTCGACAGGGATAGCGGCCAACACCCCCTGGCTCCGCGACGAGATACTGAGGTCCAACATGAGGATCACCCCGGAAGGGCTGATATCGCTCGCCTTTCTGGGGAGCATCCTCTCCGCCGTCGCCTTCGTGGCTGAAATCGGCGTCGCTTACCTGCTCGCCAACCCTCTGCTCTTGCTCGTCTCAGGGGCGTTTGCCGCGACGCCTCCACTCGTCTTCCTAATCATAATGAGGTCCCCGCGTATCAGCCAGGGGTCCAGGTCGGCGGCGCTCGACAACGAGCTCCCCTTCATGGTGGGCTTCATCGTCGTCTTGGCGGGAGGCGGCATTTCTCCCATCGCCTCCATCCGGCGGATCGCTAAGTTGTCTGACATCTTCCCTAACGCCGCTAAGGAGGCGAAAAGAATCCTGCTCGACATCGACGTGTTCGGCCTCGACCCGACGACCGCGCTCGAGAAGGCTGCCGAGACGAGCCCGAACAAAGCGTTCTCGGAGCTCCTTTATGGCTATACGACCATAATCAAGACAGGCGGAGACATGTCCTCTTTCCTTAACAACAAACTCAAAGAGATCTACGAGACCAGGGCGCTTAAGGTCAAGAAGTCCTCCGAGACGATAGGGACTCTTGCTGAAGGATACGTCACGGTCACCTCCGTCCTCGGGATAAGCCTCTTCGTCCTCTTCCAGTCGGAGTCGCTGATAAGCCACTCGTCGTCCGGGATTCAGGGGATTGAGGTCTTTGGTCTGGTCGGCGTCCCAGCGTTCTCTTTCCTCTTCATCTATCTACTCAACGCTGTCCAGGCCAGGTACCCATACGTGGACTACCAGCCGTTCATCGCGTTCGGGGCGTCCATCCCTGTAGGGCTCGCGTTCTTCCTTATCCCGGTCCCCCTGTCCCTGTTCGAGCACACGGCCTTCGCTTTGATACTGATGACAGTCGCCCCGACGGTCGTGGCAAGCAGGGCCGCGCGGGAAAGGAACGCCCTAGAGAAGGCGCTCCCTGACTTCATCAGAGACATCTCCGAAGGACGGAAGATCGGTCTATCCCCGGAGCAGACCATCCAGGCGCTGGCAGACAAGCACTACGGGCTCCTCTCCAAGCATGTCAAGAAGATGAGCGCCCAGGTCTCCTGGGGGGTCTCGACCGTCCAGGTGATCTCCACGTTCGCGAGCGAGGTGAAGAGCTGGGTCACCCGCGAAGCGGGCATGCTCCTGACGGAGGTGATAGACGTGGGAGGGGGTACAGTGAGGAGCTTCTCCGACATGGCCGAATTCACCCGCAAGATGAACGACCTCGAGGCGGAGAAGCGCTCGTCGTTGAGGCCGTACTTGTTCATCTGTTACTTCTCTTCGGTAATGGTCGTGGTCACGACGTTCATCATGGTCTATTTCGTGGCCAAGCCGATCAACTTCGGACCCTCGAGCAAGTTCGCGCCGCCTATGCCGACGATCAGCGGCGCGACGGTAGGCATTCTCCTCACCGTCTCCGTAGTGGAGAGTTGGTTTATCGGCATGGTCGCGGGGAAGATGGGAGAGGGAGGGACCGCCGAGGGGTTCAAGCACGCCCTCGCCTTGGTGCTCATAGCTCTGGTCTCCGTCCTCGTGGTCCAGGCGGTCCTACACATCTCGGTCACGTAGGCAGGCCGACATGAACTCGGAATTCTTACTTCGATTCCTCCATGCTGAAATACGTTGAGAGAGGAAAAAGCAGCTAGTTTGAGGCTCGGTCTCCGCACCTTCGGTGTGGTCGTCGCCCTCGTCCTCTTCGTCGTGAGCTCGGCTCCCCAGGGGCTCGGCGCGGCTCCTTCCGCCTTCAGATATATCTCACTGACCTCCCTCCCGCCGGAGCTTCCGACGAGTTCAGGAGGACTGGCGTCGTACCCGGCCCTGGTGGTCTCCATCGCCAATCAGCAGGGCGAGCCGACCGTCGCGCCAAACGACATCACGATCTACCTCTCCTCATCTGACCCAGCCGTGCTGGCCGTCGAGCCGAGTGTGATCATCGAGGCGGGGCACCAGTACGCAATCGCCACCGTGTCAGCGTCCCCGACCCCCGGCGGCGCCACGATAACGGCCGTCGCCCCCGGGTACGAGGCGGCCTACACGACATTCAGCACGCACGAGCCCAGAGGCTACCCCACCCAGCTGCAAGTGTACCCGATGCCCGACGAGTTCCCTACTGGGAAGGCGTTCGCTTCGAACTTCACCGTGATTGTGGAGGACGCCGCCGGCCTTCCTGCTAGGACCATCCAGGAAGCCACCATCCAAGCGACTTCGTCCGACACAGGTGTCGTCAGGGTGGGCAACGCCCTCATCCCGGCAAACAAAACCGTGGGCTATGGGACAATGAGCACCACCGGGGTGCCGGGGGTGGTGTCCGTCACTGTATCCGCCCCGGGGCTGGTCACGGCCGAGGCGTTCATCTCGGTCGTCGGAGGCGGCGAAAAACCCTCGCTGCTGTCGCTTTCCGCCCCCGCAACCCTGCCAGCCGATGGCGCCACATATGACTCCCTGACCGTGTCGATAACCGATAACGGCAGCCGCCCGGCCTTCATGAACGCTTCAATCCCTATCTTCCTGACGTCGTCCAGGCCGGACCTGGTCTCGGTGCAGCCGGCGGCGCGCATTCCGGCGAACAGTTCTTTCGTCACCGTCCCCATATCCACCTCCCTCGCGGCCGGGGAGGCGTACATCACAGCGTCGGCGGTAAACTTCACCTCCGCCTCGCTCCCGGTGACCACGGTGAGCATCCCCCCCACCAAGCTAGGGATGTACGTCTCCGACGCTTCAGGGCTAATCACCCCGACTGCGAACGCCCTCGACTTCGTGGTCCAGCTGCAGGACTCCCAGGGGCTTCCTGCCGAAGCCAGGACCTCGGCGAACGTGATAGTGTCGTTCTCCAACACGACCCTCCTGTCTTCTCCCATCGACCTGATCATCCCAAGGGGGACTGACCTCGTCTACGGGAGTGTTCCCCTAGTTAGGGCGACCGAAGGGACTTTCACCGCCATCTCAAACGGCCTGTTTTCCGCGTCGGTCCAGTTCGCCGCAGCGCCGTTGGGAGTGACCGCCAACATAGGCCCATCGGTGGGTACCATCTACCCGAACCAGACGGCCTACGTATACTATTCACTCCAGTATCAGGGGCGCCCTGCAGCGGGGGCCACCCTCACGTGGACGGCGACCGGGGGGACGATCAAGCCTGGGTCGCCGACCACAGACGCCGACGGGTCGGCATCAGCCCTCTTCACCCCATCGGGAGCAGGCGAGGCGACCATCCGGCTGACAGCCACAGACCCGGCCATAGGGGCGGTCAACTCCACGACCAACATACTGGTCATACCGTATCCGGTGAAGGTGCGCCCCTCGCTTCTCACCACAGTGATCAAATCGCCAATCTACCTGGGAGCCATAGCGGCCGCCGCGGTCGTGGCCATCGTGGCGGTGATTATGGTGAGGCGGAGGCGCGGAGAGACGGTCGAGGACGAGGACTCGCTGGGGCTGGGGCCTGGGCCTGGAGAGGGGACAGCCTATGACCTCCGCCTGGCTTTCGGTCTGCCGGGGGTCTAGCTTCCTATCGTGAACTGGATCCATTTCTGGACCAGCGGGGTGGCCTGCATCCTGCTCGCCATCATGAACCTCCCCTGATCAGAGACCCGCATCCTGACCGTCCCGTCCGTGGAGTACTCGACGGCCGCTATCGTCCTCGGGGCGTGCACCCCCTCCTCCAGGAGGAGGAGCCCCGTCACGCCGTACTCCCTCAGCTTCTGCCTAAGGTAGTCCAGGAACTTCAGAGACTTCTCCACCCCGGCATACTTCACGAAGTCGGTGAACGAGTCCACAACCAGCCTCTCGTTCTTCTCCGGGGCCGCCTTCGCGTCGTCGAGGAGGGTCTTCAGGGCCACGGAGACGTCGGTCAGGGAGGTGAGCGGGACTGCGTACTTCGACCCCTTCCCCCCCAGCCTCCACGAGTAACAATCCAGCACCCGGAGCCTCTCTGACACCCCCTCCGTCCATTTGAACATCGCCATGGTCTCCGCTATGGCCGAGTCCGCCTCTGCCGTGGAGACCAGGAACGCCCTGTCCCCTCCGACCAGCCCCGAGTGGAGGAAGAGCTTCCCGAGGATGCTTTTGCCTGCCCCCGGCGGGCCCAGCACGAGGACGAGGGACCCCTTCGGGACACCCCCTAAGATCGCCTGGTCCAGTTCGGAGACCCCGAGCCTGAGCCTCTGCACGCCCGACCGCACCTCCTGAAACGCTTAAAGAGTTTACAATGAGAAATCCCGGTGTTGTATACCCGGGTCGGGGTCAAGGGTGTGGACGACCTCCTTGACGACAAGGGGATCCCCAAGGGGCACAACGTGCTCGTCCTCGGCGCGCCCGGGAGCGGTAAGACCACCTTCGGGCTCCAGTACCTGGTGGCCGGCGCAAAGGCGGGCGAAAACGGCGTTTACGTTTCCTTGGACGAGGACCCTGACCGCCTGATAGAGAGCACCGAGCCTCTCGGCCTGGGGGTCAAGCACCAGATAGCGGCCAAGAAGATAGCGATGGTCGACGCGTCCCCAATCAGGCTCCTCCCGGCGAAGGTCAAGCTCGGGTCGACCGAGATAGGGCGCAAGGAGTTCGCGGTCGCGACCCTGATCAGCTCGGTCACGGACGCCATAAAGAAGGTGGGGGCCCAGCGGGTCGTCATCGACCCCATCTCCACCCTCGTGGTCCACTATGCCGAGGACTACGAGCGGAGGATCGCCCTCCTCGACCTGATGGCGGCGACCGTCAAGAGCAGGTGCACCACCCTGCTGGTGGCCGAGATGAGCGACCCGTCCCTGCAACGCAAGTTCCAGTTCGAGGAGTTCGTGGTCGACGGCGTCCTGGTGCTGACCAGGGTGCTGAGCGGCCAGGCCTACACCCGGGTCTTCAGCGTCGAGAAGATGCGGGGGATAGACAACGACAGCCAGCCGCACCCGTACAAGATAGGCGAAGGCGGGATAGAGGTCTTCCCGACGGAACAGATGTTCTAGGCGAAGGGCCCGACTTCCAGCCTCGCGGCCCTGCTCTCGGGGAGCAGCGCCGGCGTCAGCATGGCCGTCAGGTTCCGATAAGAGTCCAGGAAGGCGGCCCCCTGCTTCGTCCCTATGTACGACACCCGGCCCTCTTCGTCGACCACGGTGTCCACCAGCCTGGTGTCCGTCATCTGCGCCAGCAGGTGGGTGGCTGTCACGGAGTTGACGTTGGCCCTGATCAGGATGGCGTTCTTCGTCGCCGGCCTGGCGCACGCGCCGAGGATGTCTGCCACGACATCCAGCCTCCCGCGGTTCTTCGCCTGGGAGGACAGCCTCGACCTCAGGTTCCCCTGGGCCTGCTGCGCTGGCTCTTCGGTCTGGTATGCCGGGAGCATCTGCCTCCGGGTGCCGGCCGGGGGGATTAGAGGGGGTGTAAGCACGGAAGTGACATACAACGCCAGGGTGAGCGTGTCCCAAGCGCCCGTTCAGCAGCGGCGTCTATGAAACGCCCGGTGTATCAGCCTCTGTGCAACCCTTAACTCACCTGACCTGCCGCGGAGCGGCGTGGACGAGCGCCTCGTAGAGCTCCTGGGGGTCTACGGCCTCAACGAACGGGAGGCGCAGACGTTCATCTTCCTCACCAAGAACGGCTCCTGCGGCGCGGGGGAGCTCGCGAAGGCCGTGGGGATCAGGAGGATGGAGGCCTATCGCCTCCTCAAGCGCCTCCTCGACCGGGGGATAGTGGTGTCCACCGCCGGGAAACCGATCAAGTACCAGGCCGAGTCCCTCGAGGGCGTCATCTCCCTGCTGACGGACGAGCAGAAAGGGTACGTCCGGAGGATGGAGGACGCGAGGCAGGAGCTCTCCTCGCTCTGGAAGCAGATGCCCAGGGCCCCCCGCGAGAGCTTCGAGCAGAGGTTCAGGATAATCCAGGGGAGGGAGCAGATCTACAACTCGGTCGCCAAGATGGTCGAGCTCGCCTCGGCCTCCCTCGACCTTGTCTTCACGAAGAACGACCTGGTCCAGGCCCACGTCCTCGGGATAGCCGACAAGCTGGTCGAGGCCCGCAGGCGCGGGGTCAAGGTGACCATGGTCGCGCCCATCGACCCGACGACCTTCGAAGCCGCAGACGCCATAGCGAAGTCAGTCGAGCTCAGGCACTCGGAGGAAGCCCCGAGGAGCAGGCTGGTGGTGGCCGACGGCGCCCAGACCCTTGTCTCTCTGGTCCTGGACGACACCAGGGGGCTCAAGAACGACAGGGACATCGCCATCTGGACCGACAGCCGGGACTACGGCGAGACCATGGAGGGGCTCTACCGCGTGTCCTTCACGAAGGCGGAAGCGGCGGCGGACAGGCTCGCAGCCGTCAGGGGCCAGATGCGGTTCGGCGAGAAGATAGACTCGATGGTGGCCGTGGTCAGGACGGCCCTGGCCGAGAGCGGGTGGAGGGTGGAGTCGCCGGGGAGGATCAGGAGCGGGTCGGGGACGGAGTACGACTTCGCCGCCGTGCTCACGGGCCCCGGCGGGCGAAGGGTGGGGGTGGACGTGGTCCTAGGGCAGAAGGGGTCTCCGGTCGGGGACAGGGTGACCGCCTCCGCCATGAAGAAGCTCGACCTGAAGGACAGCGGGCTCCTGATAATAGCGAGCCCCGAGCCCGACGAGCGGACGAAGAGCCTGGCGAGCCTGGTGGGCGCGACCGTGGTGGACGGGTCTGACGCGGTGGACGCGGCAGCCGCGGTCAGGAACTCGGTCGCAGCGGGCGCCTAGCCTTTTCGGCCACTTCTGCGTACCCGGTGGTTATGACTATGTAGTCCTTCAGCGCTTTCGTGAGGTTGTTGATGGCGAGCATGTCGTTCTTGCGTAGGATGAGGAACGGGAGCGAGAAGGATATCGCCACCGTCGTCACGGGGACCGACTCCTCTCCTACCAGCGACACGATGACCTGCTTGTAGGCGGAGTCGAAGGAGGTGGTGTAGATGTTCTTCCTCAGCGACCCTTTCTCGAAGACGAGTATCCACCCCTGCTCCTTGGTCAGCCTGTACCCGAACCCCGTAAGGTGCTTGACAATCAGGTCCTTGACCTTCTTCCTCTCCACGTCGAGGGTGAATGTCTCCGAGTGCTCCCCCACGAACGCCGAACAGGGCCCGTTCGTTCATAAAGCCTCCGGAGGAGTTGTTCTTTCGCGGCCGTCTCACAAATTTAAAAGCAGGGGGGAAGGCGACCACCTAGTTTATTCTTGGAGGCTCTGGCATGAAGTGCGACTACTGCGGCAAGGACGAGTCACTCCCGTTCGTCTGCAACTACTGCGGCGGCGCCTTCTGCCCCGACCACAGGCTCCCCGAGGCGCACCAGTGCAGGGGAGACCTCACCCAGAAGCGAACCATAACCGCGCCCCAGACGACGTTCAGCTGGCAGACCTCGGGGGCCACGTCGCCTTACGCTCAGCAGGCGAAGCCCGCGCAGGTCTTCTCCAGGATCGAGGTGCGGGACATACTCATCGCCTGGCTCGGGATAGGGTTCGCCGTCGCCATCGCGTTCACCGGAGGGGCGTTCGGGAGCTTCTCCCCGCGCGTCCTCGCCGTGGCCATGGGGATAGCCCTGGTGACCGTCGGCCCCGGGTTCATCTTCCACGAGCTGAGCCACAAGTTCGTCGCCCGCCGGTACGGGTTCTGGGCCGAGTTCAGGATGTGGCCGCAGATGCTCGCCATGGCGATACTGGTCGCGCTCGTCGGGTTCCTCTTCGCCGCCCCAGGCGCGACGTACATAGTCGGGGGGAACAGCTCCAAGATGGAGACCGGGCTCATCTCCCTGGCGGGGCCCCTGACAAACGCGGTCATAGCCGCCCTCTTCCTCCCGATCTTCCTCTTCACTGGCGGGGTCTTGCAGTTCATCGGAGGCTTCGGCCTCTGGGTCAACGTCGAGCTTGGCGCGTTCAACCTCCTCCCGGTCGGCCCCCTGGACGGGGCCAAGGTCTTCCGATGGAGCAAGGTCGTCTGGGGGGTCGCCATCGCCGCTTTCGCAGTGGCGACGTACCTGGCCTACACCAACGTCGCGGCCCTGATACTCTAGGCTGGACCGGGGTCAACAACCCCTGTCTCGTCTGTTAAGATAAGTCGAGCTTCTCCTCTAAGCCGGTGCCGCACCAACTTAACGCCAGATGTATTCGCAAGGGCCGGCAGAGCCTGGGGTCCAGGGGCCCCTCTTCGTGCTGACGGAGTGGGCCGCATCGGTCCACGCGTTCCGGAGGAACAAAGTCCCGTCCAGCAAGAAGGTGGTCGCTGCCGCCCTCTGCAACTCGGGATACTCCTACCGGGACGTGGCGAAGATGCTGGGGGGGATGTCCCACATCGCAGCCCGGGACGCCTACATCTCGCTTCTCACCAGTCTCCCCAGAGAAGAGAAGAGGTACAGGAGGACAGTCGCGATCGACGGGTCTGACGCTACCGTGGAGGGGAGGAGCTACTACGTCTGGCTGGCCAGGGACTACGACTCGGGAGAGATCATGTCGTTCCAGGGCTCTCCGGACGCGTCTGCCGTGGACGGGACAAGGTTCCTCGCCGGGGTCGCGGCGCAGTGCACGAACAGGCCCTCGCTGAGGCTCGGCACAGGCGCGAACTCTCCGAGGGGGCTGGTGAACCTAGACCTGTACTTCCAGACGGAGCCGAGCCAGTCCATCATGACCAAGCTGGGGAGGCTCTTCCTCGGGGCCGGGGTCCCTCCGGGAGAAGAAAGGTAGTCTGCGGTCTGGCTCGTTATAAGCGGTCGGACGCCTGGAGTTGCATGCAGGCGGTCCGCGCGCTCGTCCCCGACATATCGCCCGTGGACATGGAAGCGGTGGAAGCGAAGGCTGCGAGGCTGCTGGACCTGTACCTGAACGGGATCTACGGAGGTGAGTTCGCCGCGGTGGTGGAGCACCACTTCCGGGACGCTGTCGGCCTGGGGCTCTACCAGGCGCTGAAGGGGGACCCGGTAAAGGCGAGGCAGACCCTGACCGCCATCTTCAGGAGCGAGGCGGCGGTCGACCTGATAGTCAGCTCGCTCACCGCGAGGCTCGAGCGCTCGGCTCCGGCGCCGGAGCGGGAGGTCCTCCTGCGCGTCCTCTGTCCCCCGCCCAGTCTGGTCCCATCGACGTAGATATCGAGGCCGATGTCAAGTGATGGCTCTTTGTTGACCCGTTGGCGCGCCTAAATTCACACTTTCCACTATATCCCGACCTCGGCCGTTACGCCCCTATGAGGTCAGAAGCACTCGAAAAGCTGGTAGACAAGCCAGTGAAGGACACCTACGGAAGGTACGTCGGTTTTGTTGTGGGGTTCTCCGTCGACACCTCCGGGGAGTTGAAGTCTGTCGGCGTGGACCAGGGGAACGGGGAGTTCACGGAGTATCCGAGCGTCAGGATCGTGTCTGCCGCAGAGGGGTTCGTCCTCATCCCGGCCTGGAAGGTCGAGTGCGACGCGCTCGGGAAGGAGCTCGACGGGGTCAAGCGGAGGGTGAAGGCGCTGCAGGACCTGGCCAGGGAAGGGGAGATACCGAGGGCGCTCTACGAGGAGATGGCGGGGAGGTACTCCTCAGAGGCGTCGAAGTTCCAAGAGTCGTACAAGTCGCTCACCGAGGGGATGGTCGTCCGCATAGGGGAGCTGGAGGGGCAGAGGGAGGCCCTCGACAGGTTCCTGGTGGAGATCAAGGTCCAGTACAGGGCCGGTGAAGTCGACGAGGCCGCATTCAAGGTGGCCGCAGAGTCGTGCCAGTCCATGCAGAAGAGGAACTCCCAGGAGATGGAGGACCTCTCGAAGATGCTGAAGGCCATGACAGAGCCGGTGGCGCAGCAGCAACAGCAGCCCGCGCAGCAGCAGAGGCAGGTGGCTCAGCCCCCGGTCCAGAAGGCAGTCCAGGCGCCTGCAGAGTAGGCCCGGGCTGGTCCTCGGGGTTTGTTGAGGCACTCCATGCACCCCCAAGGAGAGGATGGCAGATGAAACCAGGGTCTCTGCTGCGGTGGGGCGGACCTGTGGCGAAGAGCCTGAAGATCACGTCTTACACCTACGCCGTGGTGGCATCGCTCGCGGCGGCTGTCGCAGCCAACGGGATGCTCGCAGCGGCGCCCCTGGGCGCAGCGGGGAAGGCGGCGGTGGTCGCGGTGGTCTTCGTTTCGCTGGCTGGGGTGACTGCGGCCCTATCCGCCGACGTCTTGTCGCGTTCGAGCCAGGCGGTGGCTAATCTCCGTTCCATAGGGGCGTCACAGGGGAGGATATCGGGAGCCGTCGCCAGTTCCGTGGTCGTGTTCGGAGCGGGGGGCGCGCTGGTCGGCGCAGCGGCAGGAGCGGTGCTGGCCGCGCTGGTGTCCTCGTCGCCGCCGGGAGCGTCCCTCTTCGACGCGCTCGCCCTGATCATCGCCTCGTCGGCCGCTGTCGCGACAGGGGCGTTCGCAGGGGGGAGGCTCTCGTGGCGCAGCTAGCGGCGGTCAAGCAGGAGCAGCCGGTCCTCGGAGACAGGTACTCCATCGAAGTCAAGCACGTGAAGAAGTCATACGGCGAGAACGAGGTCTACACGGACCTCCACTTCCAGCTGCTGAGGGGGACGTTCGTCGCCATGATCGGACCTATCGGGAGCGGCAAGTCCACCCTGGTGAACATGTTCGCCGGGCTCGAGCGGCCGACGGCCGGGAGCCTCAAAGTGATGGGCCAGGAGATCACCCAGATGGACGAACAGACCCTCGCAGCCTACAGGTCGAAGAACGTGGGGCTCGTCCCTCAGACGCAGACTCTGATCCCCGAGTTGACGGCATACGAGAACATCGAGCTCCCTCTGTACTTCGCCAAAGTCGGGAAGGACGCCCGGAAGCGGAGGGCGGAGGCCGTGATGCAGAGGGTCGGGATATCGAGGGAGGCAGACAGAGTGGTAGGGACGCTCAGCGTCGGGGAGAGGCAGATGGTTTCGTTCGCCAGGGCGCTGGCCAACGACCCGCCGATCCTCCTCCTAGACGAGCCGACCGAGGCCCTGGACCCGCTGATGTCGGAGGTGATGCTGGGGGTGCTGAGGGGGGACAACATGACGGACGGGCGGACAATCTTCGTCACCACCCACGACAGGCGGGTGACGCAGCTGGCGAGGAAGACCATCAGGGTCGCGAAGAAGATACCCTAGGATGGCTTAAGGGGGTTGGAAACTGGGGGCGGGTTGTCGCATAGGCTGCGGAACTACAGGCGGCCTTTAGTCGCGCTGATCGCTGTCGTCATAGTGGTGGCGGTAGTATCGGCGTACCCGACGACCTCCCCGCCACGCGCCTCGCCCTACCAGCGCCCGCTGGACCTTGCGGTCTCCTACTTCGTCAGGAACTACAGCCCGGCCACGGCGCTCGTCCCAGAGACCCCCACCACCCAGACATACTGGATCTACTCGGACAACTATCTGGTTGCCCTGGCCCTCGCGCGCTACGACCCCCAGAACAGCTCGACGGAGGCCTTCGCGGGAGCCCTCGAATCCGCGGTCGGCGCCTTCTCGCTTTCATTCCCTCCCTCCCTCGACGGGAACCAGTACGAAGCCCTGAACTCCACCACGGCTTCGTTCAACTGCTCATCCAACCACGTCCTCACCTGGTCCGGCGAGCCTCCCGGGGGGACCGTGGTCTACGCCACGACCTCCAACGACGGCAGCCCCGCATGCGCGTCCCAGAACTACGCCGACCTCTACCTCCTCCAGGCCGTCTACTACCACAGGCTCGGCAACGCAACCGCGGCGCTGCACTACTACCAGCTGGCCGCTCGGGACTTCAACGGCGTCGGGATCGTGGATCTAGCCAACGCGAACTCGCCACACGTCTACCAGACATACAAGCTGGCGCTCTACGTCTACGCCACCTACTGCCTGGGGGAACAGGCAACCGCGACCAGCCTGAGCGCGGCCGAAGGCACCCTCCTCAGCCTGCAGTCCGCCTCCACCGGAGGGTTCGCCACCGCCTACGGTCCCAACCCGACCAGCCTGAGCGCCCCGGGGGTCGCCCCGCTTTCAGGGCCGAACACCGAGACCACGGCGCTCGCAGCCCTCGCGCTGGAGCTGATGATCAACCCTGCGGGACCGTGCTGAAGGCAAGCCTCTATCTATGTCGATATCAAGGTCGATGAGGAGTCTGGTGCATCCTTCTTCCTGCGAGTCTGAAACCGAAGAGATGTCCGGCTCCGATTTTACGGAGCTTCTCCGTCGTTAGGCGGCGGGCTGTTCTGATTGCCCCACGAACATCACGGCTAGCGGCTGAGGCGGATAAAAACCCTTCCACCTTTCTCTATAGAGAACCATGTGAGGTCCTGAACGCGCTGTTCTTGCCTCTGGTCTTTTAGACCCAGGGTCCCCACATCCGCCGCCATGGCGTCCTTCTGGCCCGCTCTCGCGGTGGCGGTGGTGGCCGTGATAGGCGTCGGAGCGTTCACCTCCCTCTACGGTGGACTTTCGACCGGAGGAACTCCTACGGCTGCCGGAGGAGGGGCCACCTCCACCAGGACCGCCTGCACATCCGGGCAGTCTACCACGGCCTCTTCCACCCAGGCCGGGGGTACGAGCGTCGTGGGGTCATTCTCGGCTCCGTCGTCCGTCCCGGTCAAGGTAGACTCTGTCGTGGCCGACGTGTATCAGGGCTCGGCCGGGGAAACGGTCGCCTTCTATGTTGGGTTCGAGAACGTCGGCCCCTCCGCGATCTACACCGTCACGGGGTGCGGGAGCAGCCTCACCGCAGCCGTCCCGGCAGGCTCAGGCGTGTTGGAGCAGCAGGACGCTGGGCCCCGCTGCCTTTGCGCGGAGGCCCCTGCCCCAGTCGCCCCTGGGCAGAGCGGAACCGCTGCGACTCCGGGGTGCTGGAGCGGCTACCAGTTCGACCTGGTCGGTCCCGGGACTGTCACCGTGACGCTCACCCTGGCCTGGGGGTACGGCGAAGGGGGAGCATCCTCCCTGAACGACACCACCACGGTGACCGCTCAGTTCACGTTCAGCTAGGGCCGCTGTCACACCCACGTCAGCGACGTGCCCGGACGCTGTGACCGGCTCGGCCGCTCAGACCTGACCGTCGACCCAGTCCTTCAGGACCTTCTCGATGAGGCTGCTCCGGTTGGACGAGAGCCTCCCCTTCTCTATCTCCCTCGACTGCACCGAACGCAGCGCGTTGTCGAAGTCCCGGAGTACGTCCCGGTCGACCGTGATGGAGATCGCCACCTTCTTTGCCAATCCGTTCCTAGCGATATGATAATGTGATTTGGGATTGGAAGTGTAAAGGGGTGGGGTCACAGCTCAACAAACGGTCACTCCAGAAGCTAGCCCGGCCTTGTGGCGCCAGAGGGGTTCTGTGCAGTCTCCGCCTATCCTACGACGATGACATAGAGGCCGACCACCGCGATCACGAATCCCACGATTGCATCGTTGTATTCGGGGGGTATCCTCTCGAATATCCCGCCCAGTCCAGTCATGCCGAGGAGGAGGAAGAGCAGTAGCGCGACCACCGACGCGGCCCCGAAGACCGTCGCAACGGCGAACGTGAAGCCCAGTCCTGCCTGGATGGCGAGGAGTAGAACGGGGAGGATGGCCAGGTCGGGCGATAGCGCCGCGCCCAAGACGGCGAAGTACCGGAACCTCTTGCCATACTTCCCCTCGCCCCTGGTCAGCTCGTCAAGGGTCTCCGTCTCGTAGTCTTCGGGGGTTCTGTTCCTCAGCGCTCTTGCTCCGTAGGCGAGGCCGCCTACCACCATGACCGCCCCTACCGCGATTGTCAGGTCGGTCGAGACCTGTGCCGAGAAGGCGAACCCGAGTCCCACGATCGCGAAGCCGAGGGCGAGAGAGAACCCGACGTGCCCTGCAGCTGTCATGATGCCGACGCCGAGGAGCTTCGACCTTCCCCACTTCGCGACCCGCCCAAGGACGAGGAGGGTCGCCCAGTGGTCGGGAGCGGACATGTGGAGGATGCCCACAGCCGCGGCCGTGAAGAGAAGGGCGGCTTCAGAAATCACGCTCGAAGCGGAGCAGCGCCGACGGCAGGCCTATCTGAAGTTGTTGACGGGTCACGCCCAAGGACACTGTTGACCATCTTGCCCTCACCTTCTTTTGCACCGGTCCTTACATCTCTAACCTGGAGCCTCTGATGCCTGACCTGTGCCCGCCACCGAACGACTTGGCCGGAAGACCACCGTCCACCAAGCGGAGACTGGACAGAACCCGGCAGAGGAAGCCAAAAAAGCAACGCGCTCCAACGGCAGACCCCGAAGAAGCTTGGAGGACAGAAGCGGCCTCGTGTTCGCGGCCGTCCTGGTCGCGGCGCTGGTGATCATCGGGTCGGCGCAGGCCCTCTCGGGCTCAGGCGCAGCGCCCCAGCGCCCGTGGGCGGTGGTCCGAAGCGGCCTCGTCCTGGAAGGGCCACCGGCCGTCGTGCCGTGCGTGGACCTGGGCGTCCCGAAGTGCCCGGCTCCTTCCGACGCGACTCTCTCTCCGGTGGCGCTGATATCCTACGGCCCTGGCCGCTACTACGTCTACAACGAGACGTCTCAGTACGGGAGGATCAACGGCACGACTCTCTATACCACCTACTCCGTCTGGTTCACCAACGAGTCGGTCTACTGCGTCACCCCGGCCTACGCCGTCAGCAACTCTTTCATCCGGTACCCCACCTGCCCCGCATCCCCCTACCGGGAGCCCTCCTACCTCCTCCCCTCCTCGGGAGCGTCTGCCTACAGCCCCGCGCTCGGCCTCAGCCTCAACCTCACGCTGACGGCTGCTCCCGGAGGCGGCGTCGAAGTGACCGCCTTCGACTTCAACCTCAGGGGCCAAGAAAACACCGTCCAGCCGGCGTCTCTATGGAAGATCGCTACACGCAACTTCGGCTCCCCCGGGGGGTGTGGCAGCTTGCTCCCCGCGGGTTTCGCGGTCTACGCGGGAGACTACGGGCCGTCCGACCTCCCGCGACAGAGCGCACTCCGCATATCGGGCTACTCCGAACTGTTCTGCCCCTACTTCCTCCCTGTCTCGCAGTACGTGTTCGAGGCGCAGAGCGACGTCGCGCTGGCCGTCGACGGCGCCGGCAACTACGCGGGGGGGATGTCCAGCACCCTCGTCGCGTCCGGATACTGGTCGGGCGGGAACCCGTACACCCTAGGAGGCCCTTGCCCTCCTGCCGCGCTCTACCCGGCTTGCCCGCCGCTCGTCTTCAGCCAGTTCCCGCCGGGGATGTACACCGTCGTCGCGGCAGACGAGTGGGGCCAGATAGCGGTGCTGCACTTCGCCGTGACCGGCGCGTGAGCCGTGGCGCGGGCCCGTCCTCAAACACATGATGATGTGACGCGAAATCAGACCCGTGGGCGGCGGTGTCCGCGCCAGACGGATGGCAGAACGCGGAGGAGATCCATTCGGGGGAGCCGCATCAGGGGCGCCCCGGGGAAGGGCCGGCCGCGGAGGCAAGGGCATTCACCTGGAGGGTCGCAGGCTGCGCAGGGAACACCTCGTGCCACGCAAGGGGGGGACCCATACGGAAGAGATTTAGTCATGGCCTGACTCGTCGAATGTTGATGGCTCAGACTGCGGTCGAGAAAGAGCTGAGGTTAATCCGGCAGCGGCTCGATTCGATAGAGGAGGCTTTGGCAGAGGAAATGACAGAGGACGACAGGTCGGCGCTTCGGGAGGCTCTTGAAGAGCATAGACTGGGCAAGGCCGTCCCCTTCAAGGCCCGCAAGCCTTGAGAGTCTATCTGGCTCAGCGCCCGAAGAGATTTCTTGATGAAGCTTCTCCGGACCTCAGAAGGAGGCTCGAAGAGAGAATTTCGGAGTTGTGGACGACCCCATACCCTTCGGGGTGCAAGAAACTAAGGCGCGCCGAACTCGTTCAGGCTGAGGGTAGGCGACTACCGGATCCTCTACACGACTGTCAAGCGCGAGGAAATCGTCGTATTCAAGATCAGCCCAAGAGGGTCGGCTTACGAGTAAGCTCCATGTCTGGACATTTTCCTTCGTGGCGTGCCTCGTCGCAGATTCCGGTCCGTGCTCAAACATATGATAATGTGACGCAAAACCAGGCCTGTGGAGGGGTGGTGTCCGCGCCAAACAAATGGCATGGCGCGGCGGAGATCTGTTCGGGGGAGCAGCGTCAGGGAGGGACCGGCGGCGCAAGGGGCGGCCGTTCCCCTGGAGGGTCACAGGCTGCGCACGGAAAACCTCCTGCCACGCAAGGGAGATTCTTTGGTCCGGGGGGGTGTTTTATGACCCTCTGGGGTACACTATACAGTTAGAGCGGACGGGGTTTCCCGTTCACCCGCAGGTGCACAAACAGGCCGCGCCTTCCGGGGCCGCCGATGGGGTCTGCCACTTGTCCGCCCCTCCGTCCGGGGTGCGAGGAGATGCCGCCATCCCCGCATCTTGACCGCATGGTGAGCCGAAACTCACCCGCTCCCTAATTTTGAACCCTGGAGGTGAACTTCCATATGTCAGGCAAGGGGATGAAGATCTGGTGGAGCGGCGAGGCGGTAAGCAAGGGGAACATACTCCACTTCCTCTTCGGGGACCGCGACGAGACCATCAAGGTGGCGAGGCTCACCATCGACAGGATGAAGCAGGTGAACACCCTTTCCATGACCAAGAGGGAGCTCAGGTTCTTCGCGAAGGACCTCGAGTCGGGGAGGCTCGGCGTCAAGTACAGCTACCACGGGTTCTACACGAAGCTCATCAGGAAGCTCCTGGACCTGGGGTTCATGGAGAAGGACGTCGCCATCTGGGACGCCAAGCACCAGAAGACGCCGCGGGTCTACCAGCTGAAGCTCCAGCCCATCCCCGAGCGCCCTCCCCAGTCCGGGTTCGTCAGGCTGACCTGGCAGGTCGCCAAGGCCTGGAACGACATGATCCAGAGCCCCGCCTGACCGCGCAAGGGTCGAATCGACGTCGATATCGACATTGATGGTCCGGAGAGACAAGGTCGTCGAGGCGTCCCAACTGGAGCTCGAAAGGCTCGTGAAGCAAACTGCTGGGGAGCAACCCGTCGATGGGCCGCAGGTAGCACCATAGGCTGGATCCTATGCATCCCACCGGGGACTTTCCGAGAAACGCGTAAGTGAAACCGCCTCCGAGATTCTCTCCTGTATGAGGTGGAACGACGCCGTGGGGCTCGCGATGCCGGTGTTCCCTCTTGCCGTATGGACGCTCATCGTGGTTTTTGTGAATCCCTCGACCATCCCTTCGCAACTGTCGGTCTCGGTGGTCGTCCTAATGATGGTGTGGGGGGTGTTCTCCTTGCCCGCAGCGGTGCTCTTCCCGTCCAACAACTCCACGAAGGCCTTTGGCTTCGTAGTCTGGGTCTACGCGGCGTTAATAGCAGTCATCATCACCTTTGCTATCAGCCCCCTGCAAATGTGAGCCTATACCGTGTTCGCGGCGGCCGGGATCCTCCTGCCAGCCCACCGGTACAACAGCAGCGCAGGTATCCCCGGCAAGCCCAGGAGCCCCCACACCAGCAGGTGGTTCCCGAAGGACGCCAGGATCACCCCGGCAATGACGGGGGTGATGCTGCTCCCTGCCCCGTTGAAGAGCCCGAACACCCCGTTGTACGACCCTATCTCGGTCGCGGGCGCCACGTTGGAGGGGAGCGTCATCGAAGGGATCGAGCCGAGGTTCTCCCCGAGGGTCAGGAGCACCACGAAGGCGAACACCGACACGACCGCCAGCCCGCTGACGAGGCTCAGCCCTCCGATCGCGACGAACGACGCGGCCATGAACAGGACGGCGAGCACGGCGGAGAACGTGTGCTTCCTCCCGGTCATCATCTTGGTCATGGGGGCCTGGCCGAGGACCACCATGACCCCGTTCAGGGCCAGCGCGACCCCCAGTACCGCGTAGGGGACGAAGAGGACCGTGTTGGCGAAGAGAGGGAAGGTGAAGCTCCAGTTCCCGTACATCTCTCCCGAGAAGAGCGACGCGAAGCAGAGGATGAGGAACGTCCTGTCGCGGGCGAGCGTCGTGATGCTCTGCCTGAGCGACCCCGGACCCGTGACAGTCGGCGCGTGGCCCGGCGCGGCCGCCCCCTTCGAGCGGGCGACGTCGTAGGGGGACGGGTCGAGCATCAGGAAGATGAAGACCACCCCGGAGGCGAGCGTGGCGGCCGTGACGAAAGCCGTCCCCGGGAAACCGATGAAGCCGATCAGGACCCCCCCGGCGGCGACCCCGACGGTGAACCCCGCGTTGAACCCGATCCTCACCCAGGTGTAGGCCATCGTCCTGTCCGGGATGCTGGTGAGGTCGGCCACGTACGCCTGAATAGCGGGCTGCGCGATGGACCCGGCGACCCCGGCCAGTGCCGCCCCGACGAGGACCCCGGCCACCGAGTTCAGCTCCATGCTCAGGGCGACCAGCAGGACGGCGGCCGCCTCTCCGCCGAGGCCGGGGAGGAAGACCCTCCTCCGCCCGAGCCTGTCCGTTATCAGCCCCCCGAACGGGGAGATCGCAAGCGGGAGTATCGATACCAGGACGACCAGGGCGCCGACCTCGACGTAACCGAGCCCGATGACTCGCTTCAGGTAGAGGGCGAGGAAAGGGTAGATCATGGCGAACCCGAGGAGCCTGATCCCGGTCGCCACCCCGAGCAGGCGGACGCTCTTGTCCAATTGGGCCGCCCGGCCTTGGTCTTCTATCTATAGTCTGCTCACCCCACGTGACAGAAGTCAGCGCCGCAAAGGGGAGGAAACGGCGTGAAAACGCCACAAGAGGCCTTAATCCCCCCTGAAGGGGGACCTCGACCGTTGATCGACATCGACTGCAGCGAGATGACCGTTGACGAGCAGTTATCGCTCGCGTCGGCCGTCTCCGACGGGCTCGCAGGGCGAGGGGTCGCGCTCGTGAAGGACGACCGGGTGGTCGTGGACCAGATCGCGGGGAAGGTGACCCCAGGAGAGGTCGCCGAGCTGGCGAAGGCGTTCGCGTCGAGGAGGAAGGACCCCCAGCACTACGCCGTCGAGACGAGCGGGGAGCACGTGGTGGTCCACACCCCGGACCCTCTTTCGAGGAGGAGGGGGAGGAAAGACACGGGCCAGCTCCTCCCCGACAACCTGTTCAAGTGCCCCTTCTGTCCGTTCGTGACCCCCTACGAAGAGGCCTACGTCGTCCACTACCGCTCGCACGGTTTCGGCTGAACGCGCGTCAGGCTCCAAAGGGTGATATACCGAACCGGGGCAAGGAGACCTGTTGGAGCAAACGCCGCGCTTCGTTGGCGTCTCGATGCTCGAGCGGGGACGCCCTCTCTTCCACGCGGTGGTGAAGGGGACGAACGGCCCCGGCGTGCTGGGGGACTTGGCCACGAAGATGGGCGGGGCTGGGTTCAACATTCTCCTGGTCAACGAGTGCTCGCCCCCCGAGAGCCGCGAGTCCACGGCCACGTTCTTCGTCGAAGGCGAGGCGGGGACGACTGAGGACGAGCTCAGGAGCGCGATCGCAGGGTCGCCGTACGCGCTGGAGGTCGTTGTGAGGAAGTCCGAGTCCAAGCTCCTGGTCGACAGCTTCCCGTTCCCTCTGATGTACTTCCCGTCAGGGCGCGGGGTGATCTTCCCGCAGTCGGGGGTGAGGGCCATGTTCCAGGACATCATCAAGATGTTCGGGACAGGCGGAGAGTCCATCCTCTTCAGGGCGGGGCACGCGGTCGGAAGGCAGGGGACGGAGGACGTCGCGAGGGTAATGGGCGAGGAGGCATTGACGAAGGACCCCGACCTGTTCACGGGGCTCTACGCGGCCCTGGGGTGGGGAAGGATGGAGATCGTCGAAGCGGCGCCCGACCTTTCGGCCTTCAGCATGAAGCTGGAAGAGGGGTTCGAGTGCACCGGGGTGAAGTCGCCGGTCCCGGTCTGCCACTTCACCAGGGGCCTTATCGCCGGGTCTGCTGAGAGGGCCCTGTCACGCGCCACTGCCTGCGAAGAGAAGAGCTGCGCTGCGGCAGGAGACCCATACTGCCTCTTCACCGTCACGGCGAAGGGGAAGCTCGCTAGTAGGTCTGGAAGTTCCTGGTCCTGAAGGCGCCGATCACCAGCGCCACGCCCGCGATGATCAGGAGCTCCGGGAGGAAGGGGACCGACTGCCTGTAAAACAGGACGAACCCGTTCGCCACAGCCAATATCAGCCCCAACCCGATTGTGAGCACGCTCAGGCTCAGCCTGAGCGCCGACCTTGCCACGTTCATGGCCAGGAGGAGGACCCCCGTGCCGAAGGCGAAGAGCGGGGAGTTGACGGTAAGGAAGAGGTCGCCGCCCAGCCGCCCGGCCACCGCCCCGAACCAGATCAGCAGGATCCCCCAGAATATGTTCGTAAGCGTCCCGTTGTTCATAGTGTCCAGCCCCTGTGGGCCCCCTGGTTTTAGAACGCTTTAAGCGACATGGAGCGGGGCGGCCGGAGGGATGACCAACTGGCTCCTCGGCATCGTCCTGGGCGTGGTGCAGGGGGTAAGCGAGTGGCTCCCGGTCAGCAGCAAGACCCAGATCATACTGGCATCCACTTTCCTCTTCGGGCTCGGGCTAAAGGACGCCTATGCGCTCGGGCTCTTCCTCGAGGCCGGGACGTTCATAGCCGCCACCTTCTACTTCAGGCGAGAGGTGTGGGGGGTACTGAAAGCGCTCGTGGGGAAGGGTGACGACGAGGGGAAAGTCCTCCTGAAGTACCTGGTCATAGTCACCGCGCTGACGGCCGTGGTGGGGGTGTCGATCTATCTGACGGCTCTTTCTTCCATCTCCGGGCCCGTGGTCGGGATTCCGATGATCATCCTAGGGTGCATCCTCCTGGGAGATGGGGCCATCATCGCCCTCGCGAGGGGGAAGGCAAACCCCACCAAAGGCCTCAAAGACCTTTCTATGAAGGAGCTCATCATCATCGGAGTCGTCCAGGGGATATCTGCCCTCCCAGGGGTGAGCAGGTCCGGAGTCACAGTGTCTGCGATGCTCCTCCTCGGCATCAACGCGGAGGATTCCTTCAGGCTCTCCTTCCTGGCCCTTATCCCTGCTTCTGTCGGAGCGGCGGGGGTCAGCGTCATCTTCTCCGGTGTCGATATCGGCTCGGCGGTGTCCACCATAGGGGTCGGAGTGATACTTCTGGCCATCATAATCTCCGTCGCCATCGGGCTGGTGTTCATCCGCGTCCTCCTCAGAGCGGCTGGGAGCAACCGCATCGTCCTCCTCGTCGTCGCCCTGGGGGCGCTCGCCATCGGGAGCGGGGTGGTCAGCATCGTCACAGGGATAAGCGGATAGGGTGTTAAGATAAGTGGGCCACATGCGCTGCGTATCAACCACGGCAACTTAACACCGCGGACAGGCGGAGGACTCCATTTCGTCGCCGCTCTATCGCGAAGCCGCTTCACTTGCGGCCAGGGGCCCCCTCCGTGTCAGGGCTGCGACGGGCGATGTGGCGTTTGTCTATGGCCGCCATGACGGCGACGTCGACGAGTCGTGGGCCCCGACCTAGTTGAAGGCGCGGGACCGAGGTCTTCGTATCGCCCGGGAGCGACGGCACCCTGAACGGTTCTTGGAGGTGGAAGGAGGCCATGATGGGCTTCGTCGGGAACACCATGAAACACTTGGAGGAGTATTAGCGAAGGGAGAGCTTCAAGTCAGAGTTCGCCGAGGACAAGAAGATGTGCGGGTGGTCAACCGGTCAGAGGAGGGGCGACAGGACAGACCGCGCCAGCTTCTGCACCGGGCTCTGGCACAACCTATTCTATCTCTCGACCTTCTGACTTGTATCCGACGCCCGAAGTGTTCGTAACGGCCATGTAGAGCGTGCACTACTTCGAAGCTACGATGGGGATGGGCCATTTTCAGCGTTCATTCACTCCTTGATTGGTGGCGCTTTAACGCTGGCTGTTGGCCTGTCCGATGCCCACGAGTGGTTTGCCCTGAGTTCAGCCGTCGGTGGGTTTGACTACAACTCACTGGGCCTTGGCAGCGTACCTTCTGGGGAGGCCATAGTGCTGTTCGTCATAGAGACGATCTGCGGAGTTATGATATTGGCTGGAGCAGCCCTGCAGTACTCTGGGGGAAGACAGAAAGTGAGACTTGGTTCTCCACTTATCTTGACTAGCCTCATCGCTGGCATCCCCTCGACATACGCTGGAGAACTCTTTGGTGGTGCACTGTCGGCTATTGGCGCGGCTCTAGGCCCAACATGGAAATTGCCGGACAGCTACGGCCCGTAGCGAATAACGCAGTCTCAGGTGGCAACAGCTAGTACGTTTCTGAAGAACAGACGGCTGCAATCCCCGAAGCGCCTTTCGACGGTCAGCCCGAGGAGGGAGCCCCCCTCTCCGACATGGAGCTAGCCTGTCAAGAGGGGCGGTCGTTCTGTTTCTCGCGGCCGGCATCCCGGCCCTGGAGATGGGCCCCGGACACGTCACCTGGGCGGAACAGCTTGAGCCCGTCCTTGGCGAACTGCTCGAAGTGGCGCAGGTCGAAGGTCGAAAGCTTGGCCGACCTGTTGACCGCTATCGCGGCTATCATCGAGTCCAGCCTCCTGACCGCGGTCCCCCGCTTCTCCGCTGCCAGCTCGAGCCGCGACGACAGTTCCGCGTCCTCCTTCGTGTACGGCGCCACGCGTAACTGCGACAGCTTCGCATCTGAACGGGAGTACTTCTTCAAGCCGTACAGCAGCTCGTGCATGTTTATCGAAGTCGTCCCCGCCTCCTCGCCCGCTTCCTCCAGCGACGCCAGCAGTTCGTCACCTTTCTGCGACTCCTTGTCGAGGATCTCGATGAGCACGTCTGTGTCCAGGAGTATCAGGCCCTCTTCTCCTCCCTGCGAGCCGACAGCTCGACGAGTAGCGCCTCCTTGCCGGTGAACTTTACCTTCCCCCTGAGCCTCTTGAGCGCCTCTGTGGAATTCTCCCCCTCGACGAGCCTCGAAAACAAGTCGCTGAAGCTCTCATCAGGGTCTTTCACGGCGGTGAGCTTCTTGTATACCTCGTCCTTTATTGTGAGGGTCTTGGTCATACGGAAACAATGTTTGAACATACATATAAACATGGATTGAAGAGCCGGCCGGCACTGCTGCACTCCTCCTTCAGGCTCGCCCGCCGCTTGCCTACCCGGGGAAGCTCGGGATAGGACTCTCATGTCACTGCTGTTCTCGGTCCTCCCGTCCATGTCAGTGGTGCTATCTCCATCCGCCGCAGCGGTCTGGGGGACGCCTCGTAGAGGGAAGAGGACCAGTTCACCAAAGACGGCCGTTAACCGCTTCTTACAGCGATCCGTTCTGCCCTGGATGGTGGTGCGCTCGCTTACCTCTCGCACCCGACCCACGTCCCGTCCTTCTCCAACTCAGCAACGCATATAATCGATGGCCCGGGCCGACTGCCAGGCCCATTGCCCGTCAAAATGCTCACCATGGACGACCTGGACCTCGATGGGAAGCGCGTCCTATTGCGCGTCGATGTCAACACCCCCGTCCACCCCGAAACGGGGAAGCTGATGGAGCGCGAGAGACTCGAGGAGGCGGCGGAGACTGTCAAGGACCTTGGCGCGTCGAAGACGATAGTCGTCTCGCACCAGGGGAGGGTCGGGAGGTCGGACTACATCAGCCTGGAGCCCCACTCGAAGGCGCTGGAAGAGATCATAAGGAAGAAGGTGGACTTCGTGCCGGACGTCTTCGGTCCTGAGGCGCTGTCAAGGATGGACTCCCTCCCGGACGGGGGGGTGCTCGTCCTCGACAACCTGAGGTTCACCGCCGAGGAGAACCAGGAGTACCCCCCGCCCGGTGCCGAGAAGACCTGGCTGGTCAGCAGGCTCTCGAAGCACGTCGACGCCTGCGTCCTGGACGCCTTCTCGACCGCCCACCGCTCCTCGCCGACCATAGTCGGGTTCGCCGGGCTCGTCCCCACTTGCGCCGGGAGGACCGTCGAGAAGGAGCTGAGGATGCTGGACAGGATATTTTCGGTGGAGAAAGGGCCCTATGTGACGGTCCTCGGAGGCGCGAAGGTGAACGACCGCCTCGAGGCCATAGACGCCCTGATCGCGAACAACAGGGCCGACAAGGTCCTCCTCTGCGGAGTGGTGGGGCTGGTGTTCCTGAAGGCGGCGGGGAAGCTCAGGGGGGACGTAGGGGTGGAAGGGGAGCAGAAGTTCGTGCTAAGGGCCAGGCAGCTGATCGACGACGACCCCGAGAGGTTCGTCCTCCCCGTCGACGTTGGGATAAGACGGGAGGACGGGAGGAAGGACGTTGACCCGGCGCAGCTAGGGTCAGGGGCCCAGATCCTGGATATCGGGCCGAAGTCCGTGGACCGCTACTCGCACTACATCAAGGGGGCGGGGACGGTTTTCATGAGCGGCCCCCCCGGAGCCTTCGAGTGGGACGGGTTCAGCCTGGGGACAGAGGGGCTCCTCAGGGCGATGGCGTCCTCGCTCGGGACCACGATAATCAGCGGGGGGCACCTCTCCACCGCCCTCAAGAAGTACGGGGTGCACGACCAGGTCGACCACGTCAGCACGGCAGGAGGGGCCCTCGTCCAGTACCTGGCAGGGAAGAGGCTCCCGCTCATAGACGCGCTCGAGCGGGCGGCTGACAGGTGGGGGAAAGGGGGGCGCGTAGCCTGATAAACCGAGGAGAGACGCCCCGGTGACCGGCATGATCAAGGTGGGGGTGAACGGGTACGGGACCATAGGGAGGAGGGTCGCGGACGCGGTGCGGAAGCAGAAGGACATGGAACTGGTCGGCGTGACGGGGGCGCATCCGCACTACAAGTACGCAGTCGCCAAGGAGAAGGGGATACCGATCTACGCCCTCGACATGAAGAGCCTGCAGGCGTTCAACGCCGCGGGGTACAACCTGAAGGGGACCCTCAACGACCTGCTCCAGAGGGTAGACGTGGTGATCGACGGCGCCCCGGAGGGGAGCGGCGTGACCAACAGGGCAGCCTACCAGCAGGCGGGGGTGAAAGCCATCTTCCAAGGGGGGGAAGAACACGAACTGACGGACGGGTCGTTCGTCGCACAGTGCAACTTCGAAAAGGCGGTAGGCAAGCCGATGGTCAGGGTCGTTTCGTGCAACACCACAGGGCTCTGCAGGACGATCGGCGCCGTAGACAAGGGGGTGGGCGTGTCGAAGGCCAGGGCCGTCCTCGCCCGGAGGGCGACGGACCCCGACGACGTGAAGAAGGGCCCGATAGACGCGGTAGTGCTCGACCCGACGACCGTCCCCTCGCATCACGCCCCAGACGTCCAAACCGTCCTGAAGGGGATCCCTGTCGTGACCATGGCATTCAAGGTCCCCACCACCCACATGCACCTCCACAGCGTCATCCTCACCCTGAAGAAGGACGCGACGGCGGACGAAGTGGCGGAGGCGCTCCAAGCCGCGCCGAGGATGAACATGGTGGACGGCAAGTCGGGGTTCAAGTCGACGGCGAACGTGATGGACTGGGCGAGGGAGAAGGGGAGGGACAGGAACGACGTCTACGAGGCGACGGTCTGGAAGGACTCTGTGACCGTGGAGGACAGAGAGGCCTACCTCTTCCTGGGGGTCCACCAGGAGGCGATAGTCGTCCCCGAGAACGTCGACGCCATCAGGGCGCTCGCCGGCGGCTACACCCGCGACGAGTCGATGAAGCTCACGGACGACTCTCTCGGCATCGCGCACCGATAGCCAGGGCCCCGGCGGCTACGACAGGACGAACCGCGGCTGCTGGAACTGCCGGACGAGAGATTTCACCTTCTTCAGGACGAAGTCTGCGGGCTTCTTCCCGAGGACTATCAGGGCGACCAGCTCGGCCACCACCTCCATCTCCTGCGGCCCGTACCCCATCCGGGTGAGCTCCGCCGTGCCGAGCCTCCCGCCTTCGTCGACTATGATGTTCGCCTGCTCCAGCCTCTGCGAAAGCGGTCCTAACCTCCCCGCCTCATAGTCGAGGAGGACCTGGTGCGACTTCGTGTACCCCTGTCCCGCGCCCCTCACCTTCACCCCTTCCGCTGCCAGCGTCTGTGCCAGGGCCCGCGAGTTCTTCACCACCGCCTGGGCATACTGTTTCCCGAACTCCTGCATCTCGAGGAGCGAAACCGCGAGGGCGGCGACCCTGTTCAGGTGGATGTTGTCGACCACCCCCGGGAAGACCTTCCCTGACACGGCCTCGAACGCCTCCTCGTTGTTGGAGAGGATGATCCCTCCCTGCGGGCCGGGGAGGCTCTTGTGGGTGGACCCTATGAGGATCGGACACCCTTCCCTGAGAGGGTCCTGGAACTCCCCTCCGGCTATGAGCCCGAGCACGTGCGACCCGTCGTAGACGCACACCCCCTCCGCTGCGTCCGAGAGCCTCCGGACCGGATAGGGGAAGACGATGTGGCTCGAGCCGAAGAAGGCGACCGCCGGCCTCTCGGACTTCAGGAGCTCCACGGACCCCGCGGGGTCCACCCCAACAGCCGCCCGGTCGTATGGGAAGTAGACGTTCTGGAGCCCCAGGAGCCCGCCGAGCCCGTCCTGGGATATGCCTGGATACCCGCCGTCATCGGGAGAGGTTGAAGCCACCTTGTCCCCGGGCTTCGTGAGCGCGAGGAGGACCGCGGCGTTGGCGACATGCCCGGAGAGCGGGCTGACGTCGGCGTACCGGGCGTTGAACACCTTCCGCGCCAGGTCCTGGGTCTGGGTGACGAGCTCGTCGGCGTACCTCGTCCCCCTGTAAAACCGGTCCGGCGCCGTGTACCTGTTCCCGAAGTCCGTCAGGTACATCGACTTCATCAGGTCGCTCCCCCTGTTCTCGGAAGGGATCAGGTTCAGGCACTCCCTCAGCCTCCAATCCTCGTGCTGCTGTATCGTCCTCTTCAACGGTTCCAACTGGTGCGGCATCGGATTCGGCCCCGCCGATGGATGGTATTTAGAGTTCGAGGCCCACCGGGCGCTATCTCTCCGAGCTGAACTCCGCCACGGTCCCGACGCCGAGCTCGGAGGCGCGGCGGTAGACGAAATAGGCGGCGGAAATGTCTTCGGCCGCGACCCCCAGCGACTTGAAGACCGTGACGTCCGAGTCACCGGTCCGGCCCCTGACCCTCCCTTCGAGGACCTCCCCCACTTCGCCCAGTATGTGCCCCTCTCCTATGGCCCCCTCTCTCAGGGGGACGAGGTAGTCGTCCGACTCCAGCTCCGCCGACTCCCTGGAGTCTACGAACAAGCGCGACTTCCTCACCGCTTCGCTGTCCAGCTCCCGGGACGGGGGCCTGGAAGCCCCGACGGCGTTCACGTGGGTACCGGGGGCCAGCCATCTTCCCATCAGGACCGGAGACGTCGCCCCGGTGACCGTGCAGACCAGGTCGGCGCCGCGGACGGCTTCCTCTCCCCCCTGGCACTCCCTGATTTCCAATCCGCTCCCCCTGGCGGCATCCGCGAACCTCTTCGCGTTGGCCGGGTTCCTCGACCAGACCCTGACCTCCGCGATCCCCGGGACGACCGTAGTCATCGCCTCCAGGTGGCTCGAAGCCTGGGTCCCGGACCCGAGGATGGCCAGAACCCTCGAACTCCGCCTCGCCAGCGCCCTCGTCGCCACGGCGCTCGCGGCGCCTGTCCGGATGCGCGTGACGGAGGCGGCGTCCACGGCCGCCAGGAGGCTCCCGTGGTCTGACTCGAAGAGCAGCACGGCCCCCTGGTGCGACTCGAACCTGGTCCCGAAGTTCCCCGGGAAGACCGAGGTCGCCTTCACACCGAAGACCCCCTCCTTCTCCAGGTATCCTGGCATCATCCCCAGAACCCCCTTCCCGGACGGATAGGGCATGGCGGACCGCGGGGGGAACCCCGCGTCCCCCCTCGCCATGGCCCGGAAGCAGCCTTCTATCACCTCGACGCAGTCCTTCATCCCGAGTATGCCGGACACCAGGTCCGCGCCGACGAAGAGGGCCTTCAACGCGCGACCCCGGCTAGGAGAGCAAAGACGCCAGGAGGGCGGGGTCGGCGTTCCCCCCGCTGACGACGCACGCGGCCGGCCCCGGGATCTCCCCCCGGTGCTTCAGGAGGCAGGCGAACGAAGCCGCGCCGGCAGGCTCCGGGGCGACGTGCGACTCCAGGAGCAGCCTCCTCATCGCCGCCCTGATCTCTTCGTCGCTCACGGTGAACGCCCTTTCGAGGTTCTCCCGGAGGAGCGGGAGCATGTAGTCGTACGCCCTGGTGGCCCCTATGCCGTCGGCGATGGTGTGGGGCTCCCCCACGTCCACCGCCTTCCCCGTCGCCAGCGACTCTGGCAGCGGTGCCGCCCCCTCGGCCTGGACCCCGTATACCTTCACCCCAGGGCTCTTCGCCCTGACGGCCTGCGCTATCCCCGACACCAGCCCCCCGCCCCCCACAGGGACGACGACGCTCTTCACCCCCGGGAAGTCTTCGAGTATCTCGAGGCCGACGGTCCCCTGGCCGGCGACCACCAACGGGTCTCCGAACGGGTGGACGAACGTCATCCCGAGCTTCGTCATCCTGTCGTCGGCCATGGCCTCCATTATCTCATGGTGGGGCCGGCGGACCACCTTCGCGCCCATCGACTCCATGGAGTCGACCTTCCGCTGGACGGCGTCGGTGGGGACGTACACCGTGCAGGCGGCCCCGAGCTTCTTGGCGCTCCAGGCGACCGCCTGGCCGTGGTTCCCGGCCGATGTTGTCACGAACCCCCGCTTCATCTCCTCCCTCCCCGACCTGCTCATCATGTTCCAGGCGCCCCGCACCTTGAAGCTCCCGGTCGGCTGCAGGCACTCGAGCTTGAGCAGCACGGAGCCGGCGTCGAAGCGCGAAGACGGGACCAGCGGGGTTCGGTAGACCGACCCCCGTATCCTGGCGGCCGCGTCCTCGATCTGCGCCAGGGAGACCCTCGGGACATCCATGCCGGCACGGCACTCCTCGCCCTATTTGAAGGCCCTTCGGCGGAAAAGGCTCGCGCTGACGGGCCTTGGAACTCTGACGGGACCACGGCGGTCCGGGAGGGGAGCCGACCTTCTAGCCGAACCTGTATCTGACCCCGTGGCCGTCCCTCTCGTGGCCGAAAGTGACCATCTCGGGAGGTCCGATGGCGCCACAGGTCCCGCAAGCGACGCACGCGACGTGGTCGAACCTGAGCTCCGACGACCCGATATCCTCGAGGGTTCGGGACAGCGCCTTCCCCCTGTCCCCTCCGTTCTGGGCGAGGTTGTGGTCGAAGAGGTCCTTGAACGACGCGAACACCCCCTTCGGTGTGAATATCGTGTAGCAGTTGGTGGGACAGGCGGGGACCCATGGCTTGGTGAGGGACTTCGAGGCCAGCGCCGGGTCCACCCGTATGTGCGAGTACGACTCGTCCTCGTCGTAGACCAGCAGCCCGGTCCCTTCTTGCACCCGGGCGACGGCGTCCCGCCGGGGCCTCCCGTCCGGTTTCGGCTCGAACCGGTGGACGCTCGACATGAACCTCGTCCCGAAGAGCACCCGCGGGAGCGTATGGTAAGTGAACGAGCTCTCCGTAATGAAACCGTCCCTCCCCGACCTGCCGACGTCCTCGTAGATGGGCCCGAGGAAGTCCTTGTACCTCGACAGGTTCTTGGCCCTGAACGACCCTGACGCGCGCGCCTCCAGATAGGTCGACGCCGCCATCATCCCGGAGGTGATCGCCCTCCTCATGCCGTCTATCATCGGGCCTATCTTGACGAAGGACCCGAGAGCGTCCCCGGCTACCAGGAACCCGTCGGCGTACGGCCGCTTCAGGAGCGCCTTGTACCCCTTGGGGATGTTGTGGGCCGAGTACTCGACCGCCCGTCCCCCCTCCAGGAGTTCGGCGACCATGGGGTGCTCTTCGAAGGCGTCCAGGACGTCGATGAGCTTCCCCACCTGGTCGAAGTGCTCCGTCGTCCTCCGGATCAGCGAGTCCATGGAGACGACGAGCCCGACCGAGAGCGTGTCCCTGTTGGTGTAGACGAACGCCCCGCCCCCGATCTCGTTCATGAAGTCCCCGAGGAAGAAGATGGCCCTCCCCTCGGCGTCGTGCACCCTGAACCTCTGCTCTATGGCGGCGGGGTCGAGCTTGTAGACCCTCTTTATCCCGTGATAGAGCTGCCTGGGGGTGAGCCTCCCCCTCAGCCCGGCCTCGGTCACCAGGTTCGAGGTGACCCCCGACGCGTCGATGACCAGCTTCGCCCTGAGCTCCTCCTTCGTGGTCCTGACCCCCACCACCGCGCCCCCTTCGGTCATGAGCCCCTCCACGGTCGTCCCCGCCGACAGCATCGCCCCGGCCTGCACCGCCACCCCGGCGAACCACCTGTCGAACGAGCGCCTGAGGACCGAGTAGTCGTGCCCCGTCTCGAAGCCGAGAGGGAAGAGCCCCATCTTGGTGGGGAGTGAGGTCTTGGAGAGCTTGTAGTATCTGCTGGTCCCCTTCGCATAGTCCGGCTTGTCCAGGATGACCACCTCGTGGGAGATGATGCGCCTCTCGAGGGGCGCGGTAGACTCGAAGTCCGGGACGAGCTGTATCAGCCCCCAATCTCCGGGGAAGTCGCCGTAGATCACCCCCCCGGTCATGTTCCGCTCGCCGGGGACCCTCGCCTTCTCCAGCATCAGGACGTCCGCCCCCTTCCTTGCGAGCGACAGGGCAGCCGCGGACCCGGCGGGGCCCGCCCCCACTACTATGGCGTCGTACTCAGCCTGCAACCGCACCCCTCCTTACGGCATCCGCGAGCTTCGGGAGCTCCTCGTACAGGTCCCCTACCACAGGGTAGTGTGCTATCTTGAAGATGGGAGCCTCGGGGTCTGTGTTGATGGCCACTATCTTCGCGGAATTCTGCATCCCGACCCGGTGCTGCAGCGCCCCGCTTATCCCGGCGGCGACGTAGACCTTCGGCTTCACGGTGGCCCCGGTCTGCCCGACCTGGTTGTTCTTTCCTATCGTCCCCTCCAGTTCCTTGAGCTCAGCGTAGATGAGGGCCCTCGTCGCCCCTATCTCCGCCTTCATCCCGCGGGCTTCGAAAGCAGACTTCAGGTCGAGCGCCAGCCGGTACGCGTCTCGGGGGTCCTTCGGGCTCCCGCTCCCGTCCTTCAGGATCCCCAGCCCGAGGCTTATGACGACGTCAGCCCCAGCCAGGTCAGGGGTCGGCGGCGGAAGTTCGACGACCTCGGTCACCCTGGCCGGGTACCCGGGGGCCTTGAACGGGACCTTCTCCACCTTCCCCTTCCTATTCGGGTCGGGGTCGAGCGGGGTGAAGCTCCCTGGCCTCACGGTGGCCATCTGCGGCCTGTGACGGGGGGTGTAGATCCTGGCGAGCCTGGTGCCGAAGTCAGGCCTCACCTGTATGAGCAGGTCCTTGAACTGTCCGAGGACAGGGTTGGAGTAGTCTTCCACCGCGAGCTGTACGTTGTCCGTGGCCAGCCCGGTCGGGACCCGGTAAGCGACCCTCCCGGCGATGTCCTTCCCCACCTCGTTGGCCGTGATGAGGAGGGCGTACGGCTTCCTCTCCTTCACAAGGGAGTAGATCGCGTCTGCATAGGCGAGGTTGAAGTACGTCTCGAGGTCCGGAGAGTCGACGAGAATCACCCTGTCCGCCCCCCTCTGCACCGCCATCTCGCCCATCTCGTCGAGGCCGCTCCCGAGGATGACCCCCACCACCTCCTGGCCTATCTTGTCGGCGACAGACCTTCCCGCGGCGATGAGCTCCAGGGACGGGACGGTCAGCCCCGCCTTCCCGTGCTGGAGGTAGACCCAGACCCCCTTCGAGTCGTCGCTCAAGAGGTCAGCTCCTCCACCAGCATCGGGACGTCGAAGACCCCGACGCTCCCGTCGGCCCTCAGCATGGCCGCGAGCCCCTCAGGGATGTCGGCGGCCACGTCCCCCCGCGAATAGGGCCCGTAGGCCTTGCCCTCGAACTCCGTCTTCTCCACCGCCTTCAGGAAGACCTGCGTCGACCCCACCATCTTCTGCACGGGGGGCTTGCCTATGTCTATCCCGGTCCCCACGATGGTGGGCGAGTTGACGAGCCCGATCTTTTTCGGGTCCGCGCCTATGTCCTCGGCCGTCCACTTGAACGGCTGGTACACCTTCCCCTTGTAGCAGTTGGCGCGCACCTCCTTCATCCCCGCCGCCGGAGCGGCCCTCGGCCTGTATTCAGCCGCCACCGTCAGGAGAGCAGGGAGCTGCATCTCGAGCTTCTGCGAGAGGTACCCGATCATGCGCCGCGAGGCGACGGTGGACGTGCCCGGGTCCACGTCGAAATCCTCGACGTAGGTGGCGTGCGGCACCACCGTCCCCAGGAGCTCCGAGATCCCTTCCGCCACCTGCGGGCCGACGCTCCCCGTCTCGCCATCGGTGGTCTTGATCCCGCTGAGCACCATGAAACGCGAGACCCTGGCCTTCTCTGCTTCGAGCTCCTGCACGGCGCCGCTCGACGTGATGTCACCTGCAAGGAACCTGGACACTGTCGTCCCGTTCACGGACGGGAGGTCGCTGTAGACCCTGTTCGGGAGGAGGTTGGCTGCGTAGAGCTCCTTCGCCTTGGCCTTCACCGCCTCCGAGTAGCCGGCCTTCTTTATCGCCTCCTCCAGCTCTTCGATCGCTTTTGTGTGCCTCTCGACGACCTTCTTCACCCCGAGAGCGACGGCGTACGACGTCGCCAGGGTGTCGCCCCCTGCCATCTTCCTGTCGCTGAGGACGTACTCCTCGTCCACGCCGGACACCTCCGACATGTAGAGGGGCTTCATCAGGGGGACCAGCTTCATGTCCGGGCCCATGCTGAGCGCCACCGTCTTCCCCCCGACCCGCCTCTTCACGTAATCCGCGGCCTCGACCGCCTTGGCGTCGTGGGGGTTCAGGACAAGCTCCATCGCCTCCCGGTTGAGCACGCCTCCCATCTGCACGGCCTGGGTAGTCCTGGCGGGGACCCCTTTCGTGAGGACGATGATGAGCAACGCGTTTCGACCGCCGACGCAGACGGTTCTTAGGCTTTCTCGTCGGGGCCCGGGCACCCCTGGGCCTCACGGCGGCCATGGGCGGCGCTGGTCGTGGACGGCGTCTGGGGCAAGCTCAGAACTTCAGGTTGGCGATTGCGTCCCTCAGGGTGTCCGCGCCCCTGTTGAACCAGTCCCTCTCCTTGTCCGTGAGCTTCAGCTCGTAGATCTTCTCTATGCCGCCCCGGCCGAGCTTCAACGGGACCCCGATGCACAGGCCGCTCAGCCCGTACTCCCCCTCGAGGTAGGCGGACGCCGGGATGACCTCTTTGGTGTCGTCGACGATGGCCTTCGTCATGCGGGCCACGACGCGCCCGGGCGCGAAGACCGTCGCCCCCTTCTTCGCTATGACGTCTGCCGCCACCTTCCGCGTGTCGTCGATGGCCTGCTGCACCTCCGCCTCGCTGAGCAGGGTGCCGAGAGGGACCCCGCCGACGTAGGTGTGGCTCGCGAGGGGGATCATGTTCTCCCCGTGCTCGCCGACGACAAGAGATGTGATGGAGCCTCTCGAGACCCCCAGCTTCCTCGCCAAGACGTACTTGAACCGCGACATGTCGAGGAGCCCTCCCTGGCCGACCACCCTCTGCTTCGGGAACCCTGACGCCTTCAGCGTGACGTAGGTGAGGACGTCCATCGGATTGGTCATGACCAGAAGGACCGCGTCGGGGGCGTGCTTCGCCACCTCCTTGGTGACCGTGCTCACTATGCCTGCGTTCTTCGCCAGCAGGTCCATCCTCGTCATCCCGGGCTTCCTTCCCATCCCCGCTGCTATCACCACCAGTTCGGCTCCGTCCAGGACAGAATAGTCCGTGGACCCCTTGACGTCCACGTCCACCCCCGCGTCAGAGAGCTTGTGGCTGATGTCGAGGGCCTCCCCCTCGGCCAGCCCCGGGACGATGTCGACAAGAGCGACATCGTCCAGCCCCATGGACGCTATCTCGAGCGCCGACTGGGCCCCTATCCTCCCCGCTCCGGCTACGCCAATCATCAGGATGAGGCCTCAGGCTGGAGTATAAACCGGTTTCCCCGGCGCACGCCGGCTTACAGTCTTAGCCCGAAAGATTGGGCGAAGTCCTGGAAGGACGAGTAGGCGACGAGGAACTGCTTCCCCTTCTCGGAGATCATGTACTTTGAAATCCTCTCTCCGTCGAGCTCGAGGAGCAGCCCCGACCCCACGAGCTCCGAAAGGAGCTTTGACATCCTGGTGTACGACATGTTCGCCTTCCGGACTAGCGCGGTGACCCCCACGCCAGCCCCTTCGGTGTTCATGTCCCGAGCTGTGACCAGCACGTCGGCGATTATCTTTACCTGGGTCCTATACTGTACCATCTACCTTCACTCCTCCCACTGCGAACCTCAGCACAGGGGTGAACAACATGAGCAAACCCATCTCCTGGAGTATAATCTGCAGTAGTGAAAGAACCCCGACATATTGGTACACAAGTGATAACCATTGGAAGAACGTCCCGAGCCCTATCATGGACAGGCCGACGGCTATGAGGAGGGTGTCGGGCTTCCTCGTCCTAGCGTAGGAGTAGACGGTCTCCACGACGCCGTACATGACGAAGTAGAAGGAGAGGATGCTCAGGATGTTCGAGAGCTGGAGCCCGCTCAGGGTGATGACTGGGAAGACGAGCAACGCCGCTCCAGCCCTCTTGGAGAGCATCACGTCCACCACATGGGAGAACGCGAGGAAGAAGTACCCCGTCGTCTCCAGGAGCAGCCCCCCCACCACGACCGTGGCGGCGGTGGTCGAAAGGTATGGGACGACCTGCCCCAGCCCGACCACGCTTTCCACCAGGAACCCGAGACCGAGGAACACGAACGCTAGGGCGAGCCTGAGCAACGAACTGCTGTCCGTCTGCCTGACCCCCTTGTACGCCACGAACGCTATCGAGAAGGACACGAAGACCCCGATGAACTGAAGGACCTCCTCTACCAGAGCCAGGTCGGCTTCCAGCACCATGTGTGATTGCCCTTTATGGGCTCAATCTGGTATAAAAGCGTGATTGTGGTTGCGGTGGCGCTGCCGAGCTAGGGCCCCCGAGATGGTCTGAATGGACCTCTGATACTCTGGTCTGCCGCCCCACTCTCTGATGACGTTGTGGAAGAACCTGTAGACGCCGACCCAGTTGCTGACGTGCCGATGGTCGCGCCCCTCCTCGAAGCAGGGGAAGAGGTCGTCGAAGTTCTCCAGCCTGTCCTTGAGGGCCTGGTTCATCCTCTCGATGAGGTTCTTCCACCGGACCGGGTAGACGCGATGCTCCAGCCTCGCCCACCTGCACGCCTCGAGGTGCCAGACCCCCTCGTCGGTCCACACAGGCTTCCTCCCATACCTGTTCCTGAGCTCCCTCAGGAAGAGGTAGGCGTCCAAAGTGGACTGATTGAAGGAGATCCGGAAGGGGAGGAACCTCTTCAGAGACGGTTCGTAGGCGACCCAGACCCATGCCCCCCCTGATGCGGACCATGGTCTCGTCGACGAAGACTCGTCGCACCCTCCTCCTGTCGACGTCGAGCCTGTCGCAGATGGGAGCCAGCCTCTGGACCCACTGACGGACGGCCTCGTGAGACCTCTCCAGCAGGGGCTCAAGAGTCCTCGACGCCCTCCTCAAACTGTTTGAGCAGAGGCAGACATACGCCCCGTAAAGAATCACAGGGAGGGACGTCCTTGCACGTTCCATGAACTTGCGAGGTCCCGTGTAGCGTGGGAGGCATCATCCCCTCAGACCGTGAGAAAGCAGCGAAGCTAGAGCGCCGGCTCAATTCATCCCTTGAGTTGACAGCGCCGTTGCGGTCTATCGAAAGGTGGAATTTCCGGCAGATGGGCGAAGGTTCGACGACGGTCTGCAGCGACTGGTCCGCTGCCAGCTTCTGCCTGCCATCCCTTGGCCGGACTTCCCGCTCACGCCTGAGACCTCTGTCCTTCCCGGCGGGCTCGCCTTCGCCATAACCCCGTCGCCAGAAGGAGGCCCCCCGCCACGACCAGGAAGATGCCGGCAAGCTCGCTCCCTGACAAGAGCGCAAGGACCCCTCCGAGCAGGATCAGCCCCCCGATGGCCGTCGGGTCGTTCCCCGCCATCTACTTCGTCACTATGGTCAGGACGTCCTGGTCCATGAGCCGGTGCGTCATCCCCACGCGCTGGCCGCCGAACTTCACGCTCTTCCCCCAGACCTGCGCGTATCTGAACTCGTCCTTCATGTTCCTGTGCACCCTGTCGCAGACGTCGCCTATGGTCGCGCCCCCCTTTACCACCATGGGTTCCTCGAAGTCCGTCTCTCCCGTCCTCCTCCGCATGTAGACGCGGAGGAAGTCCAGCCTCCTGTATATCTCCTCCTTCAGCGCCTGGATGTTCACCCCGGCTTCGGCCGAGACGGGGACGAACCTGTAGGAGAGCTTGCGCGAAACCTCGCTCGTGAACCCCGCGTTCACCAGGTCGACCTTGTTCATCACGGTCAGCGACGGGACGTAGACTCTGTTCCCAGAGAGGACGTCCACCAGCTGCTGGTCGTCGATGTCCTCCCGTATGACCACCCTCGCGCCGTTGACGTCGTAGACCCGGAGTATGTCCTTCACGAGGGACTCGCTCATCTTGGTCATCTTCACCAGGGCTGCGACGCTTATCCCCCCCGAGTCCACCTTCTCTATGACGACGTTCGGGGGGGCTTCGTCCACCCTGACCCCGGTCGTCCTGAGCTCCCTTGCGAGCAGGTCCCTCGCCTCGGGCTGGAAGACGTCCACGACGAAGAGGACCAGGTCGGCGCTCCTCGCAACTGACAGGACCCTCTTCCCGAGCCCCTTGCCGGACGAAGCGCCCTTGATTATCCCGGGGAGGTCGAGTATCTGGATCTTGGCTCCGTTGTGCTCCATGACACCGGGGACGACGTCCAGCGTGGTGAACTGGTAAGCCGCCACCTTCGACTTCGCGTTGGTCAGGCGGTTGAGGAGGGTCGACTTCCCGACGCTCGGGAGCCCTATCAGGACCACCGTCGCGTCCCCCGACTTCTTGACGTCGAACCCGAGCCGGCTCCCCGACCTCCTCGTCTGCTGCTCTTCCATCTCCGACTTCAGCTTCGCCAGCTTGGCTCTCAGGAGCCCGATGTGGTGCTCGGTCTTCTTGTTGACCTGCGTCTTGTGGATGTCGTCCTCTATCTTCTTGATCTTCTCCGGGAGCCCCACGGCGTCGGACCGACCGCGCGGCGAAGGTTAAGAGGTTTCGGGGCCGGCGCCCGCCCCCGCGCGGCGTCGGAGGGGAGGGGATCCTCGCCGCCACCGCGCTCGGCTTATATCGCCCGGCACGCCGCACGCCCACCAGATGAAGTCGGTAGTCCTGGCGCCCCTCCCCGGCGGCCACGGCTTCGCGCCGAAGACCGTCGACCTGGAGGAGCCCAGGGCGGGCGAGGGGGAGTTGGTGGTGGACATGCAGGCCTGCGGGCTCTGCGGCACGGACATCGAGAAGATACGTGGGGAGTACACGGCGTCCATGCCTGTCATCGGGCACGAGGCGGTGGGAGTGGTGCACGAAGTCGGGGCCGGGGTAAGGGGGCTGAAGGCGGGCGACAGGGTCTTCCCTCACCACCACGTCCCCGATTACAGCTGCTACCTCTGCAAGTCGGGGAACGAGACCATGTGCAAGGAGTACAGGACGAGCAACCTCTCCCCAGGCGGGTTCTCGGAGCGGATCCTGGTGCCGAGGTGGAACGCCGAAAGAGGCGGGGTGCTGAAGCTCCCGGACGCCATGGGGTGGGAGGTCGCGGCGCTCATCGAGCCCCTCGCCTGCTGCGTGAGGGCCGTCAGGAAAGCCCACGTCGAGCCGGGAGAGTCGGTCCTGGTCGCCGGGGCGGGGCCGGTGGGGATGATGCACACCCTCCTGCTCAGTCCGGTCGGGTCGAAGGTCGTGGTGAGCGACGTCAGCGAAGTGAGGCTGAAGCTCGCCGAGAAGTTCGGCGCCGCGGTCGTCGTCGACGCCTCGAAGTCCGACGTCCCGGAGGCCGCCGCCCGGGAGACAGGGGGGAGAGGGGTAGACGTCGCGATCGTCGCGTCCGGGAACAAGGCGGCCATCCTTCAGGGGCTCCGTTCCGTCCGCAAGGGGGGAAGGGTCTGCCTGTTCGGGGTCCCGCCGAAGGGGTCGGTCCTCGACTACGACATCAGCGCCCTCTACAACGCGGAGCAGGAGCTGACCACCAGCTACGGCGCCTCCGAAGCAGACACGAAGGCGGCCCTGAACGTTCTCGCGTCGCGGGGGGACGAGTTCGGCGCCCTCGTGACCCACAGGTTCCGCCTCTCTGAGTTCGACCGCGCCCTCGAGACGGCTTCCAGCGGGGCGGGGATGAAGGTAGTGGTGACCCCCTGAGCCCCGCTCCCTTTATTATGCGGCTGGGAGGAGACGGGCCAGGAGAAGACAGGTCGTGAGCTGGGGGCTGAAGAACAGGGTCGAACGGCTGATGAAAGGCGGGAGGACGGTCATGCTGGCCGTCGACCACGGATACTTCCAGGGGCCCACCACGGGGCTGGAGGACCCGAGGAAGACCATCACCCCGCTGCTCCCCTACGCCGACTCCCTGATGTTGACCCGAGGCGTCCTCAGGACCTCTGTCGACCCGGACCTGGGAGTCCCTGTCGTCCTCAGGGTGTCAGGAGGGACAAGCGTCCTGAAGGAGCTCTCTGACGAGGTGGTCACCACCTCCATCGAAGAGGCGATCAGGCTCAACGCTTCCGCCGTGGCTGTGTCTGTCTTCGTCGGCTCCGAGCACGAGAAGGAGACGCTGGCGAACCTGGCCGAGCTGGTCAACGAAGGAGAGCGGTACGGGATGCCCGTCCTCGCGGTCACGGCCGTGGGCCGTGAGATGGCCCGGGACGCGAGGTACCTCGGGCTCGCATGCAGGATATCCGCCGAGCTCGGCGCGAGCCTCGTCAAGACCTACTACTGCGAGGACTTCCGCAAGGTGGTGAACGGCTGCCCGGTCCCCGTGGTGATAGCCGGAGGCAAGAAGCTCCCCGAGCGGGACGCGCTCGTCCTCGCCCATAACGCCATGGCCGAGGGGGCCAGCGGCGTCGACATGGGGAGGAACATCTTCCAGTCGTCCGACCCCGTGGGGATGATAAAGGCGGTGAGGGCGGTGGTGCACGAGGGGAGGAGCGCCGACGAGGCCTTCAGCCTGTTCGACGAAGGGCAGGCGGCCCGGCAGATAGCGCGCTGATTCATGCCTACCTCGGCAGGCCTGAGATGTCTTCACAGTCCAGGAGCGCCCCGCAGTTCCCGCACCTCAGCTTGCACGCCTGGATGGCAACCATCTCCTCTCCGCACGCATAGCACGGCTCCGGGATCACAGAAGCACTCGCTGCTCGAACGGTTTTAAGCCCGCGTAACCCGCCGAGCATCATGGCGACGGAGGAGGGGCGCGACGAACGGGAGCCCGTACTCGCGAGGAGGAGCCCCTTCTCCCCTGCGACGAAGCTCTGCCCGAGGTGCCTGAGCCCGCTCGCCACCAGCAACAAGGACCTCTTGGGGATAATCCCCGCCGAATATTACTGCCGGAAGTGCAAATACTCCGGCTCCGTCTACCTCGAGGGCCCGGTCAAGGGTGACAAGTGAGCTGGAGCCTGCGGTGCGCGGAATGCGGGTAGGCACCGTGCTGGTCGCAGGGACGATCCTGGCTCTCCTGTTGTTCACCCTGGCGCTCGCCGTCTTCAGCCTCCCCGCCGGGGCGTACGCCGTCTTCCACGGGGGGCTGTCGACGCAGCTGTCGCCCTCGTCGCTGGTCTACACCTACCTCTGGGTCGGGCCCGCGCCCCTGATGATACCGTATCCGGTCGCGTTCGGGGGGCTCTTCGTCCTCCTTCTGGCGATATACGCGGCGCTCATCACCTACACAGGCCTGCAGAAGACCCGTCCGTGGCAGGCTACGAAGGACGCCTTCACCGGGGGGGTCGGCGGGCTCATGAAGAGCCCCCTCTTCGTGGTGCTGATCGCCATCGGCTTCCTCAACTTCACGGGGGTGGTCATCACGAGCATATCACAGGCGCTCCTCGGGTCGGTCGGCAACCCTTTCAGCAACGCCGACCCCCTCCTGGTGTTCGGCTCCCTGACCATGGCCCCCCTGAGGGAGGAGGTCGGGTTCCGGGTGGTCCTCATCGGGGTGGTGGCGTTCATACTCTCGGCGGGGCGGCCCTTCAAGACGGCGCTGAAGGCGCTATGGCGCCCGTCCGTCCTGTTCGAGGGGGCGGCCGTCGGAGGGGTGGCGACGGCGATATTCTGGGCGGCATTCGCCGGGAGCGCAGTGACATTCGGGGTCTGCCACGTGAACTGCGTGGGGGGGAGCGGGGGGTGGACCTGGGCGAAGTTCCCCTATGCCCTCTGGGGAGGGGTCGTCCTGGGATACCTCTACGTGAAGTACGGCCTCCCCGCGGCGATCCTGACCCACTGGGGGGTCGACTACCTGGGGACAGTCTACTCGTACTTCGGCCAGTCTGCGTTCGGGATCCCCGCGAACTCTGCGACCACGGAGTACGTCCTGCAGTTCCTGTACGACTTCGACGTGATCTACCTGATAGGGATCGCCAGCTTCGTCCTGGTGACGTACCTCTCCGTCAAGTGGCTCCTGGCGCGGCAGGCCCGGCCGGAAGCAGGTTTCATTGATAAGGGGGTAGAAACGGCCCCTCCCTCGTCGACATGACGGTGATAGGCGCGCCCCTGCTGAAGGAGATGGTGGGAAAGTACGGCTGCATCTATCCCTCGGACGACTCGGCCTTCGACGGCGACGGCTACGTCCTGACGGTGAGGGAAGACAGGACCCTCCACTACCTGGAGCACAGGAACATGGTGTCGAGGGAGATTGTGTTCACCCCCCCAGACACGGTAGCGCACTTGACTTCGAAGAGCAAGTTCGGGAGGCTCGGGCTGTCCTTCCTCAACTCCGTGAAGGTGCACAGCGGGTTCGTGGGGAGGCTCGCCCTGGAGCTGGTGAACCTCAGCAACGAGCGGACCCCAATCACGATCTCCCGCGGGGACCCTCTGATCCACATCGAGTTCATGAGGCGGGAGGGCCCATACGAGCCCTACTCAGGGAGGTACATGTTCCAGTTCATGAACGACGAGGAGACGGAGAAGTACGTCGACATCCTCTCCGCCAACTACCCCGACCTCTACCCCCGGGACAAGCTCGCCCAGAGGGGGAAAGAGCGGCTGGTCCGCGAAGACTGAAGGGCCGTCCTGGCTTTGGCGAAGTTGCCTGTACCGACTGTTACGGCCTGAGCCTGCAGCTAGATCCCTAGCGCTGACCTGAGGCCCTTGTACCTGTTCCTTATCGTGACTTCGGTGACCCCGGCCGCCTCGGCCACGTCCTTCTGGGTCTTGTCCTCTCCCTCGAGGGTGCAGGCGACGTAGAGTGCTGCGGCCGCGAGCCCCATGGGGTCCTTCCCGGCCGAGATTCTGGTCTCCTCCGCCCGCTTCAGGATCTCAAGCGCCCTCCTCTTCGTCTTCTCGGACAGCCCCGCCTTCGACGCGATCCTGGAGATGCACTTCGTGGGGTCGACCACCGGCATCTTGATGTCCATCTCCTTCAGAAGGAGGCGGTAGCATCTGGCGATGTCCTTCTTCTTGACGTTGCTGACGGCGGCGAGGTCCTTCAGGGTCCTCGGGGTCTGGGTGTCCCTGCAGGCGGCGTAAAGCGAAGCGGCGATTATCGCGGAGATGGACCGTCCCCTCACAAGCCCCCTTTCGAGGGCCTTCCTGTAGACGTAGGCGGCCTTCTCGACGACCGCGTCAGAGACCGAAAGCTTGTCAGACAGCCTGTCCAGCTCGCTGAAGGCCTGCCTCAGGTTCCTGTCCACCGGCTCGTGCACCTGGCTGCGGGAGTCCCATGTCCTGAGCCTCTCGACGGTGGCCTTCATGGAAGCAGAGAGCGACTTGCCCGACGCGTCCTTGTTGATCCCTCCTATGACGGTGGCGAGCCCCATGTCGTGCATCGCGATCGAGGTGGGTATCCCTCCCCTGCTCCTGTCGTCCTTCTCCTCCTTGGAGAACGCCCTCCACTCGGGCCCGACCTCCTCTATCTTCTCCTTGACCACGAAGCCGCACGCCCCGCAGAACAGCTCCCCGCCCGCATTGTCGACTAGCATCGGCCCCTTCCCGCATCTGGGGCACTTGTCCAGGGCCTTCTGCAGGCGCATCAGCCTCGAGAAATCTTTGTCTGCGAACAATGTTACCACTAGCGAAATACTTACATGGAACTCTCTCCGGGTCGCGTATATATGCGTTGCGGGTGGATTGCAAATCCTTCAATGTCTTGGCGAGGCTTTGCAGCTGGAACTCCACATCTCTCATGTTTGGTTCCCTTTTCGGCGCCACGTTTGCACCATAAGTTTTCAGAGGCTTTTCAGGAGGGAGCGCGATGAAAGGGAAAACGGGCCCGGTTTCAGAGCACCTCAGACCGATACTCGACACCTACATGGACGCCGCGGTGGCTCTCGTCGGGTGCACCGCAACGGGGCTGCAGCGGTACTCCTGCGAGTTCGACGTCCTGGTGGTCGGGGACAGAAGGCCCCCGACGTCACTCAAGATCGGAGACATATACGCCGACGTGTACTTCGTCCCGGAAAAGGAGATACTCAAGCCCGCCGGTCCCGAGCGTGCGCTCTCGCTCGCCCTCTGCAAGCCGGTCAGAGACACTTCCCTCGTCCTCTCCACGGCGTCCTCCGCCTTCACGGCCACCCTTTCGAGCACCGCGGGCGCCGCGAGCAGGGTCCGCCTCACCTCCGCGCTGAAGACCGTGACCCGCGCGGAAGCCGCCCTCGCCAAGGGGGACTTGGTGGACGCTGACTTCTGGCTGCTCGCCGGAAGCTACGAATTCGCCTATGCCCTCCTCTTTTCACGGGAGGCCGTCCCGTCCCCTAGCCACGTCATGTCCCAGCTCAGAGAGGCTTCGAAGGGCGCGGCGAACGGCTTCGAGGGGATCTCTATCGCGGCCGGGCTGGACGCCGCCAGCAGGGCCGGGTGCGGGGCGAGGCTGGAAGGGGTCACGGTCCTCCACGACATCCTGAGGGAGGGGCAGAAGGACCCGGCCCAGCCCGGGTGGCCGAAGGTGAAGACGGAGATGATGACCGCGAAAGCTCAGGAGCTGATGACCAGGGTCGAGCTGGCCGAGTGTTACTCCTTCCTTGGGCAGGAGCTGATAGATGGCATGCTGGCCCTCCGGAAGTCGCGTCTCAAAGGCGCGATATCCGACCTCACCACCGGAGACGACAGGCTCCTGGGGGAGCGGCTCGTCAGGCAGCTCGGGCTGGCGAGGGACGGCGAGTCCATCAAGAAGGGGCTCGAGCTCCTGAAGAGACAGGTCGCGCAGCTCGCCAAGGGGTGAGGATCAGGGCAGGGGGCGGCGCCCCTTCCCGGCAGACGTCCGTCCGATCAGCGCCGTTCAAACCTTAAAACGTCCTGTTCGGCAAAGGTAGAAGTTGGAATCGACAGCGGATACCGACGCGCTCGTGAAGATAGCGGGCGACATCATAGCCAGCCCCGACGCAGGTCGGGCGATGAGGGCGTGGCGCGAGAAGCTCGGCATCAAGCAGAAGGCCCTGGCCGACTCCTTGGAGATGTCCGCGTCGGTCCTGAGCGACTACGAGTCGGGGAGGAGGCCCTCTCCCGGCGTCAAGTTCGTCAAGAAGTACATAGAAGCGCTGGTCAGGCTGGACGAGGGGAAGGGGAGGGTGGTCTCGAAGCTGGTGGCTAGCGAGAAGGACGACGCCATCCTGTCGATAGGGGAGTTTCACGCCCCCCTGGAAGCTTCGAAGATCCTGGACGCCCTCGACGCGACTGTCCTCGTAGGGGACCCTTCCAGGGTCAAGCTCTACGGATACACCGTGGTGGACAGCATCAAGACAATCTACGCCCTCTCTGGATATGACTTCTACCGCATCTTCGGCGCGACGACGGAGAGGGCCCTGGTGTTCACGAAGGTCGGGATGGGGAGGAGCCCCCTGGTGGCAATCCGGGTGTCCCAGCTGAAGCCCAGGGTCGTGGTGATCCATGGCCCCAAGGAGGTCGACCCCCTGGCCGTGGAGCTTGCCCGGAAGGAAGGGCTTGTCCTGGCCCTGTCGCAGGTCCCCGCCGAGGACGCCATGATCTCCGCCCTCCAGGCGCTTCTAGAGAAGGGAAGCAGACAGAGCTGACCGCCCGCAGGGGCAGCTACCCGAGCGACAGGATGAGCCGAGACGCCTCTTCTTCCCCTCTGAACGTCCGGGGCGCCCCCCTCTTCCCTATGCTCCGCCGTGCCAGCTCCGCCAGCCGCTCGGCGTCCTCCGGACGGAACCCGAGGGCGGATGCATTCCTTTCCTGCTCCGCGTGGTGCCTGATCGGTATGGCGATGACCGGGGTCCCGGCGGCGGCCGCCTCGTCGATGGTGCTCTTCCCCGCCATCGTTATCACCAGGTCCGCGCATCGGACCAGGTCCTGGTTGTCGGGGACGACCCCGAGGTCATAGACCCCCTCAGCCGCGAAGGACGCCCCCCTGTTCCCCGACACTGCGAGGAAGGCGCCGCCTCCGATGGCAGAAACGGCAGCCATCGCCTTCGGGACGAGCTCCCTCCCCGCCCCGCTCCCGCTCAGGCTCAGGAGGACCATCCTCCCTGAGGGGAGCCCGTGCCTCCTCCTCGCCTCTCCGCACCCGGCCGTCGGGGGCCTCACGATCGGCCCTACGTACCGCCTGTTCCCCTGATCCTGGCCCTCCTCCGGCATGATCAGGAGGTCCACTGACAGCTGCAGCCGCCGGTACCATCCTTCCACCCTGCGCTCGATGGCCTTGGCCAGCCAAGACCTCGCGAACCCCAGCTCGAGCTCGTCGGAGATGAACACACGCCTTGCTCCCCTGTCCTCCGCCGCCGCCATCCCTGAGAACTCTTCGTCGCACACCACCAGGTCGGGATGGAAGCCGTCGATGAGCCCCCCCACCCTCTTCACGTTCCGCCGCTGCGCCAGCCATGACCTGACGTACCAGGACGCCGCGCCCTTCATCTCCCCCCGGACCACCCTCGGCCCCGCGTCGTCCACGGCGTCCGTCGCCTCGAACCCGCACGCGTTCAGGAACTCGGCCGCCTTCCCTCCGGAGAAGACCCTCACCTCGGCTCCGGCCTTCCGGAGCTCCCCGACCACGGCCATCGACCTCGTCGCATGCCCGAGGCCGACGGGGGAGACGCCGTAGAGGACCTTCGTCAAGCTCCCCGGACGCGAAAACGGGTTCGTCAAAAAAGGTTGCCGCGCGCGTTGCGCCGTCCGCGCAGGCGCTCGATGCTCAGGAAGGTTGCGTATTTAACGCGGGGGCCCGGGGCGGGGAGAAGTTGCTCACTCTGCTGACCGCCCTCTTCGAGTTCTTCCTCGTCGTGGGGGTCGCGCTGGCGGCGGTCCTCCTCAACACCATAGACGCACGGGGGTTCCTGGCGAGCGCCGCGGTCGGGTTCGCCGTGGTCTATGGGGGCGGGCTCGACTGGTTCTTCATAGTCGCAGTCTTCTTCGTCCTCGGGGTGGTGTTCACCCTCTACAAGTACGGGTACAAGCGCAGGCTCGGCGGGGCCCAGGGGAAGGGAGGGGCTCGCAACTGGCCCCATATACTCGCAAACGGGGGGCTCGCGTCCATCGTCGCCGTCTGGAACATCGTCCAGCCCGGACCGGTCGCCGCCGCCATGTTCCTCGGGGCGATATCTGCGTCAGCCGCGGACACTGCGGCCACCGAGCTCGGGCTCCTGAGCCACAGCAAGCCGAGGCTGATCACCAACCCGACCAAGATGGTCCGGCCGGGGACATCGGGCGGGGTCTCCCCGCTGGGGTTCGTAGGGGCGGCGTTCGCGTCCCTGGTGATAGGGGTCCTCGGGGCCCTCCTTGGGATCCTCCCGCATCCGTACTACGTCGTCATTCTCTGCCTGGCCGGGGGGGTGTTCGGCGCCCTCGTGGACAGCCTGGCCGGAGCCGCGGTCCAGCGCAGAGGTTACTGCATCGTCTGCCTGAAGCCGACCGAGGCCCTGAAGCACTGCGGAGAGAAGACGGTCAGGACGTGGGGGTCCCCGTTCGTGGAGAACAACGTCGTGAACGTGGTCTCGACGGTCGCCGGCGCCTGGGCGTCTCTGGCTATCCTGCTCGCGCTTCACTTCGCATAGGCGGGTATCTGGTCAGGGCCGCGAGCTTCGAGGGCAGGTCGGCCGCCTGGACCCGCTGCTGCTCCCTGGTGTCCCTGTCCCTGAGGGTCACCGTACCGTCCTTCAGGGTGTCGTAGTCAAGGGTCACACACGCGGGGACCCCGGCCTCGTCCGCCCTGGCGTACCTCCTCCCTATGCCGCCCGAGTCGTCGTAGAAGGCGTCGAACGACTCCCTCAGCTCCCCATAGAGCTCCTTCGCCTTCTCCTGGAGCCCGTCCTTGTTCACCAGGGGGAAGACGCAGACCTGCGTCGGAGAGAGATACGGCCTCAGGGCCATGACCCTCCTATCCCCTTCCCCTGCCATTGACGACTCGATGAGCGCGAATATGCTCCTGTCTATCCCGAGCGACAGCTCGAAGACGTGAGGGAGGACCTTCTCGCCGTCGTCGTCCACGGAGAAGTTCCCCCCGCTCACCCTGGCGTGCCCCCCGAGGTCGTAGTCCCCCCGGTAGTTGCAGGCGACCAGCTCCACCCACCCCCATGACAGCCTGACCTCGAGGTCGTAGGCGGCCCTGGAATAGAACGCCCTGTCCTCGTCGGAGAGGATCCGGAACCGTATGTTCTCCTGCTTTATCCCGGCCGCCTCGTAGAGCCCCGCTATCAGGGCGAGGTGATGGGCCGCGAGCTTGTGCGGGACCATCCCGTCCTTCAGAGCCTCCGACAGGGGGACCTTCCTGTCCGAGCCGTCAGGGAGCCTGAAAGAGAGCACCGTCGCCAGGTCGCGGTCGTAGCGCGGGTCGTCCGCCCTCTTCGGGTTGAAGAACACCTCGACCTCCGCCTGGTTCAGCTCCCTCAGCCTGATCAGAGCCTGCCTCGGCGCTATCTCGTTCCTGAAGCTCCTTCCGACCTGGGCGATGCCGACAGGGAGCTTCACCCTCTGCGTCTTGAAGAGCAGGGGGAAGTCGACGAAGATGCTCTGGCATGTCTCCGGGCGGAGGTAAGCCTCCTCCTGCGCCGGCCCAATCCCCACCTTGAACATCATGTTGAACCTCGTCGTCCCGGAGAGCTTGGAGCCGCACTTCAGGCACCTCACCCCCGACTTCTCCATCAGCTGGTCGTAGTCAGCGTCTCCGAGCTTCTCCGGGACCGCCTTCCCGGTCTTCTCCTCGACGAGCTTGTCCGGCCTGAAGACGGAGCCGCACTTCGCGCACTTCACGAACGGGTCTGTGAACCCAGCCAGGTGCCCCGACGCCTCGAAGACGGCGCGCGGGAGTATCTGGGAGCCGTCTATCTCCAGCATCCCGTCCCGCTTCACCACCAGCCTCCTCCAGAGCTCGACGAACCTGTTCTTCAGCCCGACCCCGAGGGGGCCGTAGTCGAGGAACCCGGCCGGGGTGTTCGGGTAGCTTTCGGCCGTCTTGAAGAAGAACCCCCTCTGCTGGCCGAGCCTCACTACTTCGTCGAAGCTCATCCTTCGTCCCGCTTCGCGGGGTCGGATGATAAAGGCTCCGCGGGCGGGCCCGCCTCTTCGTCCTCCGCGCTGGCGGGGGGCTGGAAGTCCTGCAGCGTCTCCTGCCGCCCGAAGATCCTCCGGGTGTACCTGGTCAGGAGCGGCCCCTGCAGGAGGATGCTGAGCACCACCACCCCGAAGGTGAGGGTCGCCACCGGCTGCCTCGTCGCCACCGGTATGGCCGAGACCAGGGCGATGGCCAGGGCACCCCTCATCCCCCCGAGGGCCGTGGTGTTCATCCAGGTCGACGGGATAGGCGAGCCCTCCACCTTCGAGAGGCTCAGGATCGGGTAGACGGAGGTTATCCTCGCCATCACGACGACGGCGTACGCGACCAGGAACGCCCCGAGGCTCGAGGCGAGGAGGAATATGTCGGTGCTCACCCCTATGAAGAAGAAGGCGGCCGCGTTGGCCACGAAGGCGATTATCTCCCAGAAGTCCTTCGTCGCAGCCGCGACCCTCTTGCTCTCCACGTTGAACGGTATCGTGTTCCCGTACAGGAGCCCGGTGACGGCGACCGCGATGAGCCCGGACGCGCCTATGGAGTACGCCAGCGCGTAGGCGCCGTACACGGCCACCAAAGTGAGCACCACCTGGGTGACGGTGTCCGTGATGTGCTGCTGGACCCACCGGGCGGCCAGGGCGACCCCTATCCCCACGAGGATCCCGGCCGTCAGGATGTAGGTGAAGTCGGCGGCGGCCTGGAAGGCGCGCAGCGACACCGCGGCCGACGTGGTCAGGACGACGGTGAATATGGCGATGCCCGTGGGGTCGTTGAACACCGACTCCATCTCGACCAGCGTCGCCAGCTTGGTGGGGACGTTCGCCCTCCCGAATATCTCGAGGACCGTGGCGACGTCGGTCGGGGAGATGAGCGCGGCGAAGAGGAACGACACCAAGGGGGAGAACCCGACAACCCTCCAGAGGACCACCCCCACCACCAGGGTGGAGACCAGGACCCCCATGGTGGCCATGAGGAGGGCGGGCCTGTAGACCGCCCGGAAGTCGGAGACCTTGACGCTCATGATGCTCTCGAAGAGGAGGGGCGGGAGGACGAGCCCGACGAACAGCTGCTCGTTGGCCAGGTCGTTGAAGAACCCCCTCAGCCCGGCTAGGCCTGCCAGCGGTATGGCCGAAAGCGCGAGCCCGACTAGGACCAGGAGCGTCGTGTACGGGGTCCTGGCCTTCCTCGCGACGAGGACGGAGAACAACGATATGAGAAGGAAGACCGCGAGGACGGTCACAGTCTGGACCATGGGCGCTGACCCTGCGGCTTCATTCGTCTTAACTGTCGTGGCGTCGGAGTCCGCCCCCGGCCGGCCCGCGGAAGGGAGACGCAGCCGCGCAGGGAACCCTTAGTAGCCGTGGGGACCCTCCGGCGCCGTGGAGACGGCCCCGCCCAAGTACGAGACCAGAGAGCTCACGAAGGAGACGTGGCCGGACTTTCAGGCCCTCTTCAGGCGCAAGGGGGAGTGGGGGGTCTGCTGGTGCGTCTACTACCAGAAGGAGAGGTCGCCTCCGCAAGCCGAACGTGAGAGCCTCACCCTGGAGCAGAGGGCCGAACGGAACAGGAGGGAGAAGCGGAAGCTGGTCTCGGACGGGAGGGCCCACGGGATACTCGTCTACGACCACGGCAGGCCTGTGGGGTGGTGCCAGTACGGCCCCAAGGAGGAGGCGCCCCGGATCGACAGGGGGAGGAAGTACCGCAAGCTGGACCTCAGGGCCGGCCCGGGAAAGCTCTGGAGGATAACATGCTTCTCGGTCGACAGGGCGTACCGGAACAGAGGGGTGGCGTCAGCCGCCCTCGACGCCGCGGTCAGCTCCATACAGAAGAAGGGAGGAGGGACGGTAGAAGCGTACCCTGTGACCAACAGGGGCGCGCTGGCAGCCTGGTTCGGGAGCACGTCCATGTTCGAGAAGCGGGGGTTCAGGGTGGTCGCCCCCTTCGGGAAGAGCAACGTGCTCATGCGAAGAGAGCTGCGCGGCTGAGGTTCCGTCAGAGGCGCGCCGGACGGAGCGGACCAGCCTGGCTCCCTATGTCACTCTGAATTTGTAGCCGTACGTGATCTGCCCGGAGTCTCCGTCGACCATCGCCCTGCGGACCGTCGCGACGACTTTCGCCCCCGTCTTGACCGACTCGTCCGGGGAGTCGACCAGCTGGGTGAGTATCTTTGCCCCGTTGTCGAGCTCCACCACCGCGAGGTAGAAGGGGGCCTGCGCTTCGAACCCCGGGAGGGGCTCGTGGAGCTGGGTGTAGGTGACGATCTTGCCGCTCTTGGGCATCTCCTTGTCCTCTATCTCTTCCGACCCGCACTTCCTGCACCTGTAGACGGGAGGGAAGCACTCCGCCCCGCATCCGGTGCACCTGCTCCCGATGAGCCGATAGTAGCGGTCCCTCACCCTCCAGTGCTGTATCGCCAACTCAGGGGCTCCTCCCGAAGACGTGTACCGCGCTGGTGGAGTCGACCCCGCCTATGTTCTGCGTGGCGGCGTACTCCGCCCCCTCCACCTGGTTCTTCCCGGCCTGCTCTGTCAGCTGGAGGTACGCTTCGACTATCTGGTACATCCCGGTAGCCCCGACCGGGTGCCCCCTGGCCTTCAGCCCTCCGAAGGTGTTGATCGGGAGCTCTCCTCCTCTGGAATATTTGCCTGCCTTCGCGTCCCTGGACCCTTCTCCCGGCTTCGAGAACCCCATCGCCTCCAGCGACAGGGCCCCCACGACGGAGAAGGCGTCGTGGACCTCGACCAGGCTGAGCTTCTTCGCGGAGACCCCCGCCTCCGCCGTCGCCCCCCTGAACGCCTCCCTGGTGGCCTTGAAGTCGAGCATGTCTTCCCTTTCATAGATGCTGAACTCGTTGGTAGCCACCCTCCCTCCTAGGACCTCCGCCAGCTTCCCCTTCCCTGCCGACGCGCCCCCTTCGCCTACGATCATCGCCGCCGCAGCCCCGTCCCCCACCGGGGCGCAGTCGAACAGCCTGAGCGGGTCCGCTATCATGGCAGACCTCCCCACCACCTCCGGGGTGATGGCCTTCCTGAACTGGGCATGGGCCGCCGTGACCGCGTTGGCGTGGTCGAGCACCGGGATAGAGCTCAGCTCGTCCCTGGTGACGTTCTTCTGCTCCATGTAGTATCTGGCCAGGAGCCCGTTCAGCGCCGCGAAGGTGGCGCCGACGAACTGGGTGTACTCGGCTGATTCTGCCATGGCGAGCGCCTGGGAGACCTCCTCGGGCTCGAGGTCCCTCATCTTCTCGACCCCCACCACCAGGGCCGAATCAACGGCCCCCGAGCGGACGAGGTTGTACCCCACGTTGAACGCCGTCCCCCCTGAAGAGCAGGCCGCCTCTATCTTGTACGCCGGGGTGCCCGAGAGGCCGAGGGCGCTCGCGAGGAGGGCGCCCAGGTGCTCCTGGCTCGCGCCGACCGCGCTGAACATATTCCCCACTATTATCTGGCCGGGGTTCTTCACGCCCGACCCCTTGAGGGCGCCGCGGGCAGCTTCCACCGCCAGGTCTCTGATGGACTTCTCCCAGTGGTCCCCGACCGGGGTGAAGCCGACCGACGACACGTATGCCTTTCTGGCCACCCGACCGCCTACTTGTGGAGCTTGTCGCGGAACTTCGAATAGGTCGAGTAGTCGATCTTGGTGCTCCGCTCCATCATCGACTTCACGGTGGGGTTTGTCCCTCTGGTCGCTGTTATCCCGTCCAGTACCTCTATGCAGAAAGCGTCGGACCCCGCCCCGGACCCGAAGCTCGCGAGGAGTATCTTGTCCCCGGGGCTGGCTTCGTCCAGGACGGCTGCGAGCCCTATCGGGGAGCTCCCGGCGTAGGTGTTCCCTATGAGGGGGTTCAGCAGGCCCGTCTTGATCTGCTCCATCGTGAACCCCAGCCTGGCGGCGACCTCCACCGGGAACCTCGGGTTAGGCTGATGGAAGACGGCGTACTTGAAGTCGGAAGGCTTGTGCCCCGTCTCCTTGAAGAGGGTGTTGACAGAGTTCTCGATGTGGTAGAAGTATGCCGGCTCCCCGGTGAACCTCGAGAGGTGGCGGGGGTACCGCTCGTGGGCCCTGCGCCAAAAGTCCCCTGTGTCGGATACGAACGACGTGCTGCAGTCTATCACGGCGACCGACTTCTTGTCCCTCCTCCCGATGACGTAGGCGGCCCCGCCGCTCGCGGCTGTGTACTCCAGGTCGTCCCCCGGGCGCCCCTGCGCGGTGTCCATCCCTATGGCGAGCCCAGCATCTATCATCCCGGAGCCCACCAGCCCGGTGACTATCTGCATCGCCTCGGTCCCGGCCTTGCAGGCGAACTCCAGGTCGGCCGCCAGGGTGTGGTGCTGCCCCAGCGCCTGGGCTACGATGGTGCTGGTCGGCTTCACAGCGTAAGGCTTCGACTCGGTCCCGACGAAGACAGCCCCGAGCCTCTCCGTCCCTGCCATCTTCATGGCGTACCTCCCCGCTTCGATGGCCATGGTGACCGTGTCCTCGTCCATGGCGGCGACGGCCTTTTCGACGTTGGGCCCCGAGCCGCCCCCCTTCCAGACCTTCGCGATCTCAGTGGTCGGGAGCCTGTAGTAAGGGACGTAAGCTCCGTAACCCTGAATCGCCGCCCTCTCCTTGCTCTGCATCAGGTACAAGCGTCAGACGCCACGAATGAGAGGGGTAGTTAAATGGTTAGTATTCTGCTTATGCAATCGCCGAACTTCAGCCTTCTCACTCAGATCGCTTTGATCTGCTTGACCACCATCGGCCTGGCCTTCTTGAAGACCCGGTAGCCGCAGATGCACTTCACCTCAGGGAGCTTCGCCAGCTCCTCCTGGGTGGTCTTGGTCCCGCACCTGACGCACTCGTAGACTGCCGCGGCGAAGACCTTGGGCGGCGCCGCCTCCTTGGGAGGGGTCTCAGGTGCCGGGGCTACTGGCGGGGGTTGAGTGCTCAAGGTTGGATTCGCCCGCCCCACCTCGTATTTCTGTCTTGCTCCGCGGGGTTGACCCTCTGGCGCCCCCGCTGGCGCGGTGCCTCGGCCCTCGAGACGGGCTGGTCACTTCAGGGCGGCCCAGATGAGCCTCAGCTGGTAGTGCGCCGTCCGCCTCGACTCTGCTTCGTCGTTCGAGCTCGCAAGGTACCCGTACTGGACCAGTTTCGCCCCCGACTTCGCCGCGTGCCTCAGGATCTCGATGTGGACGGTCATGTCGTCCGACCTCAGGGGAGGGAGGGATCGCATAAAGTCAAGGGAGAGCCTGCAGAGGCCCCCCGTCGCGTCCCTGACCCGCCTCCGCCCGATCAAGGAGAAGAAGAGCGAGAACGACCTGGACTGGATGCCGATGTTCTCCCTGTAGGGGATCACGAGCACGGGGCCCTCGCCGAAGTCCCCGGCCGCGAGCTTCGCTATCTCTCCGGGAGGGTGATAGCCGTCGGTGTCCGCGGTCACCAGGTCGGCCCCCTCGTCCATCGCCCTGGCGATCGCCGCCCTGTAGGCCTCCGCGTAGTTGGGGATCCTGTTGACGAAGGCGTCGTACCTCCCATCCGGAGGGAGCTGTATCTTCGGCTCCCGCTCGGGGTGGCACATAAGGGACACCAGGGCCTTCAAGGCGACACCGGACCTGGAGCCCTCACCGCAGGTGCTCTCTCGCAGCCGAGAGGAAGGCGTCCCCGACCCTTTTCAGGCCGCCCTGGCTCACCCCGGGGTGGACCGGGATAGATAGGACGTGGTTCGCCGCGTCTTCGGTCCGCGGGAGCTTCTTCTTCGAGTAGCCCAGCTTCTGGTAGAGCGGGGTGCGGTGCACCGGAACAGGCCAGTAGACCCCTGACCCCACGCCGGCGGCGGCCAGAGACTCCTTCACTCTGTCCCTGTTCTTCCGGAGGCGCAGCGTGTACAGATAGTAGCAGTGCGTCCTGTCAGGAGAGTCCTGGGTGAATTCGGCCCCGTCGACCGAGCCGAGCTTCTCCATCAGGTGCTTCGCGTTGCGCTCTCTCGCCTTGAGGAAGCCGTCGAGCCGGTCCATCTGCACCGACGCCAGGGCCGCGCTCATCTCCGGGAGCCTGTAGTTGTACCCGAGGTGCCGGGAGTCGTATCCGTGCACCTGGCCGTGGTTCCTCACCAGCCTGAGCAGCTCCGCCAGCTCGTCGTCGTCCGTCGAGATGGCCCCACCTTCCCCGGAGGTGACGACCTTGGTGGCGTAGAGGCTGAAGCACCCCGCGTCCGACAGCTTCCCGGTCTGCACGCCCTTGTAGGTGGCGCCCAGGGACTCCGCCGCGTCCTCGACGACCTTTACCGACTTCGCGTCAGCGATCTCCCTGATCTCGTCCATGTCCGCCGGGTAGCCGTAGACGTGTACGGGGATGACCGCCTTCGTCTTCCTCGTGACGGCCTTCCTGAACGCGTCCGGGTCCATGTTGTAATCATCTTTGATGTCTACGAAAACGGGGTTCGCCCCGCAGGCTAGGACCACGTTGGCTGTGGCCAGGAAGGTGAACGACGGCACGACCACTTCGTCCCCCGGCTTCACCCCCAGCGCCATCAGGACGGTGTGCAGCGCGGCCGTCCCCGAGTTGACCGCCACGGTGTGCTTCACGCCGAGGAGCTTCCTGAGCTTCTCCTCGAACGCCCTCACCTGGGCGCCCCCTTCGAAGGAGGGGTTCACCAGCATCCCGGAAGAGACGACGTCGAGGACCGCCTTCTTCTCCTCCTCCCCGATTATCGGCTTGTTGACAGGGATGAAGTCCATGGGTCCTGTCGTGGCCGGACGCAGGAGACTATTGAAAGCTATCGGCCCGAGAGCCCGAGGCGCGCCCAGAGCCGGGAGAAGGCCGCCGTGGTGGGCCCGAACGGCTCGGGCAAATCGACCCTGTTCCGGGCGGTATTGGGTCTTGTGCGGATTCAGTCGGGCTCGGCGAAGGTCTTCGGGACAAGCATCGGGCAAGAGAGGGGAGACGTGAGGGTCCTCGGCGAGTCGGCCAAAGAGAAGGCTCCGGCGCAAGACGACAAGTCTTGAGCTCTTCGGGTGAACCACTCGTCGAAGCCGAGCGCGTCGCGACGGCCTCCAACCTCTCAGCGTGCCGCCAGTTCGAGACTTGGGGTTTAGGCCAGAAGAGAGGGCAAAGTCACTTAGGACGCAGTCATGCGGCCCTTCAACCCGGGTGTGGTGATGCCCGCAAGCGCTCCCCTATGCTGCCTGTCGCTACTGCGTCCTCCGCCTGGAGAGGAAGAGAACTGCGAGCACCACGACGATCAGGGCAGCCACCAGGCCGCCGAAGAGGACCCCGTAGGAGTTGGTCGAACTTCCTGCCGAGGTGGTGGTCGAGGCCGACGAGCTCGCCGCCAGAGTAGGGAGGATCAGGGGGGTCAAGGAGGCACGGGCAGGCGTCTTGGAAGAGCGGCTCGAGCTCTACGAGAACATCGACCCCAGACTAGTCTTGGGATGCGCAGGTGGCCTTGTCGGAGGGTGGTCGATATCGGTATCAGACCAAGCCCACACCGTGGGTACGCGAAAGCCTTGAAACCGCTCGAACCACTCTGGGTCAACGGGACCGATGGAAGTTGTGCAGCTGGCTCGGAAAGCACTACTGGGGCATCGTACGCTTGCTTGCCGGAGACCTTCACTCCGAGTCGTGGTGCATCTGGACTTCCGGCACTTGGACTTCGATATCTTGAGGTTGACTTCTACAAATCGAAGTACATGTAGAACTCGTATGGGTGCGGCCTCGCCGAGACCGCCCTGTACGCGTCCATCTCGAGCTCCATCATGACCTCTACCAGGTCGCTCGGGAATGTCCCCTCCAGGAACCCTGAGTCGCTCTTCAGGCTCTCCACGGCCTCCTTCAGGCTCCCGGGGAGCTCCCCGACACCCAGCTCCCTCCTCTTGTCAGGGGTGAGCTTGTAGATGTCCTCGTCCACAGGGTCTCCAGGCTCCGTCTTCTTCCCTATCCCGTCGAGGCCGGCCGCGGTTATGGCAGCGAACGCCAGGTAAGGGTTGCACGAAGGGTCGGGGGTCCTGAACTCCACCCGCTTCGACCCCTCGGACCCCTTCTCATAGGCTGGGATCCTGACGTTGGCCGAGCGGTTCATCTTGCTCCAGGCGATGTAGACAGGGGCCTCGTATCCTGGGACGAGCCGGTGGTAAGAGTTGGTGGTCGGGTCCACTATGGCGCAGAGCGCCCTGCTGTGCGCCATTATCCCTCCTATGTAGTATCTCGCCGTCTGGCTCAGCTCGGCGTACGGGTCCGCCTGGTCGTAGAACGCGTTCCTCCCGCTCTTCCAGAGGCTGGAGTGGACGTGCATCCCGACCGCGTTGTCGCCGAAGATGGGCTTTGGCATCGTCGAAGCGATCAGGCCCATCCTACTGGCCACGTTCTTGGTCACGAACTTGTATGTCATGGTGCTGTCCGCCATGGTGACGAGCTCGTCTCTGTACACGTCTATCTCGCACTGTCCCGCGGTCGCCACTTCGTGATGGTGGGCGTTGCTCAGCACCCCGAACCCGTCTCTCAGGTAGTTCACGCAGGTTCCCCTGTAATCCCCTAACGTGTCCACTGGCTGCTCCGGATAGTACCCGTCCTTGAACCGGATGGGGAAGTTGGTCCCTCTGGACTCGTTTGCCGACTCTCTCGACGTTATCTTGAACCCCGACGAGAAGGGGTTGTTCACCTCCCAGGTCGCGCCTTCGAAGACGAAGAACTCGACCTCCGGGCCCCAGAGGGAGTCGGTGAACCCCGCGTCGCGTATCTTCTGCTCTGCAATCTGGGCCACGTGCCTCGGGTCCCTCGAGAACCGCCCTCTCCCGTACCCCGCCCTGACGTCGCAGATCAGCCTGGCCGACTTCAGTGCGCCTTCGGTCCAGGGAATCACGCCGTACGTGGAAGCGTCCGGCACCAGGAGCATGTCTGACTCTTGTATGTCCACGAACCCCTTCACGGATGACCCGTCCAGCTTGGCGACCCCCTCGCTGAAGAACTCCTCCTCCATCATCTCGGCAGGGAGCGTCACGTGGCGCAGCCTTCCCGGGACGTCGGTGAACTGTAGTTCCACGAACCTCGCCCCGTCCTTCTTCAGCACCCCCATCGCCTCTTCGGGGGAGAAGGTCCGCCTGGCGAACTTACCGTCTTCGGTGACTCTGAACGTCAAGCTCCCATCCCCTTCTCACAAAAAGATATAAGCAGAGGGGGGAGCAGACGATATGTCTGGTCGATTGCCTCCACAAAGACACGCCGTTCGTCCAACAGCCGCCGCTGCGGGCACGACTCACCCTCGACAACCGTTCGACGACCTGGACCTGAAGCTGCTCAGGTCGCTCCTCGTCGACTCGCGGACTTCGGCGAGGGGGATTGCCTCGGAGCTGGGGGTCTCGACGTCGACCGTCACTGCCCGGATAGAGAGGCTGAAGCGGTCGCAGGTCCTGCGGGGGTTCACCGCCACGGTAGACTACCAGAAGCTCGGCTACGAGCTCACGGTGATCACGGAGATCATCGTCTCCAAGGGGAAGCTGGTCGAGATGGAGAGAGAGATCGCGAAGGTCCCCGGGGTCCTCGCCGTCTATGACGTCACCGGCGAGATAGATGCCATCGTGATTTCGAAGTGCAAGGACAGGGAGGGGCTGAGCCGGTTCACGAAGGGGTTGCTCGCGATGCCCTTCGTCGAGCGGACGAACTCCCATATCGTCTTGACGACCGTAAAGGAAGACTTCCGGGTCCCCATCTAGCTTAAATGGCCTGAGGGCCTCCGAGACGCTCGGTCGATTTGGCGAAGATCAGGGTGAAGCTGGGACAGGCTGAAGCAGAGGTGGAGGCCGAGCCTGAACGGTTGAGAGAAGCGATAGAGCTTGTCCCGGAGCTCGCCGCGAAGCTCCCGAGCCAGGCCAGGGACCAGCACCTGGACGCGAGGGAGCCGGCGCAGGACTCCCCGAGCGACCCTGCCGTGGCGGGCGCCGCAGAGCTCCCGACGGTGTCCCTAGAGAAGGGGGATTCGCTCGCTGACGTGATCGGGAAGTTCTTCTCCGGCCCTTGGGGGAGAGAGAAGAGGAAACTCTCGGACGTCAGGGAAGCCCTCCAGTCGTACGGCCTGAACTATCCCAAGCAGTCTGTGGCGGTCGCCCTCCTGCGGCTGGCCAAGACAACGAAGCTTAGGCGCTTCAAGGCAGAGGACGGGGAGTATGTCTACACGTCCGCAGGCGCCGTGGGGCTTCCGTGGGCCGGCCCTGAAGCACCGGTGCTCGGCGACCTCCCCTTACAGGGCAGCTAACGAGTCAAGCACGGCGGCTTCACCTCCGTCGCGTTCACCTCGGGGAGTACTTCCTTGATGACTTGCTACGGCCACATCTACTCGTCGGCCGTGTCGTTCTCCTGACCCGTCCGCCTTCGATACTGATTTTAACCTGACCAGAAAGGCTCGTGTTCGGGTTGTCCAGCGATAGGGAGCTTCGGGTGTCCGTGAGCTATGGGGAAGACAGGACCGAGTTCTCGGGCCCGCCTGAAGTGGTCATGCGCTCCCTGCACGAGTTCGTCTCCAAGATAATCCCCAACATGGACCTCGCGAGGGCGATCAGCGTGAACCACTCCCTCAACGACCTCGTCCAGATGTTCAGGGAGTACGTCCGTGTGACCCCTGAAGGCCCGCGGGTATGGACCCAGGACAAAAAGCTGAGCGACAGGGACGTCATCCTGCTCCAGCTCGTGGCTGCCAAGATCTCCAACCTCAGCGGGAAACTGCTGTCGGACGCCATGGGGGCAGGGGAGATAGAGGCCGCTACGGGGCTCTACCCCAAGACCATAAGCTCGCGCCTGAGCGAGCTCACAAAGTCCGCCACGGTCGAGCGCCTCGGCTCCGACCAGGGCGGGAAGTACAGGATAACGACCGTCGGCGCCAGCAGGCTGAGCGAACAGCTGTCTAAGAAGTTCCGGACTGCGCCTTGAACGGGTGCTTCTGGATGTACGTGTAGTTCCTCATGCTCCCGTCCCTGAAGAGCGACCCTTCCCGCACCAGGTCCACCAGCGTGTGCGAGACGGCGGTCCTGTCGTAGTGGTAGCCCCGCCTGCTCATCTCCTCGTGGGCCTCCGAAAGGGCCCTCGGAGACGCGAACCATCCCTCCTTCCACATCGTCAATAGGACTCCCCGGCAGGTCTCGAACCTCCGCTGCGCCGCCTCCGGTTCCTGCGCCTGCACCAGCATGGGCTCTTTGGAGGCCATCCCTGCCAGCACACTCTCCACCGCCTGCTGGACCTTCCCCTCCTGAGTGGTGATCTCTATCTCCCATGCGCCTCTCTTCAGCTTGACAGTCACGCTGGTCGGGGTGGGGTTCTCGGACATCTGTATCGTGTTGCGCCTGTTGTCCAAGATGCGGCTATTTGAACTGGCTACGAACGGGACCACCTGTTCTAGCCGGGCGGCAGTGGTCATGGCCCCACGGGAGGCGACGGCGCTCATAGATGTTGTCCATGTTGCGCATGCGCAATATTTAACTACTGTTTGTTGTATAGGCCATGATGCGCAAGATGGCCATAACAGCGACCTCACCTGTCCAAGACGAGCAGCTCTCGACCCTCGACTCCCTCGCCAGGGAGTTCGAGGAGGCCTTCGCCGAGCTCTCCGAAGACGCCGAACGCGAGCTCTCGGGGAGGGCGTTCGTCTTCAGCAGGTACGGGAAGGAGCTGTATCCGTACTTCGAGCCGACGGACGCGTCATTGGTCCCTGGGTGCATAGTTCCCGTCAAAGAAGGGCGGCCAATCGCGTCCGTAGACTCGACGTGCGTCCTGGTGGGGGAGACATCCCAGGGGTCCCTTTACGCGGCCCGGACCGCCGTGGGCGTCTCCTACGAAGGCGCCCTCAGGCGCTTCTTCAGGCTGGGGCCGATACTCGTCTATGCGAACGCTTCGGGGCTCAGCGGCCTCGCCCCCCGGCTCCCGTCTGCCGAGCTTGACCTGCTCCTCTCCGACCACGCAGTTGCGGAGAGGTTCATCCGGAACACGATCGAACGGCGTGTGGTTGAGGCCCTCTCCGAGGGGGACGACAGGACGATAGTGATGGCTGACGGGTCCCTCAAGCACCCCATGGGGCAGCTGGCGGGCCCTCTCCGGAGGGGGTCGAACCGTTCGATGGTGGGGTTCTCGAAGTCGAGCAGCCTGATACTGTCGGAGGACCTGGTCAGTTCGCTCTCGGGGGCCAGGGTCCCCTCCTATCACACCGTCGACCGGGGGTCCGTGGGGACGGTCCTCGCGAAGTTCGCCCCCGACGGCCTCGTGTTCAGGCTGGACATAGCCTCCGCCGAGCCTCATCCTGCGGTCCTTGGTAGGATACTCTGGAACGACGCCTTCGCCTCAGGGTACCCGGACTCGCTGAAGGTCGCCCACCACCTCTCAATCTTCTCGAAGGCGGACGACCAGGCCCTGAAGGCCTTCGTGGCCAAGCGCTTCCGCGTGAGGCAGCTCCACGCCTTCCCGCTCAGGACCATAGCCCTCGGGGGGTTCAAGGGAGGGGCGTAGGCGCGAAGATACTCAAGAAGGAGGGGGACGACATCCTCGTCGTAGCTTCTCCAAGGGAGAGGGTGCGCATAGGGGACTACCTGGTGGCTTCCGAGCCTGAAAGAGACCTGGTGCTCCAGGTCTACGACGAGAGGTACCTCGACGTCGAAGGGATAGAGGAGGAGATATCCAGGGAAGAGGTGCTCTCCGCCTCGGCCCCTGGGGTGACGTCGGACCCGACCGGGCTGGCGACGATCTCCACCCTGATACGCGACATGAGGATTCTCCTCTGCAAGGCCAGGGGGACCATAACGGGCGGAAAGCTCACCCCCAGGGTCAACTGGATGCCGTCGAGGACCAGCTCCAGGGTCTCGCGGCTCCTCGTCGAGGACCTCGCGGGGACGGTGGCCCCCCTGGGGTCGAGGACGATAAGGGTCGGCACGGTGGACGGGGAGTCCCCCTTCGGGATCCCCGCGGAGGCGCTGGATGGGAGGATAACCGTGATCACGGGGCGGAAGGAGTCAGGCAAGTCCCACCTGGCCAAGATGCTGCTGCGGGGGCTCCTCGCGAACGACGCCTACTCGGTGGTCTTCGACCTGAACGACGAATACGGGTCGGTGGGGCAGCGAGAGGACGGGTCGGACACCGGGGTGGGGCAGAAGGTGAAGGTCCTCAGGCCGGGGCGGGACCTGAAGTTCTCCCTCGCGTCGGTGGGCCTCCGCCCCATCACCAACCTCCTCTCCCACTCCCTGGACATGCCGGGGACCTCCCTCAGGGAGTTCGTGAAGATATGGGAGCAGCTTGACAGCAGGGACGAGCTCTCGCTGGCGTCTTTAGAGGCGGCGATACAGCAGTGGAGGTGCAACGAGTTCGTGAGGGACGCCCTCTTCGCGCGCTACCACACCCTCGCCTCATGCGGCCTCTTCACCGACTCGGCCCACCTGCAGGTCGACCTCCAGGACTTCTTCACCCTGAACAGGAAAGGAGGGACCCTGGTGGTTTCTCTGAGCGGGGTCTCGCCCCTGAACAGGAAGATGGTCGTGGAGCTGATGCTCTCGAAGATAGTCGACCTCCTGGAGCGGCGGAAGATCCCCCCTGTCTTCCTCTTCGCCGAGGAGGCGCACCTCTACCTGAGGGACACGTACTGGGAGGACCTGATCACAAGGATGCGGCACTTCGGTGTCTTCACCGTCTTCGTGACCAACCAGCCCGACGCCATAGACCAGAAGATCTACCGCCAGGTGGACAACATATTCCTCTACAACTTCAGCAACGACTCCGACCTCGCCATGGTGTCGCAGGCTTCCATGGCTGACGCGGACACCGTCAAGGCCATAGTGAGGACCCTGCCGCCGCGGATGTGCCTGATGCTGGGGTACGCCGTGAGGGACCTCCCCGTGGTGGTGAGCGTGGACAATTTCGACTCCCCGCCGAGCGGCCTGACGCGGCGGTTCTTCTCCCAGCGGATCGAAATCGGCGCCTGAGCGCGTCAGGGGACCTGGGTCACCACCAGGTACGAGTCGGCCATCACGTTCGCGGCCCCCGACGTCATCCCCTGGAACTCCAGCTGGAACGCCCCGGCCGGCCCGAACGTCACGAACGCCGTCCCCAGGAACTCGCATCCCAGAGACGGGGACGTGCAGCTCCCCGGGTACGTCTGGGTCTCTCCGAGCGACACCCCCTGCTGCGAGGTGCACACGTTGGAAGGGGGCTCGGCGTTGGACCCCGCGATGGAAAAGTCCGTCCCGCCGCAGAACATGAACGTCGTCCCCGACGGCGCCGACAGGGCGAACATCCCCGGGTTCGACGTGGTCCCTGACTGCCAGAAGCCGACGTAGAACTGGACTACGTATGTCTGACCGGCGCCTCCGTCGAAGGAGAGCCCTGGGGTCCCCACGTACGTCGTCGACGTGGTGGACTCCACGGACCCGGTGCCATAATAACCGGGGGCCCCGCCGGACGAGGACCCGGGGTAGTACCAGAACGTGTCCCCGAGGGAGGTCAGCAGCCCCACCGAGCTCCCGGCCGCGGCTCCTGACACTATGGAGTCGTAGCGCGCAACGCACGTTTCGCTCCCGGGAGAGCAGGCCCCCGACGGGACAAGCGACGCGACCTCTTCTTCTCCCCCGGCAGGGACGGCGGCCGACGCAGGGACGACGTAGACCGTGCCGTTGGGGTAGTCCAGGATCAGATGGTTGAAGACGACGCCGGTCCCCCCGAGGTTCACCGCGGCAAGCGCCGAGGCGCTCCCGGAGAACTCGACCCGCTCTACTCCCCTCGCCGCGGCTTGGGCGTCCGCCTGGAGCTGCGATTGGGCCCCCTGCGACTCGAGCCCGGACTCGTAGGCCATCGCGCCGAGGGCGAGCATGAAGACGAGGACAAATATGACCGTCCCGAGGACCGAGGCCACCGCCTTCCTTCTGATTTTCATCGACCCCTCCCCTAGGCTGGGACCACCAGCGCGCCCACGCTCTGCTGGGACCCGGTCGAAGCTGTCACGGTCACCAGGTGCTCCGACCCCACCGAGAACGCCCCTCCGGCCATCAGGAGCTCCACCTCGACCCCCGCCCCCGGCTTCAGGGGGTAGTCGACCTGGAAGCTCCCTGGTCCGGCCTGCATGGCAGGGCAGGTGGACCCGATGGACCCCCCGCCGGAGAGGTCGGCGAGGGTGTAGCAGAAGGTCGCCCCCCCAGGAGGGTGCGCGGTGCTGACGACGAACGAAGAAAAGGCGGAGTCTCCCGTGTTGACGACCACGAGGGTCTCGAAGGCGGCGTCGGCTCCCTGCCTTATGGTGGCCCCCTCGACCTCGACCCCCGCTCCGCCCATGGGGCCCAGGAACCTGGACGCGGCGCTCATCACGATGGCGGACCCGCCCACCGCGACCCCTATCAGGAGGAAGACTTCCAGGTAGGTGGACACCCCGGCCCGGCCCCTAGGTCTCAAGCTGCACCTCGTCTCCCATGGCGTCGAAGGCGACCACCGTCTGCCCTGACTGATGGACGCACGTCCCGAGCGGGACCGCGAACTGGGCGAGCCCCCCGGCGGCTACCGGGCCGAAGCTCCCGGTGTACACGGTGGAGTTGACAGCGAACCCCGCGGGGTCGAAGGGGACGGAGCCATAGTCGAACAGGCCGACCACGAGGGTGGTCCCCTCCTCGGCTCCTTTGTAGGAGGGGCATGACGCGGACTGCGGGACCGCCGCGAAGGCAAGGCTGAGCTGGGCTCCGGCGGACCTCTGCACCGCCGCCGCCCCCAGGGAAGCGGACTGGGTCCCGAGGCTGAACTGGCTGGCGGCGCCCGCGGCCACGAGGCCTCCGAGGGAAAGCGTGACCCCTATCATCAGGACGGCGGCGAATATCTCGCTCACCCCTTGCCTCCTGGCAGGGCGGAGCGGAAAAAGGGGGGAGAGGGCCATGGCTCGGCCCTCTACTGCGCGACGACTGTGACCTGGGTGGACGCGGACCCGAAGATGATGTTCAGGGTCACCATGGACCCGGTCGTGGGCATCCCGGTGAGGGTGGTACTGGTGAAGACGGGCCCGCTCACCAGGAAGCTCGCCTGAGCTCCGGGGGCCAAGGTCCCTGTCGTGGGGGCGAAGACGAAGGTGAGGGGGGCGTTCGCTGATGCGCTGGCGGCCCAGCCGGCCGGGGAGGAGACGATGCACGCCGTGCAAGCGGTCCCCGGGGTCGAGCCTGTGTCCGACCCTGAGATGACCACCTGGCAGCCGCCGTTGGTGCAGTGGATGATTGACCCTCCGTCGTTCTTCACGGTGACCGACATGGCCGACGGTGCAGCCGACGAGGTCGTCCCTGCGACCAGGGACGCCCCCACCACAGTCACGCTGGAGTTCGAGGTGGCGCTGTTGATCAGGTTGTAGATGGACGCTGTGACTATCCCGCCGACTCCCAATACGGCGGCTATGATGATGAAGAGGTCCATAATCTGTATAGACCAATTCTATACAGCTATCTTTAGGTCCTAAGAGGCAAGGCATAGCATCTGGCTCTTTCGGGTTGGTGTTGGCGGCAGTCAAACTAGGTCTTCCCATCCCCTGTGTAAGGGGTCTGGTTGTCCGTCTTGTTCTGCTTGTTTTCGTAGTTTGTCTAGTTCTTGTTGGTCTAGTTGGACGAGTTCGACTCGGAGGAGTCCGTTCTCGTCTAGGGTTAGGTCGTTCATGAGGTCTGGGTCGTCTACTTCGAGGTATTCTATGGAGAGAACCTTTGGTTCGTTCGCGTCGGCGGTCATTTCCATCTATATTGGGATATAGGCCCACATATAAGTTATATGGAGGTTAGTTTCGGAGTTTTTTGTGCCCGTTGAGTTTGAAGTGAAGGTTCAGAAGATAGGTTCCAGTCTTGAGGCTGTGATTCCGAAGCCTTTGGCTGATGGGTACAAAATTAAGAAGGGAGACGTTCTTGTTTGGGTGGCTGACGGGCCGACCATAACTGTTAGGAAGCGAGTTTAGCTTCCGTTGTGGATGTTGACGGGCGAGGATCGCTCGTCAGGTCTCTCCCTGGGGTGGAGGTTGGTGGGGGGCTTATCTCTGGGTGGTTCTCCACGTGGTTTCCTGTCATTACTTGCCCCGCCTGTTGTTGTTATCTTTGTTGTTGTGTATGGTGTTGGTTGTTGTTGGGTCTTGGCGTGTTAGCTTTTGCTCGCCGGTGTCTGGTAAGAGATCCGGTAATGGCGGGATTGTTGTCGTCATTGTGGTTTTCGGCGCTTTCTGGCGCCGTAGGCGCTCGTCTTGCGATGCGCCGGAGGTGCGTGAGCGCCGAATTTTCCGTATGGATTGTTTTGTCGAGGGCGGTCAGGTTCCTTGTGGTTATGGGCGGTGATGGGTGTTCCCCACTGGTTAGTGGAGGGAGTTTAGAGAGTCTTCGGACTGTAGCGGTGAGGAGCTTATGGCGGCTCGCCGTTCGCTGTAGCGTTAGAGCGAGAGGGAATGGTGGAGGGTTGCTGGCTTCGCTTTTTGTTAGTCTTTACAGGGTGCGTTTTGCGTCGAGGTTGTAAGCTCGTAAGAGTTTTCTGGTTTTTGCGTATGATTCAATGAATAGGTCTCCGAGAGGTGTTCTTCGGTAGATGTAGGGCAGCCTTGATGCTTCCTTTCTAGTGATGTGTTGTGAGACCCCTTCGAGTTCGATGTGTCCGCTCTGAAGGAGGGCGTCTAGTTGGGACTGGAGCCATGTGCGGTTTGTCCCTTTGAAAGTGTTTCTGATTTGATAGGTGGTTGCGGGCGTCCTCAGTGTTTTGAGGATGTTGTATGCTGTATCCATTGAAGGTGCGGACAAGAGTGTAAAGGATGCACGTTTGTATTTTTAAGGGTTTGTCAGCAACCATTTGGAGGTGGGAATGAGTCAGAGTTCTTCGGTGTTTTATCGTTCTGTGCAGAAGGGTCAGTTCGTTAGGAGTGTTGCTCGTTCTGACTACCGAGAGATGTTGTCTGTTCTAGGTTTTGGTTCCCAAGTTCAGGATATAGCGGATTGTGGTTCGATGTCTGTGGCCTATGATTGTGTCGGGAATGATACTCATAGGCATTGGAAGCCAAGAGGTTGTAGGAAGCCGCTTTGTCCGTTTTGTTCGAGGTCCAGGACGAAGAGTCTTGTTGATTATGTGAGATACAAGATTCGTTCCGTTTATGGGGCTTTGAGGAGGCCCGTTCATTATATAGCTTACGAGTTTACTGTTCCGTATGACCTGAGACAGAGGATTATGGCTCAGGGAATGAAGGTGTTTGAGAAGTTGGCGAGGGAAGCGATAGAGGAGTACGTCCGGGGTTATTCGCCTTTCAACGGCCGCGACGTTCAGTTTGCGATTGTTCAAGTTCCTCAGATTTGGAGCTCATCAGACCCGATGGGTAAGGGGCCATTGCCCCATGTCCACGGGGTCCTGTTCTCCGTTGCCTTCGATAAGGCGGAGCAGATTGTTTTAGATGTGAAGGTCAACCGTTTTGGTTTTGAGGATGACCGTGGGTTTAAGCGTCTGCGGAGCCTTTGGAGGAGCAAGCTAGAGAAGCGCTATGGCGCTTCGGAGGCGAGGGATGTTGACGTGAATTTCCATTATGAGAAGGGAGGGGAACATTTGACGCATAGGTTGTACTATATGTTCCGTTCTCCCGTTCATGATGTGTATTCGTATGTGAAGGCTCATGGTGTTCAGGATTATGACGTGGATTGGATGAGGGTTTTGTTCGCTGAGCGGAAGCGAGTTCAGAGGATGACGTATTCTGGTTGGATAGCTCCGAGGAATTGCTCCGAGAAGTCTCCTTTTATGAAACGGTTTGGGATAAAGTTCCTGAAGCGGACGGAGTATGCGAAGGAGAGGCGTAAGTTGTTCTGTCCGACTTGCGGTTGCTTGATGGAGAGGGCGTTAGTTCCTATGATGCCGACGGCTGATGTTTTGGGTCGGGGTGAGTCTGTTTTGGTGATAGATCGCCGTCTGACGTTTGGAGGTCCTCAGTCATTGGACGGTGGTTAGCTTTGCGTGTTTGTCCTAATGGCTGTAATGGTGCTGTTCAAGTTAGGGTTTACTCCATTGAAGTTCAAGGGTTGGGTGTTCAGGTTTTGGGGACTGATGTAATCTGTGCTAAGTGTGGAACGGTGATAGAGCCTTACGAGGCCGTATCACGAGAATAACTGTTTGCTCCCGATGTGGTGAGACCAAGCGCTGTCTCGATTTGACAGGCGGGTATTGTTGTTACGATTGTGCAGTGAGTTTCGAGCGCCTGTTAGCGTCGAGGAGTTGGCGCGAGAACTGGCCCAAAGGTAAACGTTAGGGAATGGCCTCTCTGTGGGAGCGTGAAGGGGTTTGTTTCTCTCTCTGGTTTTGAAGGATTGTAGGAGCGAGGCCGAAGGCCGAGCGACCTTCTAGAGTGAGAAACTCCCTCCATAGGCTCCCGTCAGAGGGTGGGGTTCCCTAGCGTTGGGTTGTTGTGTTGGACAGCGTATCAGTTTTGCTGTAGACTTTGGAGTAGTAAATGATTCCCAAGAGGATTAGTAATGGGTAGCCGATTGTAAGTACCAAGTCTATGCGTGCTTGTAGTGAGGTTTGGAAGCTGTAGTTTAGCAGTGAGGCTAGTATTGCCGTTAGGAATATCATTTCTATGTATGATATTGGTTTCAATACCCGTAGCTTGTTAGTGAACGCTCTTCGGATTTTGTCGAAGAATGTGTGCTGGATGTAGTCGGTGAGTAGATATGATGCTACGGCTGATAATCCGTAGGCCCAGAAGGTATAGAACCATGATACGGTCAGGAGGAGGTAGGCTGTTGTGGTGACGAGGACCAGGTAGATGATAGCGATTATCACTATCATTGCGGCCCATTTGATTGGTCTTGGAACTCCTTCGGTGTGCCATTCTACCGTCAAGTGTGGTAGGATGGCGAAGGTTGTGTCTTAAAGACTCGTAGGGTCTTTGTCTTGGTAATGAGAGGTTCACGGAGTTTGTTGGGTTGAATAACGGGTTTAGGTGAGGCGGGAAGAGATGCTCACTCGTTCTTTTTTGCGGTAACTGTTGCTATGACTAGGCAGATTAGCGATAGTGTTCCTAGGATGGTTACCGCTGGCTCTGTCCACGTGAGGCTTGATTCGTAGAGATTCAGTTTACAGTTTTGAGACTGAGCGTAGGTTTGAGTGCTCGTGGTACAGCCAGTGGATCCAGTGAACACGAAGTAATAGGTTGAGGTTGAATTTGATTTGATATGGAAGGGATAGGTTAGTGTGTTGGTGATGCTGTTGTAGATGTATCTGTTTGTCCCATGATATCCTCCTTCTGGGCCATTTGAGATGGATTGGCTTTGCATCCAAGTGTTGTAGTCGCCTTCGGTGACTACGTAGAATTGGTCGTAGTATCCTCCTGAGCTAAGGCTTGTGTTGGGAAGAGTTAGGTTTCCGAAGAAGGTTGTTCCGGCGTTGATGGCGGTTGTTGATATGAAAGTTGTCTGGAATGTCGGTTGGGTAGGGATGTTTGTTTGGATGGACACGTTTGAGCTATATTGTGATGGGAGGTAGGGGATGTATAAGGCGGTCAGTCCAAAAAGTAGTCCGAGGAGTAGCGGTATGAGCCAAGGTCGGACCAAGTGTTCATGAGTTGGCCGGGGTTGGCTTTTAATGCTTCAGGTAGGGAGTGGTTTTTGCAGTGTTGATGGTGTTATTCTCTGTTCATATGGTGAATAAGTCTAAAGAATAGGGTAGCTCACGGAGTTTGTAGTCTCTCCGTGAGCAGTTTGGTGAGCTTGAGGATTTGTTCCTTAAGCTCGAGGTTCTCTTTCCGTAGTTGTTCAAGTTCCGGTGAGGTCTTGAACGGGTCTTTTGTTTCGTCAGGGTCTCTGGTGTTCCAGAGGCCCAGGTAGGGCGCTAGGTAACGGTCGTATTCCCTTATGAGGTCTGGGTCGTCTTCTGGGTCGTAGTGATGAGCTTGGTGTCCGATTTTTTGTTTGTGGCCGGCGAGGAAGTCCCAGTCGTTGGGAGGCATGGGCGTCTTCTTTGCTTTGGCTGTGTATTCTTTCCGGAGGTAGGAGGACGTTAGTCTGATTCCGAATTTCTCCAGCGTGAATTTTGTTATCTCTCGCCAGAGAGTGGATGCGTTGGGGAATGGAGGGCCGGGATATCTTCCTGTTTGTTTTGTGTATTCTCGGATTTTGTCGGCGAGAGGTTTTGGGAGTATCCCGATGTGGTCATAGGCGACTTTGCAGGCTTCGGAGTCGAAGCGGATTATGGTGTATTTGTCGTTGAAGTCTTCCCATGCTGATATGGGAGTGTAGGCACAGACGGCCATTAGCCTTTCAGGGACGAAGGCGAGGAGGTCGCAGATGAGGCGTAGCTCGTCGCGGGGTAGGCTGTCGTAGACGGTTTTGAGTATCCCCGCGCTGATGCGTTTTGTCTTCTTCGCCTTCTGCTCCGGCATTGTTGCTGTTAGAGGGCAGGCGTTCGTTTTGAATACCTGTTTGACGTATGAGCCCCATTTGGAATGGGTTTGTGGTTGGAGTTTGCCAAACCTCTGGAGGTTCGCGTCTAGCGAGAAGTTGTCTTCCCGGTGCTCCTTTCGCGTCTTGATGATGAGTTCGGAGAGGCACGTTGGGGTTATCTGAATCCCCAGGTGTTCAAGGAACTTTCTTGTTCCGCTTCTGGCCTGGGAGATTGACGCGGAGCTCATGTCAGTAGAGTGAGAGTCGAGATAGTGCTTGAAGGCTGGGTCTGATTCAACGAGTTGGTTTTTGTCGTAGTCTGTCCTCCAGCGTGCTTTGCTGATGTTCTTGACGCGTTGGACGCGTTCTTGTTGAGTCCAGCGTCTTCGGGTCGGTTTTGTGTGCCCGATTGTATCTTTAGGCGACTGTAGGCCGCTATACAGATTAGGTCCATGCTCTGAGATATGGCTCTGCGTCGCTTTGTGATTTTCAACGCCCGACAGGCGTCCGGGACGATTTAACGCCCAACCCGGCCAGGTCAGATGTGGAAGAGTCCCTGGGCAGAATGTGAGCCCAGCGCGGCCATGAGGGCCACGGCCCCCACCGCCAGCGCCACGTTGACCGACGCCCTGAGCGTGTTCCTCACCGTCAGGTCCATTATCTTGGCCCCGATCAGCCCGAGGGAAGCGGCAGACACGACTATCAGCAGGTCCGAGACCTGAGAGAGCCCCGGAGGGACCGCGCCGAACTGGAACCCTCCTATGTGCACCCCCTGCACCCCGGTGCGGAGCCTGTTCCCGAACGAAGACAGCACTCCGCCGACGAACGTGACCCCGAATGCGAGCAGCAGGGGGGACACGTAGGAGAGGGCGAGGTACGGCTTCACCTCGTCGGCAGCGTTCCTCCTCATCTGGATCATCCTGTCCGAGAAGTTGGAGACCTGGAAGACCGTGTCCACTGTCCCGCCCCCTGACCGACTCATCTCCCCGAGCAGCAGGAACGCCAGCCTCCCCAGCGCGCTCCTGCACTCCACCCTCACCTCGTCCAGGGGGACCCCTGATCTCAGCATCGCCGCGACCTTCGAAAGCACCGCTCCGAAGGCGCGGTCGTGCCCTCCCTGGGACTCGATAGCGATGACCGCCCTCGAAAGGTCGTAGTCCTGCTTCTTGTACTCAAGGAGATCCCCGAGGAACTTCGACAGGCCTTCCTCCAGGGCTCTGCCCTCCGCGATCTGCTCCCTCACCGACAGCCCGTAGGCTGCGAAGAAGACGAAGAGGACCAACGCCGCCGACGCCCAGGGGGCCCCTGCGAGGTACCCGGCCGCCGAGAAGGGGAGGGCTACGGCGAGGCTCCTCAGCGCCTTCCCCTTCAGCGGCTCGCCAGGGGTGGGCTGCATCCGGCCCGCAAGGTAGAGGAGGGCCATGGTGAACACCGGGACCCCGACCCCTGTGAAGAATACGAGCCCGACCATGGAGAAGGCCGGGGAGAAGACACCCACCACCATCAGGAGGAGCGGGACCACCCCGAACATGGTGATCATCATGCTCCCCACTATCCCCACCCTGGCCACATATCTCGCCCACCCGTCCTCCAGCCCTCGCAGGAGGTTCCCGCTCTCCGAGGTGAGGTACGCTGCGACGTCCCCGCCGCTCCGGGCTTTGCTCGTGTACCCCAGCAGGAAGCTCCTGAGCCGGGCGGAAGGGTGTCGCGCCGCGAGCCTGTCGACGGAGTCGTTGGGGTTCATGCCGAAGATCTCCACGTCGCGCCTCACAAGCTGCGCCTCCTTGCGCATTGCCGGGAAGATGTCGCTCCTGATGACCCCCTTGAGGATCGAGTACAAGGGGACCCCGGCCCCTCCCATCACCCCCACCATGACCGAGAAGAAGGGGAGCTCCCTCTCGACCCCTTCTCTCCTAGCCGCGACCTGGTCCCGGAGCCTGAGCTCCGGGGCCGCGTAGAACATGAGGGGGGCCGCGCACCCGATGGCGAGCCAGGGGGAGACGAGGAGCGCTCCGGCCACGGAGAGAGGGACGGCCACCAGAGCCGCTTTCAAGGAGGCGCGGGCCGAACCCCCTGCCAGGGCGACCGGGTCCCCGACCTGGCCGGACCGCCTGAGGAGCTCGGCGAACCTCCGGGACCTCCGGAGGACCAGCCTGCGGGCCGGCCCGCTCCGCTCCTCCCCCGCTACGACTTCCACCGCGCCCCTCCACCGTGCTCGGACTCTTCCACGGCGAAGTCCCTCACCATCTTGGACAGCGCCTGGGGGTTCAGGTCGCCTCCCGCTATCTGCCCCGCGATGCGGGCCGCCCTCACCTCCAGGCTCGCCTGGACGGCCGAGGGGGACCAGCCGTAGCTCTCGGCTATCTCGTTGAGGCGGAACGACCTGTCGAGGACCTCCGCCGGTGTGGTAGGGAAGAAGGAGTCTGTGGCCGGGTCGTACCGGAAGACGTTGACTATCTCGTGCTCAGACGACCCCGACGGCTTCACCTCGTCGACGCTCACGACCCTGCGCACTACCCTGCCGTCCTGGAGGACCACCTTCCGCAGGGTCGCTATGGCGGTCAGGTCCCTCACGTGCCCCTCGGAGAACTTCATGGGCGGGGTCGTCAGCCTCTGGACGCACCTCTCCGCGTTCTCGGCGTGAATCGTGGTCATCGTGGAGAAGCCGAGGGTTATGGCTGCGGCGACGGTCTCCGACTCTTCTCCGCGCATCTCGCCCAGGCTGAGGATGGTCGGGGAGAACCGCAGCGCGAGCTTCAGGAGCTCGGGGAGGCCGTACTCGTACCTTCCGGACAGCGGAGAAAGACCCGCTCGGAAAGACCTCGTCTTGAGCCGCTGCCAGTGCAGGTGGTCAGGGAGGCTGATCTCGAGCACGTCCTCGGCGGTCACTATCTTGCACTTCGGGTTGGCCAGGGCGAGTATCGCGTTCATCAAAGTGGTCTTCCCTGAGTTAGTCTCTCCAGCGAGGACCACGTTGGTCGTCCTCTCGAGGAGGAGCCAGAAGTAGGCGGCCATCAGCACGGACAGCGTCTTGTGGGAGTGGACCTCGTCGTAGGCGGCCCTGGGCTCGGTCCTCCCTCCCTCGGGACCCCGGGGCGGCCAGCGCGCGTGCTCGGGAGCGGCAAGCTGCGCGAGCGTGATGGGGGACTCCTTCTGTTTCCGTATGGCGTAGGTGGACCCCGGCCTGGATATCTCGTCTCCCAGGGTGGCGGTGACCCTTCTGTCCGACCTCCCGTGAAGGGTGACCTCCAGGGCGGGCTGAGCGAGGGAGACGGTGGTCCCGCCCAGCTGAGCCAGCCTCCTCACGAACGCCTGGAGCCTCTCCTCCGAGGGGTAGACGACGTCGGTCTCGATCCACATGTATTCCGAGAAGTCCCTGTGGAGGACCCTCACGGGCCTGTCGTACCGGGTGACCGAGATCTCCTCCAGCTTGTCGTCCTCCATCAGCGGGTCGACCTCCCAGAACCCTGAAAACTCCCGCATCAGATAATAGAGCAGTTTGTCGTGGGACTCCTGGACCACTCCTGTGAGCCCTTCGCCTTCGGCGGTCCGCCAGACGTAGTCCCCCACCACCTCGCGCGCGGTCCCCGTCGCGTCTGCAGGGATGGAGTCCAGCAGGTTGACCCTGAGGAGCTCAAGCACCCTCGCCTCTTCGGGGCTCAGCTTCGGGGTCCTTACGAGGTACCTCCCCGCCCCCTCCTCGTCGACCACGAAGACCTCGGCCGAAGAGTCGGGCTTGCCCCCGGCCGGGACCCTGTAGGTGTCCAGGACCCCGGAGATCTCTTCCTGGGGCCCCGCCCTGTCCCCCTGCGTCCCGGCATGCCCCTGATCCCCTCCCTTCCCGAAGAGCTGACGGACCCCCGACAACGTCCAGAGAGCCCGGGGTCCGCTTATAACGCGCCCTAGGGTCCGGGGCCCCTGCCCACGGACACGGAGGGAAAGGATTTGAAACCGCGGAGCAGACGCGCGGACGCTTGAAAATCGAGGAGGTGGACATTTCCGTCCCTGAAGGGCATCAGCTGGTCCTCGGCCAGGCCCACTTCATCAAGACGGTGGAAGACATGTACGAGACGCTGGCGACTTCGATGCCCGGCATCAGGTTCGGCGTTGCCTTCTGCGAAGCTTCTGGGAAGTCTCTTGTCAGGTCTGACGGGTCGGACGGCGGCTGCGTCCGCACCGCCGTCGAGGTCGCCCGCAGGGTGGGCGCCGGCCACGTCTTCTGCGTCGTCCTCGCCGGCGCCTATCCGATTAACGTGCTCAACAGGGTGAAGCAGGTGGAAGAAGTGGCGGGCGTGTTCTGCGCGACAGCGAACCCAGTCACCGTGGTCGTCGGCGACTCGGGGAAGGGGAGAGGGGTCCTCGGGGTGATCGACGGAGGGTACCTGAAGGGGGAGGAGGGGCCGGACGACAGGGAAGAGCGCCGCGGGCTCCTGCGGAAGATAGGGTACAAGCGCTGACCTTGCCCTCAGTCAATTCACCTTTCATACGGTGAGACGTTAATCGTCGCTGACCACACTTTCACATGTCCCCCACAATATTCTCTGAAATTACAATACATTGACTTAAAAGTGAGGGGATTATTCATGTTTCGGGAGGCTCGAGCATGTACACGAGCACGGAACAGGCGGCCACCCCCGGGTGCGGGGTCTGCGGTCGGAAGCTCGGCATCGGGTACTACTACACGTGCCATGTGTGCAACGCCAGCTATTGCTATGCGCACATCCCCGTGAAGTGCCCACACGAGCCGGTGAAGAACGCGACCCGTCCCCCTCAACTCAGGTTAACCAGATAGCGCGCCTGGAGCGGTGCCTCTCGGCGGACAAGGGCGACCTTAAGTCGGCGTGCTGTCTTGCGCCCGGGTGCCGTTGAAAGTCTATCTTTCTGTGCCCATGATCGCCAACAGGGCGCTCGGGAGGGCCCGGCTCATGGCGAATGCGATCACGGACTCCGGGCACACGGTCACCTCTCCGTGGGTCCTCGGCCCCCTGGAAACCAGCAGGAAAGGGGCCGTCGACGTCTTCCAGCGTGACAAGAAGGCCGCCGAGGGGTCAGACGTCATCGTGGCCGACGTCACGGAGCCGAGCGTCGGGGTCGGCATGGAGCTGATGGCCGCCTACATCGCCGGGAAGAAGATTGTCCTGGTCGCGAAGAAGGGAAAAACCATCTCACGCATGCTGGCCCAGATGGACCGCAAGGAGACGGTCGAATACGACGGCGAGGACGACATATACACGGAGCTCAGGCGCATACTCTGACGCCGCGCAACTGATTTATCCCCTCGGGCTCCTCCTCTCGCCCATGAAGCGAGAGGTCAGGTCGAAAGGGGCACCGGCCCCCATCGGGCCCTATTCTCAGGCGGTGGAAGCCGGAGCCGTCTACTGCTCGGGCCAGGTCGGCGCGGACCCACAGAGCGGAAGCCTTGACCCCGGGATAGTGGCGCAGACGAAGAGGGCCCTCTCGAACCTGGGCGAGGTGCTTGCGGCAGACGGGCTGAAGATGGAAAACGTGGTGAAAACGACCGTGTTCATGGTCGACCTCGCAGAGTTCGCGCAGATGAACGAGGAGTACGGGAAGCACTTCGCGCCCCCCTACCCGGCCAGGTCGACCGTCCAGGTCGCCTCCCTCCCCAAGGGGGCCAGGGTGGAGATAGACGCGGTCGCGGTCCGCTGACCAGCCCTGGAACGGCTAGCCGGCCGAGAAGACGGGGACCCCCGCAGCGCAGGCGCTCTGTCAGGGCGACCAGGACTTTCGATAGGGCCCGCGCCTCCTCCTCCGCGCCTTCTTCCTGCGTTCCGCCTTGGCCGCGGGGTCTTCCTCTCCGGGGTTCATCTCTTCGACTGGGCGAAGGCCACGATGCTGAGCATCCCGGCGACCTTGTAGGCTAGGTCCCTGTAGACTAGGGCTTCGGGTGAGTCTGGGGCGGCAGATGCGACCGGGTCTCCCCGGTCAGAATGTTCCCGTATCGCTACAGCCAGCGGGATCTCCCCGAGGTACTGCACCTCCCTTTCCGCTGCTATCTTCTTCCCCCCGCCGGATGCGAAGACCTCGGTCCTTTCTCCGCAGTGCGGGCAGACGAAGTAGCTCATGTTCTCCACCACTCCGAGGATGGGGACGTTGAGACGCTTGAACATGGCGAGCGCCTTGGCCGCGATGTTGAGGGCCGCGTCCTGGGGGGTGGTGACTATGAGTATCCCTCCTAGAGGGACCGTCTGGGCGAGGGTCAGGCTCGCGTCTCCCGTCCCTGGCGGAAGGTCCACCACGAGGTAGTCCAGCTCTCCCCACTCGACCTGCGTCAGGAGCTGCTTCACCGCTCCCGCCACCAGCGGCCCCCTCCAGATGACCGGGGTCTCCTCGTTGTAGAAGAACCCGAGCGAAGCGACCTTGACGCCGTGGGCCATGGGAGGGACCACCTTGTCGTCCCTGACCTCAGGGGAGGCCTTCACCCCCATCATCAGGGGGATGTTGGGGCCGTAGACGTCCGCGTCCAGTATCCCCACCTTCGCCCCCGACGACGCCAGCGCGCAAGAGAGGTTGACGGCGATCGTCGACTTCCCCACCCCTCCCTTCCCGCTCGCCACGGCTATCACGTTCTTGACCCCGCGGAGGACCTCCGCCTCCGAGTAGTTTCTCGTCGCGTACACCGTGGAGCCTGTCCTCATCTCCACCGCTTCCACCCCCGGTACCCCCGCCACGGCGGCCTTCGCAGCCTCCTCGAGCCTGGTTCTCAGCGGGCACGCGGGGGTGGTTAGGTTGAGCGTGAACGTGACTTTCCCTCCGACGACCTCGACCCCGTCGACCATGTGCAGGGTGACCAAGTCCTTCCCCAGCTCCGGGTCCTTCACCCCGGCCAGCGCATTGAGCACGTCTTCCCTCGTCGGCATCAGGTTTCGGAGCCGCTCCGGGCCCCTTAAAATTCCTCTCCCGCGGAAGAGGCTTTATCGCCCCCTGGAAGTCGCCCGGCCGGGAAGTTGAATCGCATAGAGGTCATCCCCATCCCGGGCATCCCCGAAGTGAGGGCGGGGGACGACCTCGGAGCGGTTGTCCTCGAGGCGCTCCGGAGAGCCGGGATCCCGCTCCTGAAGCACGACGTCGTCGTGGTGAAACAGAAGGTGGTCTCGAAGTCGGAAGGGAGGGTGGTCATCCTCTCAGAGGTTAAGCCACGCCAGAGGGCCGTCCGGCTCGCCAAAACGGAGGGGAAGGACCCCAGGCTGGTGGAGCTCGTCCTCCGAGAAGCTTCCGAGGTGGTCCGGTCAGGGCACGGAGTGATCATCACCAGGACCAAGCAGGGGTTCGTCTGCGCCAACTCGGGGGTGGACCAGTCCAACGTCGGACCAGGGATGGTGGCGCTCCTCCCGACCGACCCCGACAGGAGCGCCAGGAAGATCCGAGCGGCGCTCGAGAAAGGGAGCGGCGCCGAACTGGCGGTCCTGGTGACAGACACATTCGGCCGCCCCTGGAGGCTGGGGCAGACGGACATGGCGATAGGGTGCTCCGGGATCTCTCCTCTCGTGAGCTACGCAGGGAAGAAGGACAGGTTCGGCTACAGGCTGAGGGTGACCGAACCTGCGGTCGTGGACGAGATCGCCGGGGCCGCCGAGCTCGCCACGGGGAAGCTGAGGGGAATCCCGGCGGCGGTCGTAAGGGGCGCGTCTTACGTCAGGGGAGACGCCGGCGCCAGAGCGCTGGTCATGCCTCGCGAGAGGGACCTGTTCCGGTGAGAGATTGCGCGTGGTCGCACTCGCCGGAGGCACGGGGTCTGCGAAGCTCATCCGGGGGCTGCAGAGGCTCGAGGTCGACCTCACCGTCGTTGCGAACGTCGGAGACAACGCCTGGGTCTACGGGGCCTACGTCTGCCCGGACGTTGACATCGCCTGCTACACGGTCGCAGGGGTCGCCGACGCTTCCAGGGGGTGGGGGCTCGAGGGGGACACATTCCGCTTCCTCGAGGCGGCTTCGAAGCTCGGCGTGGAGACCTGGTTCAGGCTCGGGGACCGCGACCTTGCCACCTGCCTGGCCCGGACCGACATGCTGAGGCGAGGGCTCACACTCACAGAGGCCACGGACAAGATCAGGAGGGCGCTGGGCGCAGAGCCCCGGGTGCTCCCCGCCTGCGACGAGCCTGTGCGCACCACCGTCTCGACCCCGAAGGGAGACCTGGGCCTCCAGGAGTTCTGGGTCAGGGACCGCGGGAGGCCCCGGGTCCATCGGGTCTCCTACAGGGGGGCGCGCAGCGCCCGCCCCACCCGGCAGGTGGCGGACGCAGTCAAGAGGGCTGACCGCGTCGTGATGTGCCCCGCGAACCCCATCACCAGCATCGGCCCCATGCTTGCGGTCCCTGGCTTCAGGGAGGCGCTCTCCTCGAGCCGCCGGGTGGTCGCCGTGTCCCCCTTGATAGGGAGCGCGCCCTTCAGCGGCCCCGCCGGCAAGCTGATGAGAGCGACGGGGAAAAGGCCGGACTCCCTCGGGGTGGCCCGGCTCTACGCTGGGGTGGCAGGGTCCCTCCTCGTCTCAGACGCGGACGCCGGTCTCAAGCCACGGATCGAGGCCCTGGGTGTCGAGTGCCGCCTCGGAGAGACCAGGATGGCGGGGCCCGAAGGCGAGGCTAGGCTCGCGCGCGAGGTGCTGGAGGCCTGAGCCAGCTCGCGGTGATAGTCCCTGTGAAGCCCTCGGGCAAGTCCAGGCTCTCTGGGGTCCTCGCGGAAGGCGAAAGGAGGGAACTCGCCCTGCTCTTCCTCGAGGAGGTAATGGCCGCCCTCAGGGACGCCGGGCTTGCGGGGTCTACGTTCGTGGTGTCCTCCGACGACGGAGCCATCCGCCTAGCAGGGTCCCTCGGAGCCAGGGCGGTGAGGGAGACGGCCGACACGGGGGTCAACGGCGCGGTGAGCGCAGGGATCGGGGCGTCCGCGGCCCCTCAGATACTCGTCCTCCCCACCGACCTACCGTTCCTGCAGGCGTCAGACCTCCGACGGATAGTCGCCCTCCGCGAAGGCGGGGCGGAGGTCGTGATCGCGCCGTCGGCCGCCTTCGACGGCACCAACGCGCTCCTCTTTCCTCGGAGCGTCGCACTCCCGCTGAGCTACGACAGCAACAGCTTCTGGAACCATCTCTCTTCCGCAGCGGCCATGGGGCTCACCGTGGGGGTCTGCACCGCGCAAGGGGTGATGTCTGACATCGACTCTCCGGACGACCTCAGGATGCTGGCCGCGTCGCGGTCGAGGTCGTCTTCGGCCGCCTTCGCCAGGAGGGTGCTGGGTTGAAGGGGCTCCTCGTCCGCAACTGCACCTTCCTGGACTCGACGGCGGGAGGAGTCTACTGCGAGCAGGGAAGGGTGGTCCGGTTGTACACCGGCGGGGAGCCGGACGTCCCCTCCGACACGGCGGTCCTGGACGCCAGCGGGGGGACGGTGGTCCCCGGGCTGGTCGACACCCACTGCCACCCCTTCGAGTACGGCAGGCTCAAGCGCACCGTCGACCTGAGGGGGACGAGCAACGTCACCGGAATCCGGCTCAGGGTCCAAGCGGGGGTCATGAGATCCTCCCCGGGAGAGTGGGTGGTCGGCATGGGGTGGGACCAGGAGACGTTCCCCGACAGGAAGATGCCAACCAGGCGCGACATCGACGACGTCTCCCCTGCCAACCCCGTCGCACTCTCCAGGGTCTGCGGGCACGTCGCCCTCCTCAACAGCGAGGCGCTCCGAAGGCTCGGGTTCGGCTCCAGGTCTGGTCCGGAGTATGAGAGAGACGCGGCGGGCGGGCTGACCGGGATCGTCAAGGAGAACGCACTGACCGATGTCTATGGGAGCATCCCGAGCACCCCGGAGAAGGCGGCTGCAGACCTCCAGGCCGTCGACGCGGAAGCCGCCAGGCTCGGCCTCACAGGGTTGCACTGCATCGTCTCCCCCGACGGATACCGCGACGAGCTGCAGGCGCTGTCCGCGCTGGCTTCCGAGTCGAGGCTGGCGCTCCGCTACCGGGTCTACGTCCCCCCCGAGTCTCTCGAGTTCGTGCGGGAGCAGGGACTCGCGGAAAAGCTGTCTGGAGACAAGGTGCGCTTGAACGGGGTGAAGATCTACACGGACGGCTCCCTCGGCGCGAGGACCGCCGCCCTCAGGGCGCCCTACGCCGACGCCCCCGAGACCAGCGGCCTCCTCAGGTACAGCGACGAGGAGCTCGGCGCCCTGGTGGAGCGGGCGGACTCCCTCGGCTACCAGGCCATCGTCCACGCCATCGGTGACAGGGCGGTCGAGCAGGCGGCGGAAGCGCTAGGGGCCGTGGCGGGGGCGAGCAACCCAAGGCGCCACCGCATAGAGCACGCGGCGCTCCTCCCCAGTGACCTGAGGTCCAAGATGGCGAAGCACTCGATAAGGGCCGCCGTCCAGCCCTGCTTCGTGACGTCCGACACCTGGGCGGCAGAAAGGCTGGGAGAAGACCGCGTGAAAGACCTCTATCCGTTCCGCTCCATGCTGCAAGCGGGGCTGACCGTATCGGGGAGCTCCGACTCCCCCGTCGAGTCCCTGAGCCCGGTCCTGGGGATGTGGGCCGCCATGACCAGGGGGGGCTCCGTCCCTGACGAGGCCCTCGAACTCACGAGCGCCTTCAGGCTGTACACGGACAGCGCCCGGTCGAACGGGTTCGACGCCCCGGGGTTCGGCGAGGGGGAGGCCGCCGACTTCACCGTCTTCGATTCGGCCGTGGCCGGGCTGCACCCCGCCCTGTTCAGGAAGGTGGGGATAGTCGGGACGGTCGCCGGAGGGACCTTCGCGCACCGCTTCGGCGGCTAGGCGCGCTGGAATCTGCCCGTCTTCCCGTTGTACTTCAAGAGCCCCGCGTAGATGGACCAGTGGATGAGGAGGGTCCGTATGACCGACTCGTTGATCTCGGGCTGGTAGTGCCACTTCAGCCCGGACTCTCCCAGGGCCTCCGCCACCTCCGCCGTGGTGACCGACCTCCCTCTGGCGAGTTCCAGCGCCGTCCGGAAGGGCTCGATGGTGGCGATCCTGTCTTTCAGCGTCGTCAGCTTGTTTTTGGTGGTCTTCTGGAACTTGAGCCCGAGCTCGGTGAGCTTTACGTCCCCCTTCTCCACGCGGACCAGCCCCAGCATCTCGGCGGCGTCCAGGATGGGGAGGAGGACCGAGACGTCCGCCCCCATCTCGTCGGCCAGCTTGGGGATGTCTATCTTGTCGCCGATGCTCCCGGTGATCTCCACGAGACTGATCACCTGTCCGCCCCTGACGTACCCCGGCATCATCAGGGCCGTAGGAAGGGGGCGGGAAATGTCAGCCAATCAGGACCAGCGCCAGGCACCGCGGGCCTCTGATTTAAGCAACGGCGCCCGCTCACGAAAGGAGCGCATAGACCTTGTCCACCCACTGGAAGAACTCGTCCGACTTCTTGTTCCTCGGCCTGGGGATGTCGACGGTGAGCTCGCCGACCACGTGGGCCGGCCGGCCGGATAGGACCACCACCTTGTCCGCGAGCTCGATGATCTCCTCTACGTTGTGGCTCACGAGGATGACCGACTGGACGGAGGTCTGCGGGTTGATCAGGAGGGTGTATGTCTCCTTCCTGAGCCTCTCCGCGGTGAGGTCGTCGAGGGAGCTGAACGGCTCGTCCATGAGCATGACCTTCGGCTCGGTAGCCAGCGCCCTGGCCACCCCCACCCTCTGCTTCATCCCCCCGGAAAGCTCCCCCGGATAGACGCTTTCGAACCCCGTAAGGCCGGCCACGTCCAGGGCCTTCTGGGCCCGCTCCTGCTTCTGTACCTCGGTGAGCTCCTTCTTAGAAGTGAGACCGAACATGACGTTCTCCAGGGCGGTCCTCCAAGGGAGGAGGACGAAGTTCTGGAATACCATCGCTATGTCGTCTCTCGGGCCGGTGACCTCAGAGTCAAGGACCTTCACCGTCCCCGACGTCGGCCGTATGAGCCCGGACACTATCCTGAGCAGCGTCGACTTCCCGCAGCCGGAGGGCCCGGTGATCGCCACCAGCTCGTCTTTCCCGGCCTTGAGCGAGACGTCCGTCAGGACAGGCAGCGCCTCCTTCTCCTTGTGATAATCGAGGCTCACATGGTCGACGGTGACTACGGTGTCTCCTCTTGCCACTTGGACCTGCCCCTGAGGCAAACAGGCGGCTCCGATTTCCAGCGGATATACGCATATCGCGGCCGCCCGGGGACTGGACCGATGCGCCGGCCCCGCTTACACTCGAGCGAGAGGTAAGGCATATCTACATAGGAAGAATCACCCGCAACCGTCTTACAGGGAAAACTGACATTTGGAAGAAGAAAACGAGAAAAGAAGGAACGATGCGATAAAAAACAGCTTCCTCTTCAAGGGCCCGACCGTCGTGGCCGCCCTCGTCTGCGCCGTGGCTGCGGTCTTCTCGATATCCGTCGGGACCGCGATCGTGACCAGCCCCGGCGCCCTCCAGGGGACGTTCCTGGTCAACCTCTCGACAGGGAACGGCGTGTCTAGGGGGCTTCTAGGCGGATTCGGGATCGTCCTGCTCGTCCTGGGAGTGATCTACGTGGCGTCCGCGGCCCTGCTCTGGTCGGAGATTCACTGGATCAAGGGGGTCTACGTAGGGATAGTCGCGTCGATCATAGGGATGGTATGGAGCGGCATCGGGACCACCTTCGCGCCCGGGATAGCGGCGGCCGGGATGCTCGTGAACGTGCTCATCGTGACCCTCCTCGCGACCGAGACTTGGGAGGCGACCAGAGGGGTCAAATGAAGCTCATGCTCCCGACGCACGTCATCATCGGCGTGAACGTGCTCACAGTCGTAGTGGTCGTGTCAGGGATCGTGGTCCCCTACGCCGGGTCTGCCGCGAGCGGCTTCACCCAGGGCCCCTACGCCCACGCGCCAGCGGTCTCGACGACTTCGACTATCGCTTCGACCGTTTCCACGTCTTCGACGTCGAGCTCTACTGCGGCGGCTCTTACCACGCGGTCAAGTACGACCTCCACCCGTTCGGAGGGAGGAGGGACCTCGCCCCCCACGACGACAACGACGACGACCACAACCTCCACCACTGAAACGAGCTCCACCTCGAACACCACCTCCACCACCTCGACGACGTCGACCACCGCTGTCAAGAGCACCACCAGTTCTGTCGCCGTCTCCACCACCTCCTCGACGACCACCACAACTACCTCGACGACGTCGACCACGGCGTCCACCTCCACCACCTCGAGCGCTTCCTCGACCACCAGCACGACCACTTCGGTACAGACCTCGACCACGTCCACCGGGTGCGATGTCACCCTCTCGCTTCCGACCGGGACCTATCTGACCGGCGCGTCGATCTTGGCCACGGCCGAGGCCGCCTGCCAGCAGGAAGTGCAGTGGTCTTACAGCGGCGCAAACTCTGGCTCAGGGACCGCCCACGTCGCGCCGAACGCGACCACTACGCTCTTCAAAGGCGTCGCAGGCTCGTCCGCCTTCCCCCTTGGGAGCTACACCGTCTCCGCCTCCTATGACAAGGGGCACAACGTCATCGTGTCCCAGTCATCGACGTTCACCGTCTCGGCCCCGTCGCAGTCTGCATCTAGCCCGGCCTACTTCCCGACGTGGTCGCTCTTCCTGGGGGCTGCGGTCGTAGCCTTCGACGCGGTCGCCTTGGCCGAGTCGGCGAGGGAGAGGCGGGGCCGACGGCAGCGCGGGACCGAAAAGTAGCGGGCCTCTACCTGTTGTAAGTGTAGCGCCTCGTGGCGCGGTTGTACAGCCTCCGCCAGACCGTGAGGTTGAAACCCACTATCAGCACGGTCATGGTTGACACCGCTAGGAAGAGGGTGAGGTTGTCCCCCTTGTTGGTAGCTATCGTGATGACCTTCCCGATCCCCGACTGGACCTGGGAGAGCGGAGGGCTGGACGGGTCCAGCTGGAAGTACTCGGCCACGATCAGCGCGTTCCAGGCTCCGCCCACAGCGGTAATCGCCCCGGTGACCAGGGCGGTTATCGCGCTCGGGATGTAGACGTTCCTCCAGGCCGACGTCCTCCCGACCCTGTAAACCCGGGGGAGCTCCTTCATGTCGGCGGGGAGGGTCCTGACCCCCGCCATCACGTTGAAGACTATGTACCAGAACACCGAGAGGAGTATCACGAGATCCGCCACGGCCTCCGGGTTCCTCCCGATCAGGGGGATGAGGAGGATGGCCGGGAGGAGGATCGGGGCCGGGATCGAGGAGATGACCTCCAGCAGCGGCGACACCGTGTCGTAGAGCTTGAAGTTCAGCGACACCACTATGCCGAGGGGGAGCCCGATGGCGACGCAGATGGCCACCACGAACCAGACGCGGACGAAGGACACGGCCAGGTTGTAGATCACGAACAGCTCTCGCGAGACGAGGTACGAAGGCGAGGGGATGGAGATGGCTCCGAGGCCCCCGGAAGACCCTATGGCCGCCGCCACGACCAGGAAGAACAGCCCCAGAAATATCAGGACCGCGTACCTCAGTCCCTTCCTGAACCTGGCGATGGATGAGGTGAACCGCGTCACCCCCCTCCCCTGGCCTATCAGGAAGAGCTTCGACACGCTTCGGTGGCTGACCCACGAGTAGAACCTCAGGACAGGGTCCCGCCTGACCTCCCTCGGCTCCTCCATCATCTTGTACTTCTCCGACCAGAGGGCGAACTCCCTGAGGAAGAGGAACCTCCAGATGACGACGGCCACCACGATGCCTGCCACGAGAAGGACGTAGTTGGCGTAGTCGAAGGTGGGAAAGACGAACTCAGACACCGCGACCCCTATGCCGTACCCCACCGGGATGCTGGTCGAGCCCGAGCTGATGATCTCGCTGGCCACCAGGAAGAAGAGCCCCACCGCCCACGAGATCTGGGTGTTGTAGGCGATCCTGCTCATGGAGGCCGGGATGTAGAGGCTCCTGATCCTCTGCCAGGAGCTGGCTTGGGACACGTTGAGGAGGTCAGCGTAGTCTTGGGGGATCGCCTTCACCGACTCGTACACACCGAAGGCTATGTTCCAGGACATGCTCGTGAATATGAGGACGATGACGGCGACGTTCGCCCCGATGAAGTTGTGCAGCGCGAACCCCGGAGGGCCGTAGATGGCAACTATGACGAAGGGGAAGAACCCCAGGATGGGGATGGACTGGAATATGTCCAGGAGCGGGAGTATCACCCCTTCCGCCCTCTTGTTCCTCGCCGCCAGGATGCCTACTGTGAGGGCGAAGACGATGCTCAGCCCGAGGGCGAGTATCATCCTGATCCAAGATACTATGATATCAAGGGCAACCAGGCCGAATTGAAGAGGCACCAGGCGTCCGAGGGGCGGCCTGTCGCAGCGTATTTACACGTTGCACGGGTCAGCCGATGTACGGGGTGCTGGAAGAGTCGAACCTGCTCACCGTCTGGTACTCCCCCTGGTCCCTGAATCCCGCGAACTTCCCGAGGTCGGGGAAGAACTGGTCCAAGGGTCTCACGGCCATCTCTCCGGCCATGTGCTTCCCCAGGAACCCGTCTGTTATCTGCTTCCCGAGGTCCCTCACCTGCCTGTCGCTGGAGTACCCCAGGCTGTGCAGGTACTCGTGCAGGAGTATCATGAACACGTACGCGTTCCTCTTCTTTCTCGACCTCGAGAGCTTCTCCACGATCCGGAGCAGATTCCTGTTCATCACAATGGCGTTGGATCCCATCTCGTGATACGCCCCCACTGAGTTGGGGATGTCCCCGAGCACGAGAGTCAGCCCCGCCCGGTGCATCCTGAGGGACCGCTCAGTGGCCGCCTTCACCATCTCGAAGATCTCGTCGAACCCTTCAGCCGACGAGAGCTCGCGGCGGTTATCGTACACCGTCATGGAGCAGAACAGTTCGCGGCGGTAATTAAACCGCGCTCTCGTCAGATCCTCTTGTCGACCCGGACGGAGAGGACCCCGTTGACGTAGGTCGAGCGGGCCGTTGTCGGGTCTATGGGGCTCCCCATGCACTTGACTATCTTGAAGTCGTATGACTCCACCTTCAGGCGCTCCTGCTCGGCGTACACTGCGATGTCTCCCCTCCTGTATCCGGGGACTACCAGGACGAACGTCACGTCCAGAGGGCTCTCGATAAGCTCCCCCTCGTCCGGGGCTCTCGCTTCGCGTTCCCGCAACAGGTCTTCTTCCGCCGCCCTCGCGAGCTCCGCGAGCGCGTCCCCCGTCCCGTCCTGGTCCTTAGGTTCCGTCGGGGGCACCTTCCATGTCGAAAAGGTCTATGCCGACATCCTCCCAGCGGAAAGGCCTGCTCAGGACCTGACTTATCCGTGTTGTGGAAGACACGTTAGCACCTGTGTATTAACCGAAGTGATTTATCGACTACGAGGAAGCAGAGTTGACCTCCGGTGTGTTGAAAATTGACAAACTCACGTTTTTATTTACGTAATTACTGGCGGCCCCGTTGCCGCTCATCTTCCGGGTGATCCTGGGCAAGACAGGGAACAGCTTGAGGGTGACCCTTCCGAGGCCGATAGTCGAAGGGTTCGACTGGAAGGAAGGGGACGAGATAGTCCTCTACGTCTCGGAAGGGGAGATCACCCTGAAGAAAGGGAAGGGGGCGGAGGAGGTCTCCAGGGAGAAGGCGGCAAAGGGGAGGACCGGGTAGCCGCTGGCTACGCGATCGGCCTGATCTAGTCTTCGCAGAACAGCGTGAGCAGCGGGAGTGCCAGCCGGCGCAGCAGCGCCCGAGCGAACGTTTTTCTGACGGCGTCGTCCGGGGCCACTTGTGCCCGTCAAGGACCACCTGATGGACTACTGGCGGCTGACGAAGCCCCGCATCTGGGGGCTCCTCGTGTTCACCGGGGCCATAGCCATGCTCGTAGCTTTCAAGGTCACGCCCGGGGCCACACTCTCGCCCGGGCTGCTCGCCTCCGGTATAGGCGCCTTGGTCCTGGGGAGCGCGTCGGCTGAGGTCCTGACCAACTATCACGACAGAGACATAGACGGGATGATGAAGCGGACGATGAAGCGCGCCATCCCATCCGGGAGGATCAGGCCCCGGAGCGCCCTGATCTTCGGCCTTGTCATGGCCGTCCCCTCCGTCCTCGTCCCCCTCTTCCTCATCAACGCGGTCTCCGCGGGGTTCATGCTGTTCGGGCTGATCGACAACATAGTCGTCTATTCGCTCCTGCTGAAGCGCAGAAGCTGGCTGAACATAATCCTTGGCGGGATATCCGGCGGGATGCCGGTGCTCGTAGGGTATACGGCTGTGGCGGGCGCGGTCACGCCCCTGGCCCTCTACATGTCTGCCCTGGTCATAGTCTGGATACCCACGCACATCTGGAGCCTCGCCATCTTCAACAGGGACGACTATGAAGCTGCCAAGGTCCCGATGCTCCCAGTGGTCTTCGGGGACCGGGTCGCGTCCGTCTGCGTCGCCGGGACGAGCGCGCTCCTCACCGTCTTCTCGGTCGCCATCTTCCTCTTCACCCCGGGGGTCAGCATCTTCTACACGCTCACAGCCCTCGTCCTCGGGGGGATGGTCCTCGTCTACAGCGCCAGGCTCGCCATGACCCAGAGCAGCAAGACCGCCTGGACCCTGTTCAAGCTGACTAGCCCGTACCTGACCGTGATCTTCCTGGTCCTGGGCCTGACGGTCTGGGTCACGGCCTGACGCGCGCCCCTCGAGGGCCATCGGGCCAGCCTGCAATGCACTCCTTAGGGGAGGGACTTTTTAGCTGACCTGGGATAGAGAGGAACGATGCCAAGGGTGGTCCAGACCTCGCACCTCAAGTGCAAGAAGTGCGGGGTCGAGTTCGACTACAGGTGGGTCCTTGGCGGCTCATTCTCAGCGGTCCGGCTGGGCAAGTCCAGGTACTTTCGATGCCCCAGTTGCAAGAGGTCGTCAGTGTTCAACATCTACGATACGAAGGTGGACCCAGCGACGCATCACTGCGAACTGACGGTCGGACCTAGCTAGCGCGGCGCCCATCTGAACTACAAGAAGAGGACGGGGGGCAAAAGACCCGGCTGCGGGACGACTGTCGCGCCAGGTTCGGGAGTGACGGTGACTGGCTCCTCCCCGAGGCGCTGCGCGAGCTGCGGCGCCCCGCTGTCCCGGTGAGCCCGGGCGCTCACCGATAGGAAGGATCCTGTGCTCGAGCCGGCTGGTTAAAACGGACATATCAAAGGGTTGCACACATTTGAGCAGTTCTCTTCTAAGGCCCCGAAGGCGTCGGACCGTGGCAGATGGAGTCGGTAGGCCAGCTGCGAAGGCCGCTGGAGGTCGTGTCTCAGGGGAGGGACTACTCCGTCATCGCCAGCCTTCCGAAGAACAGCACCTCCTTGGCGGTCCAGGCGGTCGAGGGGGGCGCCGACGCCGTCATGCTCAACGTCGAGGGGGACGAAAACTCGTCGCCGAACCACTTCGGCAGCTATGACCTGCACGACGTCTACATCAACGACGTGATCTCGACGGTCTCAGTCCCCTGCGGCATCTTCGTCGGGGGGGCGCGGCTCCTCACGGAGGAGTACTGGGAGAGGATAATGTCGAGCTCGTTCAGCTTCGTGGAGATGTACGCCCATCAGATGCCCACCTTCGTCCTCTCCGACACTCGGGTGAAGAAGATCACCGCCATAGCCACAGGGTACATACTGGAGCAGGTCAGGCAGCTCTCCGAGATCGAAGGGGTGGAGGCATTGGACGTGGCGACCGTCCCCCACCAGCTGCGCGGCGCCCCTTTCAGCGCCCTCGACTACGCGACCCTGGGGGTGATAGCCCGGCTCTCGGCCAGGCCGGTCCTCCTCCGGACCCAGAAGAAGCTCGCCCGCTCGGACATCGCCGGGGCCGTCGCCCTGGGGGTGAGGGGGCTCGTCGTGGACCCGTGCATCCTATCAGGGACTGATGAAGCGTATAAGGACGAAGTCGCGAGCCTCGCCCCAAGAGGAGGGCCCGCTGAAGGACAATAAACTGCAGGCAGTGATTCTCGCCGGCGGCCTCGGGACGAGGCTCCGGCCGTACACCTTCCTCCTCCCCAAGCCGATGCTCCCGGTGGGCCCGAAGCCCATAATGGAGCACATCCTCGAGTGGCTGAAGAAGGGGGGGATCACCGACGTAGTGGTGTCCACAGGGTATCTCGGTAAGATGCTGCAGGATTATTTCGGTTCCGGCAAAGAGTGGGGGATGCGGATCACTTACGCGACCTCGCCGCGTCCCCTCGGGACGGCGGGACAGCTGAAGGCGGCCGAGCCGAAGGTCAGGGGGAGGTTCGTCTGCATCTATGGTGACCAGCTCCTGGACTTCGACCTCGGGAAGGCGGTCGACTTCCATGCGAAGAAGAAGGCGGCCGCCACTATGGTCCTGATGAAGTACAGCACCGAGCTGAAGTACGGCTTCATGGAGACCGACAAGGACGGCAGGCTGGTGGAGTGGAAGGAGAAGCCTACCATATCCGGGTACATCAACGTCGGGTGTTACATCATGGAGAAGGAGTTCCTGAAGTTCATCACCCCGGGGAAGATCTATGAAATGAACGACGCGTTCAAGGAGGCGGGGTCGAAGGGGGCACGCATCTACGCGGTCAAGGTCGAGGGCTCCTTCATGGACATAGGCGACAGGAAGTCCTTCAAGGAAGCCAACGACGTGTACACCAAGGACCTCCAGGGCGGGGGTACCCAGCCACGAAGGTAGTCGTCTTCGAAGACGAGGGCATCGCAGGCTTCGGGCCCCTCGTCCGGCTGAGGCACACCAGCCTCCTCCGCTGGGGGACGAAGACCCTCCTCGCCGCCCTCCTGGAGCGGATACCCGACGCCAGGGAGCCAATCCTCTGGGGGAGGCCGGAGCTCGCCGCCCTGTCCAGGGAGGTCACCGGGAGGCAGTACAACGAGAAGGTCCGCGGGCCCGCCTTCTTCGTGAACGCCCGGGCCAGGCCCACGCCGGAACTCGTCTCTCCCGCTTCCTCCTCGGAGCCGTTCGCTGCGGTCGCGGGGGGGACGCTGGTCGCCGCGCGGCTCGACACCGTCCCTTTCAGACCCGGGGTGCTGACGAAAGGCGCGGTCGCGGGCGTCGTCAGGAAGGCGAAGAAGGTCGCCCCTCCGCAGGACCCGCTCTTCGGCGGTTACTGGGACCTGGTCGAGAGCAACGGGCTCGCGATCGCGGAGCAGTCGAAGAGGTTCGAAGACCCGCTGACGCTGCCGAGGGAGGCGGAGGTGAGGGGGCCCGCGACGAACCTGATGGTGGAAGGCACCGCGGAGGTGGAGGGGAAGACGACGTTCGATGCGAGGCTGGGGCCCATCGTCATCGACAGGGGGGCGTCCGTGGAGAGCTTCAGCAGGATAATGGGGCCGTGCTACATCGGCCCCAGGACGAAGGTGTACTCGGCCCTCATCGGGGGCGGGACCTCCGTCTTCGAAGGGTGCAAGATCGGCGGGCAGGTCGAGAACTCGATAATCATGCCGTACACCAACAAGGCGCACCACGGATACGTAGGCGACTCCTACGTCGGGTCCTGGGTCAACCTCGGGGCCGGGTGCACGTTCAGCAACCTGAAGAACACCTACGGTACCGTCAGGCCGACCGTGGCCGCGGAGAGGGTGGACAGCGGGATGGTCAAGCTCGGCCCAGTGGTGGGAGACATGGCCAAGCTCTCCATCGGCTCCCTCGTCCACGCCGGGAGGTCCGTGGGGACCGGGTCGCACGTCTCGGGACTGGCCGCCTCGGATGTCCCGAGCTTCACCTACTTCGACGGAGCGGCAGAAAAGAAGGTCGAACTAGTCCTCGAATCGGTCCTCGAAACGCAGAGGAGGATGATGGAGAGGCGGGGGCTCGTCCTCTCCAGGGAAGAGGAGGCGGCGATAAGGAGGGCCTTCGCGGACACGTCTCAGGAACGGAAGAGCGCCGGCGCAAAGAAAGGGAAGATAGGCTGGACGGCAGCGTCTTCTTGACCGGGGAGGTAGCCGTGCCTTGAAAGACCAGTTCGGGGGTCAGCCGCGGGTGGACAGGTCAGACGTCTACTCCATCTATCGCGAGTGGCCCGCGCTGGCGCGGCAAGGGCTCTCCGCGGCGGGCCCTTTCTCCGGGGGAGGCTACTCCCGCGTCGTCTTCCTCGGGATGGGAGGGTCAGCGTCAGCCGGCGACATAATCTCCGGGTGGCTCTTCGCGAGGGACGCGAGGGAGGTCTCGGTGTACAAAGGGGCCATCCCCGGCGGCGACATGAAGGGGACCCTCGCCCTCGCCTGCAGCGCCTCCGGGGGGACTCTGGAGACGATAGGGATGACGAAGTCGGCGATTACGAAGGGGGCGGACGTGGTCGTGGTGTCCGGGGGAGGAGAGATGAAGGAGCTGGCCGAGGCGTCCGGGGTCCCGTTCGTCGGGCTGCCGACCGTGAAGGCCCCCAGATACGGCACTCCGGCGATGCTGTTCGCTTGCGTCAGGATCATCGACGCGGCCCTGGGGCTCTCCGCCGGGGCCGAAGCCGAACAGGCCGCAGAGGCGCTCGGGTCGGCGTGGAGGGGGCTGTCCGCCGACGTACCGGCGCCGAGAAACGCCGCGAAGTCGCTCGCCCTCGCCGTCCGCAGGTCCACGCCCAAGGTCTACGGGACGCGGGTGACGAGAGGGGTCGGGGTCAGGTTCTGCAACTCCGTCAACGAGAACGCGAAGACCCACGCCTTCTTCGAGGAGGTCCCGGAGGCCATGCACAACGACGTCGAGACCTGGGAGAGCCCTGACCGGCGTTTCGTCCCGATTCTGCTGCGCTGTTCCGCCGACGACCCGAAGATGTCGACGAGGATGGGGTGGTTCGGCTCCGCGATAAGGCTAAGGGGCGCCGTCCCAATCTCCGTGGAAGGCTCGGGCCCTTCGGCCCTGGCGGAGCTCGCCACCATGGCCTACAAGCTGGACATGGCGTCTTACTATCTGGCCGTGCTGAGGGGGGTCGACCCACTCCCTACCGGGCTCCTGACGAAGCTCAGGCAGAGGCTGGGCTCCAAGTAAGGGGGCGTCCTACTTTATCCCGACGAGCTGGGCCAGCTCCTTCCTGGAGCTCGCTCCCAGGACCTGGGCGGCCCCCTCAGGGGACACTTCGTTCGCGTATATCCCGCCTCCCAGCTCGAGCCCTGTCCATCTCTCCCTCTTGGGGTAGATCTCGACGTGCCAGTGTATCTGTTTCGTGGTCTTCTTCTCCGACGAGCTGTGGAAGACCATCGTGAAGTTCGGGGAGTCGAGGGCCTTGGCCAGACCTCCGAGGGTCGACCTGAGCATCAGCGCCAGGTCCATCATCTCCTTCTGGGACAGCTTCAGCAGGCTCGTCATATGCCTCTTCGGGTAGACCCAGAACTCGAAGGGGTGCGTCGACACCCAGGGGGCGAACGCCAGGAAGAAGTCGGTGGCCAGGATCTGCCTCGGCCCTCCCGTCTCCGCAGTCACAACCTGGCACATCGGGCAGACCCCCAGGTCGTTCAGGGACGTCTGGACGGTGTCCGCTTCCTCCTCCACGGCGGGAGGGACCCGCGGGGTGGTCACCATCTGGATGCTGGGGTGGACCGCCGTGGGGGGCCCGTCCTTCTCGCTGTTCACGTAGACCAGGGCGTAGCTCACCCCCTTCTGCGAGTAGAGCCACCTGACCTTGTCCTGCAGCGACGCGAGTATGTTCGTCCACTGCTCGGTGTCTATCTTCGAGAACGGCTGGTCGTGCCTCGGGGTCGCCACCAGCACGTAGTGGTACCCCACCGCCGGCTCGCTGTAGTGGGGGGGCTCCCCGTATGAAGGAGGCGCGGCCGGGACCACTAGAGGGTTCTTCGCCGGGAAGATCCTCACCGACCAGTTCTTCACGACGTCCCCTTCCGAGTCGGTCTGCTTCAGCAGGGTGTCGCCCCGCTTGACAAGGACGAGGTCCGCCGGGGGGGTCATCTCCTCGTTCCCCGCGCAGTAGTTGCACTTCTCTGCCCGCTGCGGGATGACCTGGCCCGGCTTCAGCCCCCTGTCGGGGAGGATTATCGAGAGCTTTTCCGTGAAGTAGTCCTTCCTGATCTCTACCATAGGCGCGCCTGCGGCGCCCCTGACACGATATTAGCCTTTGGAGGCGGACGGGCCGGAAACCGGATCTCTCCGCGCCGCGGCCAGGCGCCGAGACGCTCTGCCGGGATCTGGGAAAGGGACAAATGGGGACCCGCGGCGCCCCTGTCCCGGGAGCTTGAAGGCCGGATATGTCCTCCTCGACGGGTGCGGCGACAGGCCCGTCCCGGGGCTCAACTTCGTCACCCCGCTGCAGGGTGCGTACACCCCAAACCTCGACAGGATAGCCTCGAGGTCTAGGCTGGGGACGGTCACTTCGGTCGGGAAGGGGATAGCCCCGGAGTCTGACATAGCGGTCTTCAGCATGCTCGGATACTCCTTCGGCGCGGGTTACCCCGGGAGGGGAGTGGTGGAGGCGGTGGGCTCGGGGATGGAGATGAAGGACGGGTACCTGGCTCTGCGGGCGAACCTGGCGTCCGCGAGGGGGGACGTGATAGTCGACAGGAGGGCGGGGCGGGACCTGACCCAGGACGAAGCGGAGCGCCTCGCCAAGGACATCAGCCGGGTGTCGCTCGCCGGCGCCGAGTTCGATTTCAGGGCGACCGTGTCCTACCGCGGCGTGCTCGTGATCAGGGCCGGCCGCCCTCTCTCGGCAATGATCTCGAACACGGACCCGGCGTACTCGAGGGTCGGCGGGTTCGGGGCGGCCAAGGAGACCAAGGGGACGGACCGGGTGGCGAAGAGCGTCCCTGAGACCAGGGACGCGGGCGCGGCGAGGGCCGCCGAGTTGGTCAACGAGTTCGCTGCCAAGGCTGCCAGGGCGCTTCAGAAGAGCGAGGTCAACGCCGAGAGGGCGGAGGCTGGCAAGCTCCCGGCCAACTGCGTCCTCCTCCGCGACGCAGGCGACCACATCCCCGTGCTCCAGTCCTTCGAGGAGAAGTACGGGCGCAAGGGGACCGCGCTGGTGGAGATGCCGGCAGAGGTCGGGATCGCGAAGCTCCTCGGGATGACCATGGTCCCGATAAAGGACAGGCGCGACCTGCGGGAGAAAGCGTCGCTGTTCGCGTCGGCTGCGCGCGAGGGGGGGCTGGTCTACGTTCACATCAAGGGGCCCGATGAGTTCGGGCACGACGGCGACGCCCGGGGGAAGAAGAGGAGCATCGAGGAGATCGACAGGGACTTCTTCTCCGTGGCCGGGAAGCTGGAGGGCCTTCGCCTGGGGGTCTCCTGCGACCACAGCACTCCCTGCACGATCAAGATGCACTCCGACGACCCCTTCCCGCTGCTCGTGACCTCCGAGAAGGGGGACGGGAGGAGGTTCACGGAGGCCGACGCCAAGCGCGGCTCCCTCGGACACATGATGGGCCGGGACGTGCTCGGGGTTGTCCTGGCCCCTTAGACGGAGTGTTTCTTCAGGCCCCTTACCCCGGCGAGCGCCACTTCTATCGCGTCGTCCACCCCGACGTCGTGGCCGAGCTCGTCCGTCGCGCGGTTGGCTATCACCGCGAAGACGGCCCCTGTCTTGAGTCCGAACAGCCTCCCCAGGGTGAACAGCGTGGCCGCTTCCATCTCGAAGCAGAGGACCTTCGCCGCCCGGAGGTCTTCCACTACGCGCGCTTTGTCGGAGGGGAGGTATCCGCCGAACCCCTCTCTCCCCTGGCCCACGTAGAACGAGTCGGTCGAGGCCGAGACCCCCACTGCCGCCTTCTTGTGAAGGGACGCGGCAGCTTCCGCCAGCGCCATGACCACCCCCGGAGTTGCCGCCGCAGGGTACCCGTCCATGATGTACTGGCGGCTGGTGCCGTCCATCCTGACGGCCGAATCCGCGACGACCAGCGACCCCAGCTTCAGGGCAGGCTGGATGGCACCGCAGGTGCCGACCCGTATCATCACCTCGACCCCCAGTCGCGCCAGCTCTTCGACGGCGATGGCGGTCGAAGGCCCGCCGATGCCTGTGCTCATGACCACCACCTTCTCCCCTCCCGTCGCCCCGCCGTAGGCGACGTACTCCCTGTTGGAGTTAAGCTCCCTGGCGCCGTCGAGGCGCTCTGCGATGAGCGGGACCCGCCCCGGGTCCCCCGGGAGGAGGGCCACCCTTCCGACATCTGCCTTCGACAACCTGACGTGATACGGCCTCCCCTCTTCGTCCTTGGGCTGGTGCGCCAAAAGCTACGCCCTCATGGACCCGCCTGCGGGTGTTATCAAGAGTTCTAACGGCGGTCACGTCGGGGGGGCGTAGCACTTCCTGCATCTGGGCTCGTACATCTCCTTCCCGCCGACGGCGATCACCGGGGAGCCCTTGGGGGCAGGCTTGCCGCCCACGAGCCTCTGCGTCCTGGTGGCCTCCTGCCCGCAGACCACGCAGACTGCGCTGAGGTACCTCACCCGGTCGGCCCTGGCTGCCAGCTCCATCGTGGTCCGGAACGGCTCGGCCCGGAAATCCAGGTTCAGTCCGCACGCGATCACCCTCCTCCGGTCGGCGAGGCCGTCGAGGACCTTCACGATCGCTTCCGGGAAGAAGTTCACTTCGTCGACCCCTATGGCGTCGAGGCCGTTGGACTCTGCTGCCTCTTCGATCTTCTTCACCCCTTCGTCCGAAGAAGATATCGAATAGGCGTCGTACCTGAGCCCGTTGTGGGTGACGACCTCCTTCTCGCTGTACCGCCTGTCGAAGTCGACCTTGAATATCGCCCCCTTCTTCTTGGCGTAGACCTCGCGCTCTACCAGCCTGATCAACTCGGACGTCTTGCCTGAAAACATCGGCCCGACTATGACTTCCAGTGTCACTTCTACCGCAGCCCCCGGGCGGCGGATATTTCAGTTCGCCCAAGGCCGAAAGAGAGCCTCTCCCGGGCCGCCCCGGTCCGGTGGCTGAAGACTCAGTTCGGGAGGCAGTCTCCGCCTTCGTCGGCGAAGAGCCGCTCTACGTCCTGCCCCTTCCGGGCCACCGAGTAGCTCCCCTGGCTCCCTCGCATCAGGACCGGGGGCCTCGGCTGGCTGTGGAACGGCATGTTCATGACCAGAGAGTACGCTCCGACTTCGCGGAAGACGACCAGCTTCCCGAGCTCCGCCCCTCCGAGCTTCGACCGGCTGGAGATCGGGAAGACGTCGAGCGGGTCGCAGAGCCTCCCGACCAGGGCGACCTTCTGCGGGGACGGCTTCCCTCCGGGGACGACGTCCACCGGGTACTCGTGCCTGAGCAGCGCAGAGTCGAGGAGGACGTTGTAACCTGCGTCGACATAGATGTACTTCGTCTCTCCGAAGCTCTTCATGTTGACCACCCGCGTCACAAGCACCGTCGACTCTGCCGTGAGGAACCTCCCGCTCTCCGCGACAAGCGTGAACCTGTCCCCGATGCTTTCCACAAGGCTGTTGAGCTGTCCGGTTATCTTGCCTCCGAGGTCCTTGGGGGACGGCACCTTCTTCCCGTAGGGGACCGGGAGACCCCCTCCGATGTCGAGGGTGTTGACCCTGAACTCTCCGAGCTGCCTCCTGGCGCCCAGTATGAACGCCTCGAGCTTCTCTATCGCCTCCGCGTAGCAGGACGGGTCCTCGATCTGGCTCCCTAGGTGGAAGTGGAACCCTTCGAAGTTCAGCAGTGGCGTCGCGAGGATCTTCTTCAGGACGACCAGGGCGCTGTCCTGGCTCCCTCCGTTGAACTGGAGCCCGAACTTCCCGTGGCCCATGGACCCGCGGAGCTCGGCGTGCACGTGGACCTCGGGGTTCACTCTGATCATCGCGCTGACCGTCACGTTCAGCTTGGCGGCCGCCTCCGCCAGGTTGAGGTACCCGGTGTGGCTCGCCACCACGATCTTCCGCACCCCCATCTTCAGCACCTGCTCGTACTCCTCCTCTGTCTCGGTGATGCTGGTGTACATCACGTTCTCGGCCGAGCCTCCTGCCTTCTGCACGAAGACGACTTCGCTGGGGGCGGTGAGGTCGAAGAGTATCCCCTCGCTCGCGAACGTCCTTATCACCGAGGGGTTGAAGTTCGCCTTCACCGAGTACGCGACCCTGAACACCCCCTTGTATTCGCTGAAGCCTTGTTCCATCTCGGAGACCTTCCTCCTCAGGGTCGCCTCGTCTATCAGGAAGTACGGGGTGCCGTGCTTCTCTGCTAGGCTGTAGAGATCCCCGTCAGCAAACCTCGGCGCCGCAACGCCCGACCGCGAGACGGGCTGCGTGCGAGTGTCGACCAACTTTTTGTTGCTCGACCGCCGAGAATTTTCTCTTATAACTTTATCCCCGGCGCTCGGAAAATATTGCGACCCGTGCGCAAAAAATAATCGGCTAGCGCACCGGCGCGACCGGGAGCCGGCGTCGAGACTGTCCTTTAGTCGGAGTCTTCGCAGGGGGTGCGTGGCTCCATACTACGTGTACATCGTCAGGTGCGCCGACGGGACTCTGTACACTGGGGTCACCACCGACCTGGCGAGGAGGGTCGAAGAGCACAATTCGGGGCGAGGGGCGAAGTACACCCGCGGTCGGAGACCGGTCAGGCTCGCCTTTTCCGAGCCCGCAGAGAGCCGGGGAAGGGCGCTGGAGCGGGAGGCGGAGATAAAGAAACTGGGGAGGTCAGACAAGCTCGCCCTGCTTGCGAGCGCTCCAGCAGCCGGCCAGAGCTTCCGCTGACCTCTCCTTACCAAACCAGGATTGGATGGGTTGCTCTTGTTACTTGCCGACGACTATCTCGATCGAGGAGATGTTCCGTGTTTCGGCGCCTTCGCCAACGACCTCGGTGCTTATGCCGATGTCCTTGACTTTGAACTGGCCGTTCCCCAGCCTCTTGGTGACGATTTCTGCCACATCGACTGCTCTGCTGATCGCCATCCCTCTGGCCTTCACCGTCACCTCTCCTGCCTGGGCGAGCTGGATGAGTGCGCTCATGGCGTAGTTCATCACAGGCTTCTGACCCACGAAGATGTGGTTCAACGGTGCGGTCCTCTGGGTTGGCGTGCTCTGATGTGCTGGTGTTGCGGCCTGTTCAGTGGCCTTGTGTCCCTCTGACGCGTTCGTGTCGGATTTCTTTTTTGGCATATGGCTGACCTTGTTCGGCACGGGCCCGGCACCGCGTATTTAACCACTGCCTAGGCGTCTCATGGGACCCGCCCCGAACGGCCCAGGGCCCCGTGCGGGCCTTCGGAAGGGGGTGCGGCCGCGGTCAGAGGTATTCCGCCGGGTCTGTCCGGTTGGCTGCGTTTCCTGTCTCGAAGAAGCTCTTCACGTTCTTGGCGGCCGCCACCCTCACCCCCGTCAGGTCGTCTCCGAGGGGGACCCCCGAGACGTGCAGGGTCCCTGCGAAGTTGGGAAGGTCCCAAGCGGGCGTGTCGAACGACTCCCTCCCTTCTCTGTCCCAGAAGACATCGGTCGCGAACCTGCTTTCCGGCCTCTCTTTCAGCCAGCGGAGCGTCCCTTCCTCCTGGATGCTCTCCCCCCGCCCGACGTTGACGAGGATGACGCCGTCCTTCGTCCTCGAAAGGAGGTCGTAGGTCACGAGCCCCCGCGTCTCTCTGGTGAGCGGTAGGGCCATCACCACCGCGTCCGCCTCCCCCAGCTTATCCGCCAGCGAGGAGAGCGGCGCCCTCTCGTCGAAAGCGCCAGGGTCCCGGAAAGACCTGGAGATCCCGACCGTCTTCATCCCCAGGGACTTTGACAGCCTGGCTACCTCGGACCCGATGGCTCCGGCGCCCACCACCAGGAGGGTCTTCCCCCGCAGCTTCCGGGGCGCGGACCTCTGGTTGCGGAGGTGCACCCCCTTCGCGACCCCCAGGAGGACCCCCCAGGCGTGCTCGCCCACAGACTCCGCGAACGCGCCGGCGTTGGAGTAGACGGTCACCCCGGGCGGGAGGGACGCGAAGTCGAAGCTGTCGACCCCTGCCGACATCGCCTGGATCATCTTCAGGGCGGTCATCTTCCTGATGAGCTCCGGCTTCACCCTGTGGGGCCAGCAGATCAGCGCCTCGCACTTCGCGAGCGACGCGCCGTCGGCTTCGACCTCGAAAAGGTCGTATTCCTTGAGAATCTCTCTGGCAACGGGAGGGAGCTGCTCTGTCGCGAAGACGGCTCTGCGGGGCACCACGTCGTCCCCGGCTAGGCGAGCGCCTTGATGGGGATGTCCTGGGTAAGGCCGTTGGGGAGCGACCTTCGGATGGAGATGGGGAGCGCGTCAGCTTCCAGCTCGAGCATCGCGGTCGCTATCGGCCCCTTGTACGCCCCTTCCAGTGGTACGAAAGCCGGGGCGCCCATGGCGAGCTGAAGCGACCTCGCGCCGACTATCCGCGCCCTTTCGAAACGGGTGAGCTTCGGGGGGCCTATCTTGACCTCAAAACCTGTAAGCGACGGCTGTCTCGACTTCCTGACGGTCTTAGTTGGGGACAAGGGGACCAGGAGTTGGTCTCGCCCGACTGGGTCGGAACATAAGTCTTTCCTGTGGCGGTTCTGGGTAGTCTGCGGTCGGTCCTCCGCACCAGCTCAAAGCAGATTAAGACCGCCGGCCGGGGCTCCCCAGATGACTACGGAAACCCCCGCGGCCGCGGGCTCGGTGTCGAAGGTCGAGTGCATCGTCTCCGTCGGAGCGAAGGACGAAGGGACCATGTCCCTCTACCGCCACCTCGCCCCTCTCACCGTGAACGCCTTCCTCCGCACCCTCCCTCTCGCTAGCAGGGCATCCGTCCAGCCGCCGATGGTCTGCCTGTTTTCCCAGATCCAGGTCGGGGTAGAAAAGCCCCGGAGCCAGTTCACCAGGGGGGACGTCGCCTTCCTCCCGTCCGGAGGGCTCGTCTGCGTCTTCCTAGGGGACGCCAGGAGCGACCGGCCCCTGAACCCGCTTGGGAAGATGGAATCAGGGCTGGAAAGGCTCGACGCGGTCAGGTCGGGAGACGTGGTGAAAGTGTCCCTCGCCGCAAATAAAGAAGAAACTACTTCGTAGACCAGACGCCGTGTCCGCTGAAACCGCCTCTCCGCTTCAGGGAACCCTTGGCCTCGAGCCCCTTTATCACCCCGGAAGCCACGGAGGCGTTCACTCCCAGGGCCCTCGACGCGGAGTATATCGTGATCGCTTTCAGAGGGGTCAACGTCTTCAGGAGGTCCGCGTCGCTCAGCTTCGCGGGGAGGAACGAAAGCTGCTTCCTCTGCTGGGGCCCCGACTTCTCCTTCGTCTTCTTCCCCTTCGTCTGAGTGGCGTCTCCCTGCGCCGTCTCGCTGGAGTCCTGCGACTTCTCCATCGATGCCAGGGACTTATTCTTCACTCCGCCCATGTTTATCTGAGGAAGACCCCTTTCAATCGCAATTAAGGCTTTCCGGGCGGCGGGGAAATGCAGGACCCTCCGTGCGTCCGCCGGGGCCGCACCGATAGGGAGATAGGCACGGGGGGCGCATCCAGCGCGATTGGACTACTCCGAGGTCGCCTCGAAGTACGACGAGCTGGAGGCCATATCCGGGAGGAACGAGATCACGAGGGTCCTCGCCGACCTGCTGAAGTCTACACCGAAAGACGAGCTCGCCTCCCTGGCTTACATGACACAAGGGAAGCTCCGCCCTGACTACGAGGGGGTCGAGCTAGGGGTGGCCGAGAAGCTCGCTCTCCGGGCGCTCGCCAACGCCGCCGGCCTCTCCCAGGACAGGGTCTATGCCGTCTACGTCAAGCACGGCGACATCGGGACCGCGGCCGAGGAGCTCCTGACGAGCAAGAACCAGGGGACGCTGTTCAGCGAGGGGCTGACCCTGCGGAGGGTCTACGACACGCTCCTGCGGATAGCCCGCCAGAGCGGCTCCGGGTCTATGGACGCGAAGCTGAGGGAGCTGGCCTCCCTGCTCAACGACGCTTCGCCCCTCGAGGCGAAGTTCATCATGCGGACGGTCACGGGGGAGCTCAGGCTCGGCGTCGCCGACTACACGGTCCTCGACGCGTCCGCACTGGCGTTCCTGGGAGGGAAGGAGGCACGGGGCCCCATCGAGCACGCGTACAACGTCCACCCTGACCTGGGTTTCATCGTGGCCAGCGCCGCAGCGAAGGGGCTCAAGGGGCTCGAGGGGGTGTCAGCGGAGGTCGGCGTCCCCATAAGGCCGATGCTGGCCGAGAGGCTCTCGTCAGCCGAGGCCATAGTCGAGAAGATGGGGGGGAAGACCGTGGCAGCGGAGTACAAGCTCGACGGGGAGCGGCTCCAGATCCACCGGGATGGGAACAAGGTCGCGCTCTTTTCCAGGCGGCTCGAGGTCGTCACATCCCACTATCCTGACGCGGCCGACCTCGTCAGGGAGCACGTGAAAGCACGGAGGGCCATCCTCGAAGCCGAGGTGGTCGCCATAAACCAGGACACCGGCGAGTACCTCCCCTTCCAGGAGCTGATGCACAGGAGGAGGAAGTACGGCGTAGAGCAGGCGATTTCCGACTACCCTGTGGCGCTGAACTTCTTCGACATCCTCCTGGCCGGGGCGTCAGACCTGACAGGGAAGCCCTACGCAGCCAGGAGGAAGAAGCTCGAGCAGGTGGTGGAGCAGACCGCGCGGACCCGGCCCGTCCCGCGGATATCCACCTCCAGCCCAAGGGAGATGGAGAAGTTCATGGAGGACGCGATAACTGACGGGTGCGAAGGCCTGGTGGTGAAGGACCCGGACTCCCCCTATAGGGCCGGCGCCAGGGAGTTCGCCTGGATCAAGCTCAAGCGCGAATACAGGAGCGAGCTCACTGACACCATAGACCTGGTGGTGATAGGCGGGTTCCACGGGAGGGGGAGGAGGGCCGGGACCTTCGGCACGTATCTGCTCGGCGCCTACGACTCGAAGCGGGGGGTCTTCACGAGCGTCGCCAAGGTGGGGACCGGGTTCTCCGACCAGGACCTGGAGAAGCTCCCTCGGCTCCTGGAACCTTACGAAAGCCGCGTCAAGCCCCCCGGGGTGGAGTCGAACATGGTCCCGGACGTCTGGTTCAGGCCCCACCTTGTGATCGAAGTGATCGCGGCGGAGCTCACGCTCTCTCCAGTCCACACCGCGGCCATGGGAAGGGTCAGGCAGGGGGCCGGGATCTCGCTCAGGTTCCCCAAGTACACAGGGAAGAACAGGGACGACAAGGCCCCCGAGGACGCGACCACCGTAGAAGAGATAGTGGAGATGTATCAGGGGCAGGTCAAGCGGGTCAGCGGGTGACCGCCGGCCCCTCCGCCGAGACGGCCGCGACTCTCGCTTGGTCGCCTCAGCCCAGCCCCACGGGGGGCGGTCTGGCTTATATCATCGGCGCATCTGGCAGCCCCGGGCTGAGCAGCAACGCTCCCAAGCGTCGAGACAGTGGCCCCTGACGAGCCGATGGAGGCCGCGGTCCGTGTGATAGCCGAGCATGGGACTGACGCCCTCGTGTGGGACAGAGGGAGTCCGATAGGGGTGGTGCGGATGATAGACCTCGCGAGAGCCCTGGCGGCCGGAAAGCAGCCAGGCGTCGCCAAGATCTCGGAAGTGATGTCCAGTCCTGCCCCGGTCGTCATGGAGGGCGCATCACTCAAGGAGGTCGCAGACGTGGCCCGGACTTCCAAGGTCAGGACGGTCTACGTCAGCGACGGCAGAAACATAGTGGGGACGGTCGAGTTGGACGAGCTCTTCGACCTGATGTCCTCCTCCTGGGGGAACGTCGACGCCCACAAGGCCCTCTCCGCCATCGCCAGGGTCAGGATAGCAGAGCTTGTCTCTACGAAGTCGATGAGCGTCGACCAGATAGCCAAGGAGATCGGGATGAAGCCCATCACGGTAAGGCACCACCTGACCGTCTTGAAGGCCGGAGGGATGGTCGACACCGAGCAGCTGCGAGGGAAGATCGGGAGGCCGACCACCCTGTTCCGGGGGGTCGGGTACTTCCGGAGGAAGCAGCTTCCTTAGCTGCCAGGGGTAGGGGGCGCCGCCATGAGCCTGTGGTACTGGTAGAGGCTCAAGGTCACCGCGACGACTATGACCAGGGAGAGCGCGTGGAACCCCATCCTGGCCACCCCTTGGTAGTAGTCCAGCCCCAACCACTCCGCCGCGTCCTCCGCGAGGAAGAAGAACCCGGCGGCAAGGAACAGGTATCCCACCACCATCAGGTTCCTGAATATCGCCATCTGGATGTTGTACCGCTTCTGCAGCTCCCTGATCTGGCGGGTCTTCAGCACGAGGAGGACGGAGACGGCGACCATCGGGAGCGCCAGAAGCAGGACGTCCGCAAGCCTCAGGACGTCGAGGGGGGTCATCTCAGCGGGGGGGACCGAACGCCCTGTCCCCGGCGTCCCCCAGCCCCGGGACGATGTACCCGCGCTCGTCCAGCCCCGGATCTATGGCACAGGTGTAGAACTCGGCCCGGGGGAACCCCTTGGCGACATAGCGGATCCCCTGCATGGTGGAGATGATAGAGAAGAACGCCAGCCTCCTCGGGCTCCCCTGCTTCGCCACCCTCCTCGCCACTTCGAGGAGCGTATGTCCGGTCGCGAGCATCGGGTCCGCGATCACCACCACGTCGTCCTTCCTGATCTGGGGTATCTTGGCGTAGCTCACTTCGATGGGGAAGTCAGGCGGGTCCCCCCTCCAGGCGCTTATCACCCCGGTCCTGGCCATGGGGAAGTTCTTGTACATCCCTTCTACGAAAGGGATCGCCGCCCTCAGCACAAGTATGATGACTATCTTGTCGTTCCCCTTGACCCTCCCTCCCCTCGACACGCCGAGGGGGGTCTCGACCTCTTCGTCCTGGGTCTCCATCGTCCTGAGGAACTCGTAAGCCATCAGACGCCCGAGCCGGTAGATCGCCTTCCTGAATGCGACCTGGCTGGTGCGCCTGTCTCTCGCGAGCGTGACCTGCTCCTTGATCATCGGGTGGTCCACGACTGTGACCCTTCGCGCCCGAGTCGCACCCACGGACGTGGGCTCTCCAGCGCGGCTTATTATCCGATAATCCTCCCGGCCCCCGTCCCAGGGGGCCACTGTTGCGGTCCGCCACGCCGGAGCCGCGACGGACTACGTTTATGTGAGAGGAGAGGGCCGCGGGGGCGCTTTGAGGCTTCTGACGTTCGCGCTGGCCGCGGCCCTGGTCTTGGCGCTCGCGCTGCAGGCGGTCCCGGCCCACGGCCAGGCCCCCACTGGGACGTGCCAGGCGGGGACCTACTACGTGGCGTCCCTCAACGCCGGGATCGACCCGGGCGCCGCCGACTTCCTCACCTCGAGCATATCCAACGCGGAGTCCGTGGGCGCCTGCAACTTCGTCCTGGTCCTCGTCACAGACGGGGGGGACGGGGCGAGCATGCAGACGATGATCACGGCCATCCAGGGGTACCAGCAGTGGGGCGGGAACTTCACGACGGTGGTCGCCCCGCAGGGGGCCTACGCCTTCTCTGCGGGGTCTTATATCGCCGAGTCGTCCAACCAGATATTCATGGAGCCCGGGACGACGATAGGCTCGGCCACCCCCATAGTCTCGGGGATCCCGACCGGGGAGGAGAACTCCACCATGACCAAGGACATCAATGCCTTCTCCTCCTACATGTCCACCCTCACCGCCGACCACGGGCGGAACCAGACGGCGACCTCTCTGATGGTGACCAAGGGGGTGTCGTACCCTGACCAGCTGGCGCTGAAGGAGCACGTCGTCAACGGAGTGATAGACTCGACGACGGTCCAGGGCGCGCTCGCCTACCTCGGGGTCCCTGCTTCGACCCCGGTCAACACCCCGGGGATCAGGTCCACGCTCATCTCGGTGCTCAGCAACCCGAACGTCTCCAGCCTACTCTTCCTGCTGGGGGTCTTCGCGGTCTTCGCCGACATCTATCACCCCACCGTCATACTCTCCGCGGTGGGGGTCGTGATGGTCGCGCTCGCCCTCTTCGGGCTGGGGGTCTTCGGCGCGTCCCCTCTGGCGATACTCCTGATGGTGGTGGGGTCCGCGTTCATCTTCCTGGAGGTCAAGACCCAGCACGGGATCAGCGCCCTGATCGGGGTCGTCGTGTTCATCCTCGGGTTCTTCCTGATCTACCAGTTCCCCCCGGCCGCAGCCAGCTCCCCCGCCTCGGGGCCGCTTCCGGCCGCCACCTTCTCGGGGATCCCCGACATCGCCTGGGGGCTGATAGTCGGCCTCAGCGCTGCCGTCGTGGTCGCCGGCCTCTACCTCAGGTCGATAAGGGACGCCCTCCGCCGGAGGCCGAAGGTGAACGACCCCTCCGCCCTGGTGGGGCGCCAGGGGACCATGGAGTCGGACCTCAGGGGAGGCGGGAGAGGGGTCGCCTCCGTCGCGTCCGAGGAGTGGAGCGTCACCTCCTCCCAGGAGCTCAAGAAGGGGGACCTGGTAACGGTTAAAGGGGTCAGCGGGAACACGTTGACCGTAGAGAAGTTGTCAACTTGATTCTAACAGGGGCCGTCCCTCTCGCCATCGCGACCGCTGACATCATCGACTACGTCGTTTACTTGGTCGTGGTCATAGCCGCCATCGCCATCATCGCGTCCACGATCAAGATACTGCGGGAGTACGAGCGGCTTGTGGTGTTCAGACTGGGGAGGCTCGTCGGGGCCAGGGGCCCCGGGGTCGTCTTCGTCCTTCCGTTCATCAACAGGACCAGCAGGGTGGACCTCAGGGAGAGGTTCCTGGAGGTCCCGCACCAGACGTGCATCACGAAGGACAACGCGCCGGTAGACATCGACTTCCTGATCTACAACAAGGTGACCGAAGCCACCCAGAGCATTGTCCAGGTGCAGAACTTCGAGGGCGCCTCGATAGGGATAGCCACCACCACGCTGAGGGCTGTGGTGGGGGACATACCGCTGGACGAGCTGCTCGCGAAGAGGGAAGAGATCAACCAGATCCTCAGGACCAAGCTGGACGAGGTCACGGAGAGGTGGGGGATCAAGGTGACCAACGTCGAGATCAGGGAGATCACACCCCCGGCCGACGTGCAGCAGGCGATGGTCCGCCAGATGTCCGCTGAAAGGACCAGGCGGGCGACCGTCACCGAGGCGGACGGGAAGAGGGAGGCGTCCATCCTTGTGGCCGAAGGGGACAAGAAGTCTAACATCCTCAGGGCGGAAGGGGACAAGCAGGCCCAGGTACTGAGGGCGGAGGGGTACGCAGGCGCTTTGAACCAGATCTTCGGGGCGGCGAAGGGGATAGACTCCAAGACCATGGTCCTCCAGTACCTCGACACGCTGAAGGCCCTCGGCGCCTCGCCGTCGACGAAGTACATCTTCCCCATGGAGTTCACCAACCTGATTGCCCCGCTGAGGGACTACGCCAAGGAAAGCGACAAGAAGTAAGGACCGCACGCCTGCCGGGCAAGGCGGCTTCCACAGGTCCGCCAGTGTCAGGCAAGGAGAGCGGTCGGCGCCAGGGCCCACCGGCACCCTGCCAGGCGAGCCCGCCGACGGCGGCGCTTCAGTCTTAAATTCAATGCTCTTGGAGGGTCGGAGCGAGCGCATCAAGTGTCAGGACAAGAAGGGGAGATCCAGGCAAGGAGGCGCGTCGTCGTAGTCCTCCAGGATGAGATGAGGCGGGTCTTGGACGCTACACGAGTCCTCCTCGAAGAGTTCAACGGCCTGGCGAAGGGGGAGAAGAACGAGGTGTCTGCGGCCCTGGAGAAGGTCAAGAGGGCCGAGGAGGACGTCATGACCCTCAGGACGGCGCTGATCCGGGAGCTCTCCCAGGTCGGGACCCTCCTGGTCAACCGCGAGGACATCATGAGGGGGGCTTTCGCAGTGGAGGACATCTTCGGGCACATAAACGGCGTCGCCTTCAAGATGTCGCAGCTGCAGAAGGGGTCGGCCAAGAACAAGAAGTACAGGGACTCGGTGCTCCAGCTCCTCGGGCTCCTCATCGACGGCATATCGAAGCTGAACGACGGCATCCGGGCGCTGTCGATCAACCCGGACCAGGCGATACAGATGGCGGCCCAGGTCCAGCAGATAGAAAGCTCGATGGACACCGACTATCGTGAAGCGGTCGCCATGGTGATGCGGACCGCCACCAACGTCAAGGAGCTGATAACGGTCAAGGACGTCCTCGAGTCCATAGAGAACTGCGCTGACGTGATGCTGGTCGCGGCCAACGCCAGCACCATACTCGCGATGGGGATGTAGCCGGTGCCCGGGGCGCGGGCCAGGGGCAGGCTCTTCGAGAACAGGATAGTGGTCTGGGACATCGAGGAGTCCCGCAGGCTGTTCAAAGAAGGGTACTACGGCAAGCCCCTTGGCATCCCGAAGCCGAAGGACTTCCTGTTCGACGCCCCCCTCATCCTAGACCTGATGGAAGGGTACTACCTGACCACCAAGAAGGTGATAGGGGTGGAAGACGCCTCGGGGAAGGAGATCGCCCCCAAGAAGCTCCACCAGCTGTGCGAGGCATCCTACAACGACTTCGCCGAGAAGTTCCAGGTCTACAGGAAGCTCAGGGAAGCCGGTTTCGTGGTGACCCCGGGGATAAAGTTCGGGTCGGACTTCGCGGTCTACGAACACGGGCCGGGGATAGACCACGCCCCTTACATCGTCCAGGTGGTCTCCCCCGACTCGAAGATGACTGCGACCTCGATGGTGAGGTCGGGGAGGCTGGCCACCACGGTGAGGAAGCAGTTCATCATCGCCATCTCAGACAAGGACAGGAAGACGATCGACTTCCTGAGGTACGACTGGTGGCGTGCCTAGGTCGATGGGCCCTCTAGCGCTGAAGGTGGGGGAGGCCAGGGTCACGGTCTTCAACGTGGGAGACATACTGCTCGGGCTGGACGAAGTCTACGACAAAAGCGTGGACCTCTCGCGCTACTTCCCGGAAGAGAAGATAGGGAAGAAGGCGGGGTTCCCCGCCCAGTCGTTCTTGATAGAATCAGGAGGGGTCAAGGTCGTGGTGGACCCCAGCGACTACTCCCGGCTCGTTGCCCCTGGGCACTTCACGCCTCCGGCGGGGTACGCGCCCCCGCCCGCGCTGACCGCCCAGATGGAGTCGGTCGGGGTCGCCCCGACGGAAGTCACCCACGTCGTAGTCACCCACCTCCACTTCGACCACTTCGCTGGAGCGACCCGGGGCGCGGGGGGGAACGCCGTTCCTACCTTCCCGAAGGCTGACTGCATAATCCCGGAGAAGGACTGGCGGATGAGCTCCATCGCCGAAGCCAGAGAGGTCCGGGACCCTGACGTCGTCGACACCCTCGTGGCGGTCCAGCAAGCGGGGAGGCTCTCGCTCCTCGACGGCGCCAAAGACCTCGGCGGGGGGGTGAGCGTCGAGCCGTTCCCGGGGGAGAGCCCGGGGCACCAGGTGGTCGCGGTGAAGTCGAAGGGGATGAGCTGCTACTGCGTCGGAGACCTCATCCATCTAGAGGAGGAGGTTGAGCATCCCGAGCTGGTCGCCTCCTGGAACGAGCCGAGGGAGATGGAGTCGAGCAGGGCGCGCTTCTACAGGCTGGCCTCCGCCGAGGACGCCGTCGTGATGCCAGGGCACATGCGCCCGGGGAAGGTCTCCGTCAAGGGGGGCCGCGCGTCCTGGAGAACCCTCGACGGCACGACCGCAAGGATATAGAACTCTCCTCCGGGGCCGGCCTGTGAGCGTCATCCAGGAAGACTCCTACGTCCTCGTCTACAGGGACAGGAGGCGGAGGTGGCTGGTAAGGCCGAAGGACACCCCGAAGCTGCACACCCACCTGGGGATCCTGGACGTCTCCGCCCTGGTCGGGAAGGAGTTCGGCGTCGTCGCTTCCACCACCATGGGGGACGAGCTCTGCATACTTCGGCCGACCATAGAGGACATGACGATGAAGTTCGCCAGGAAGACGCAGGTGATCTATCCGAAAGACCTCGGGCTGATGGCCGTGAAGCTCGGGGTCCACGCAGGGTCGAAGGTGGTCGAGACCGGGACGGGGAGCGGGGCGACGACCGCCCTGATGGCCTACCTCGTCCGCCCGGGGGGGATGGTCTGGACCTACGACATCAACCCCGAGTTCCAGGCCGTCGCGAAGAAGAACATAGAGAGGCTCGGCCTCTCTGACAGCGTCGCCTTCAGGTCCGCCGACTCGCGCCTCGGGTTCGACGAGAGCGGGTTCGACGCCGGGATCCTGGACGTAGGGGACCCCTGGGATGTCATCCCCAGCATGAAGGCGGGGCTGAAGCCGTCGGCTCCCATGGCCGCGGTGACCCCGACCACCAACCAGGCCGAGAGGCTGGTGGCGAAGATGAAGGAAGAGGGGTTCGTGGCCATCGAGACCGTCGAGATCCTCCTCCGGCACCTGGAGGCGAGGGTGGGGATGACGCGCCCCTCCAACATCATGGTGGGGCACACGGCGTACCTGACGTTCGGCAGGACGACGAAGTCGTAACGGTTTTAACCCCGGCCCGGCTCGCACGTGAAATCCGATGAGCACCAAGGGACGCTTCGAGGACATTTCCACCCTCCTCTACATGGCCCCGTTCCTCGTGAGCGGGCTCTACGGCCTGTTCCTCTGGGCCAGGGGAGGGCTGTCCGCGCTCCTCCCGAACGCTGTTTTCCTGCAGATCACGAGGAGCCCCTACGTCTTCGTGGTCGGCACCCTGTGCGTCATGGTCGGTCTGGCTGTCGAGATGAGAGGGACCCCTCTGCCGGCGCGGCGGGAGAAGCTCGCGTCGCTGGCCAGCACGCTCCTCGCCATAGCCGGCACCTCCCTTTTCTTCGCCCTAGCCGCGGGGCTCTACGCCAACGGCCTTGGTCTGGGCGGGACGGCCTCGGACCTCATCGTGGGGAGGTACGACCTGGTCTTCCCGGTCGTCATGGTCGTGCTCAGCCTCCTCCTGACGTCCCAGTTCAGGTGGTCTGCCCTGTCGGACCGCAACGTCCTCGCGATAATCGCCCTGTTCCTGGTCCCCGCTTCGCTCTACGAGGTGGGCAAGCGGCAGACGGCGCTCGGCCTCGGGCTGGCCTTCATCCTCATGGTGGCGGGGCTGGCCGCCATACTCATGCCGACCCGCGACCAGGCCGCCGCGAAAGAGCAAGTCGCCGAAGAGGAAGAATAGCGGCCCTGTACGGGTTCACGGGCGCCCCATGGACAGCATCACGCTCTATGCGTTCTTCGGGATAGCCGCGGCCCTCTTCGTCGCCGAGCTCACCGACAAGGACGCGTTCCTCCTCCTCGCCGTGTCTGCGAAGATCAAGGCCAGGGTCGCCTTCCTGGCCGGGGCGACCGCTTTCGTCCTCACCACGGCCCTCTTCGTGGGTGCGGGGTCCCTCCTCCTGACCGTGGTCCCGGTGGCCTGGGTGAGGTTGGCCGGAGGGGTGGTCATGCTCGGGTACGGCGGGTGGCAGGTCCGGGGGCTCGTCGGTTACCGGACGGTCGAGGAGGAGGAGTCGCGCGTCGAAAGATCCGGGACCGCCCTCAGGGCCTACCTCACCCTGGTGGCGTCCCTGGCGTTCCTCGACATCGCGGGGGATGCCACAGAGGTCCTCACGGTCGTCCTGGTGTCCAAGTACTCCGACCCGCTCTTCGTCTTCGCCTCCGTCTGCACCGGGCTCATCGCGGCGACCGCCTTCGAGACGGCGCTGGGGAACAGGATGGGCCGCGTCCTCACCCCCAGGAGGCTCCGCGTCGTGTCCGCAGCGGTCCTGCTCGCCCTCGGGGTGGCGATCCTCGCCTCCGCCGCGTAAGCGCCCCGGCGGGCAAACACCTTCATTAAGAGCAGCCGGGAGAAGGGCGCTCCTGATGTCGGGAGGGAACCAGGAAGGGCTCACGGCCAAGAAGGCGGAAGACTTCGACGAGTGGTACACCCAGATAATCCTGAAATCGGAGATAGCCGACTACAGCCCCGTCTCCGGGTGCGTCGTGTACCGCCCTCCAGGCTACGCCATCTGGGAGAACATCCAGAGGGAGACCGACAGGCTGTTCAAGGAGTCGGGGGTCCTCAACACCTACTTCCCCCTGCTCATCCCCGAGCGGCTCCTGAAGAAGGAGTCGGAGCATGTGGAGGGGTTCGCGCCTGAGGTGGCCTGGGTGACTGAGACCGGGAGCTCCAAGATCGAAGAGAAGCTCGCGATCCGGCCGACGTCGGAGTCGCTCATGTACGAGGTGGTGTCGCGCTGGATACGGTCATGGAGGGACCTCCCCTTGAGGCTCAACCAGTGGAACAACGTCATCCGCTGGGAGTTCAAGAACCCCGCCTTCATCCTGCGCTCTAGGGAGTTCCTCTGGAACGAGGGGCACTCCCTCTTCGCCACCAAGGAGGAAGCCGACGCCGAAAGGGACCAGATACTCGGGATCTACAAGAATGTCACCGAAGAGTGGCTCGCCCTCCCAGGGTACCTGGGGAGGAAGACGCGGGGGGAGACGTTCGCCGGTGCCGAAGCCACCTACAGCATCGAGCACCTGCTCCCCGACGGGAAAGCGATACAGGGGCCAGACTGGCACTCTGACGGCCAGAACTTCTCGAAGGCGTTCGGCATAGTCTTCATCGACAAGGAGGGGAACAAGCAGTGGGTCTACCAGAACACCTGGGCGATCTCGACCCGCGAGATAGGGGTGATGCTCGCGGTCCACAGCGACGACAGGGGGGCCGTCGTCCCGCCGAGGCTCTCGGCCGTCCAGGTGGTCGTCGTCCCCATAGTGAACGACGAAAGCAAAGGGGCGGTCCTGGACGGGGCCAGGAAGCTCCTGGAGTCCCTGGCCGGGTTCAGGGCGAAGCTCGACGCCAGGGACAACCTTACCCCTGGGCGGAAGTTCAACGAGTGGGAGCTGAAGGGGGTCCCCCTCAGGGTCGAGTTCGGCCCGAGGGACATGAAGGAGGGGCAGGCCGTCCTAGTCAGGAGGGACACCAGGGGGAAGAGGACGGTCAAGCTCGGGTCCCTGGCGGCCGAGGTGGGGAGGGAGCTGGACGACATACAGGCGAACCTCCTGAAGAGGGCCAGGGAGGCGCTGGAGGCGGGGACCCACGACGCTTCCTCCCTGGCGCAGCTCAAGGAGGTCCTGGCCGCCGAGGGGGGGATCGTCAGGGTCCGCTGGTGCGGAGACGGGGCGTGCGAAGCCAAGATGAAGGAGTCGGCAGGGGGGAAGGTCCTGAACGTTCCCCTCGACCAGAAGCGGGGGAGCGGGGCGTGCGTCGCCTGCGGAAGGGACGCCCCCTCGGTAGCCCTCTACGGGAAGTCTTACTGACTCCCCTCGGAAGGATTATCAACCCGCCCTGTCCCCGACGGCCTAGTGGCCGCCATCGCGGACCCCTCGGGGGAAGCCAGGCGAATTCTCGGAGCCGCCGAGGAGCGGAGGGTAGTGCTCAGGCTCCTTGGTGGAGTCTCCTTCCTACTCCGCTGCCCGTCGGCCGCCGACGCCAGGCTGAAGAGGGACTACCGCGACCTCGACTTCATGGCCCGCTCGAAGCAGTCGAAGGAGATCGGCGCCCTGTTCAAGGAGATGGGGTACGTCCCCCGGGAGATGTTCAACGCGTGGCAGGGGCGGAGGAGGCTGATATTCAACGACCTCGTCAACCATAGGCGCGCCGACGTCTTCCTGGACGTCTTTGAAATGTCGCACAAGCTGGACCTAAGAAACAGGCTCGAGGTCGACAAGATGACCCTCCCGCTCGCCGACATGCTCGCCACGAAGCTGCAGATACACGAGATAAACGAGAAGGACCTCAAAGACATGGTCTGCATGCTCGCCGACTACGACGTGGGGGAGACAGACTCGGGGGCGGTGAACGGGAAGTACCTGGCCGGACTCTGCGCCGAAGACTGGGGGATCTACAAGACGTTCACGGCCAACCTGGCCGCGGTGGCGGGGAGCGCGGAGAAGTCTGGGCTCGACGGCGCCCGCATCGGCCTCCTGAAAGAAAGGACGGAAAAGCTCATGGCCCTGATAGAGGGCGCCCCCAAGAGCATGAAGTGGAAGCTGAGGGCGGGTGTGGGAGACAAGGTGAGGTGGTACGAAGTCCCCGAAGCAGACGTCCAGGTGGTCGACTCGAGGATATCCAAGGACAGCGGGCAGGAGCCCTCTGGACAGCCCCCCCGTGGTGAAAGATAGATGCCGAAGACCAAGCTCTTCTTCGTGACAGACGTTCACGGGTCGGACAGGTGCTTCCGCAAGTTCGTCAACGCCGGGAAGTTCTATGGCGCCAACGTCCTCATACTGGGCGGAGACATCACCGGGAAGATGATCGTCCCTATCGTCGCCCAGGCGGACGGCACCAGAGCCTGCACCTTCGGGAAGGAGCAGGTCATCCGCTCCAAGGAGGAGCTCGACGCGACCATGAAGGCGATAAGGGACGCCGGGTGCTATCCGTTCCTGACGAACGTCAAGGAAGCCGAGGAGATCTCGGCCGACCCTGACCTGCAGGTCCCCCTCTTCAAGTCGCTCATGAGGGAGAGCATACAGGGGTGGATGCGCCTGGCCGAGGAGCGGCTGAAGGGGACCGGGATAACGTGCTACATATCCCCGGGGAACGACGACTACTTCGAGATCGACGAGATCCTCGACTCCTCCTCCTACGTCGTCAACCCGGAGCGGAAGGTGGTCGACATCGGCGGAGGGCACGAGATGATCACCCTTGGGTACACGAACCACACCCCCTGGGACAGCCCCCGGGAGGTCGACGAGCCGGACCTGGAGGGGATGATCGAGCAGATGGCGAAGGAGGTCAAGGACCCCTCGGCGGCCATATACAACGTCCACGTCCCTCCCATCGACACCCTCCTCGACAGGGCCCCGAAGCTGGACGCGGAGCTCAAGCCCGTCACCGCCGGAGGGCAGTCCGTCATGATCTCCGCCGGGAGCTCGGCGGTCCGCAAGAAGATAGAGGAGCACCAGCCGCTCCTCGGGGTGCACGGCCATATCCACGAGTCGAGGGGGATGGTCAAGCTCGGCCGGACCCTCTGCGCCAACCCGGGGAGCGACTACGGGTTCGGGAACCTGAACGGGTTCCTCTGCGAGATAGAGAAGGACAGGGTGGTGTCGCACACGCTCACGCAGGGGTGAGCGCTCTCAGACCGCCGCCACCGGGTCGGCGTTGGAGAAGAGCCGCTGGGCTGTGTCGTCCACGCTCATGGGGAGGTCTACCTTCGCCAGCGCGATCATCTGGAGAGAAAGCGACGACGCCGCGACGCCGAAGCAGGCGCTCCTGAGGAAGTCCCTGGTCTTCAGGTACCAGGAGACGGTCGCGCCGCTCAGTATGTCCCCCGCGCCGGTGCTGTCGAGGACCGGCGTCTGCGGGACCGAGACCTTGTATATCCTCCCGCCGTCAAGGACGTAGCAGGAGCCCCCTCCCTGGGTGACGATCCCCTTCCGTATCCCCATGGAGAAGACCTTCTCGAGCGCCGCCGTCGGCTCCGACCTCCCGGTCAGCATCTCGGCCTCGGTCCTGTCCATCTTGACCGCGTCCACCTTCGTCAGGGCGGCGCCGTCGCTCGGGGGGGCGAAGGAGACCTTCCCCCCTGCCCCGAACCTCCGGATGAACCCCTGGGGGTCGAGGAAGGTGAAGTCGGATCGGGCCGATATCTCCGAGAGGAGGGACGGGGAGACCTCCCCGGCGAGAGGGGACACGAGGGAGGCGCGGAACCTCGTCTCGGGCGGTATCTGCGAAGGGGCGAGGTCTTCGCACCTGCTCGCCAGGTAGAGAGCCCTGTCCCCGCCGGTGTCAGTTATCCTGAACCTGGTGGTGGGCTTCGTGCCGCTCCGGTCCGACGCCCTGAGCGACACCCCGTTCCTGGCCAGCCAGACGGCCTGTTCGTCGGGGAAGTCGGACCCCACCTTGGTCAGCGGCGTGACTTCGTGCCCGAGACGGGAGGCGATGAGCCCGGCGTAGGCGGGGGGGCCCCCTACCGAGGCGACGGTCCGGGTGGGGAGCTGTATCGAGTCGATGGTGAGGAACCCCGCGACCAGGACCTTCAATCGCCGTCGCCGGAGGTACGGTCGTTAAGAACACTTTGCCTCGTCGCGTCCGATGCGGGGAACTGCTTTGTCCCGTTTAAATAACTAACGACCGGACCGGCTGCCGAGAATATTATGGACGTTCAATCCCGAAATGCAATAAGCACAGGTGCAGGCGTGGCAATAGTTGTGGTCCTCCTGGTAATCGCAGGGGGAGCCTACTATTACATCGCGTACTACTCTCCTCCGGCCAAGACAACGACCTCTGCGCAGCTGTCCGGGACCCTCAACGTCATCACGTTCACGGACCCGTCGAACGCCTGGCTGCAGGACGCAGCCAACACGTTCATGGCGGCCCACCCCGGGGTCACCATCCACGTGACGGCGCAGGGATTCAGCAGCTACACCACCACCGAGCTCACCTCGCTGAAGGCACAGTCGTCCACCTACGACATCATCACCTTCACTTCGACCAGCGCGCTGGGCTTCGCCAGCTACGTGTCGAACCTGAACGGGCTGGTGAACCTGAACACCTCGGACATCCCAGCTCCGCAGCTCAACTTCGGAGGCTACTATCTGGTCAACGGGACGAAGGAGCTCATCGGAGTGCCGTACGACACTTCGACCTTCACCATCTTCTACAACCAGACCCTGCTGAGCAACGCCGCTCTGAACGCACAGTTCGAGAGCCAGTATGGGTTCCCCATGAGTCCACCGTGGTCGAGCTGGCAGGCGATCCTCGACGTGAACCACTTCCTCGTGACTCAGACACACACTGTGAAGTACGGGCTCATAACCGACGGCTCGGAAGGCCATGACATCATAGACACCTATCCGGCAATCTTCGGCTACTACTACGCGCACGACTCCTCGATCAGCGGATCCAACCCACAGGGCGGTCTGCTGAACTACAACATCATGTTCAACGGCTTCGCAGGGTCCAGCGGCGTACCATCCCCATCTTTCAACGGGACCGCCGGGGTACAGGCACTGCAGACGATGTACAATCTGATGCAGTACGACCCCCAGCCGGCTGGGACCACGGTGGGCTACGGCACGGTATTCGCTCCGCTGCAGGCGGGCGAGTCGTGGGGCTCACTGATGTTCACAGCTGACGCATCCACTCTGCTGAGCTCGAAGAACATCTCGTCTTCCATCGCGGTCAGCTCGCTTCCGGGCGGCTACGCCGAGACTGGTACAGACTTCTATGCCATCAACAAGTACTCGAACAACCAGGCGCTGGCGGCAGCGTTCATCCAGTATCTCGTCTCCCCCACGGTCAACGCCAAGATCTACACAGTGGCAGGAGAGTTCCCGATCTCCAGGGCCGCGACTGCTATCCTCACCTCCAACACTTCGATCCCGCAGCAGGCAAGGAACGTGATACAACAGGTGTTCGACACCGGCGCGGTCGGCTGGGCGAATCCGCCGAACCTCGTCATCACCTCTTCCACGCTGATACCCGCGTTCAACCAGCCTGTCTACGGTTTCCTTACAGGGACATCCAACAGCACCTCATCTGCGCAACAGGCACTGGATACGGCAGCAGCCGCTTGGCTCAAAGCCGTAAGCTGAAGGCCGGTGCCTGCCCACACTTTTTCGGGACCTGAAGCCCGGGCGGCCGGGGTAAGGTTACAAGGCATAACGAAGAGGTTCGGAAAGCTCACAGTATTCGAAGATGTGGACCTCGAGATCTCCCCGGGGGAGCTCTTCTCCCTCGTGGGGCCGTCGGGGTCGGGGAAGACGACTCTGCTGAGGATAATCGCGGGGCTCGAGGTCCAGGACTCGGGGCACCTCTTCATCGGGTCGAGACCCGTAGACGCCCTGGGTCCGGCGAAGAGGAACATAGGCATGGTGTTCCAGGACTACGCCCTCTATCCTAACAAGACCGTGATGGAGAACATCACCTCTCCTCTGACGGTGAGGGGGATGAAGAAGGAGGACGCGCTCAAAGACGCCAGGGAGATAGCCGGGCGCCTCGGCATAGGCGAGACCCTGGACAGGAGGCCCGGCCAGATCTCAGGGGGGCAGCAGCAGCGGGTCGCGCTCGCCAGAGCCCTCATCAAGCACCCGGACGTGTTCCTCCTCGACGAGCCCTTCTCCAACCTCGACGCCCAGCTGAGGTTCTCGGCCCGGAAGTTCCTGAAAGATGTGCAGAGGGAGTTCGGCATGACCACCATCTACGTGACGCACGACCAGTCCGAGGCCCTCTCCATCTCTGACAGGGTCGCCATAATGGGGAACGGGAAGATCCGCCAGGTAGGTACCCCGAGGGAGATCTATGCCTCCCCCGCCGACGAGTTCACGGCCACCTTCATCGGGAGCCCGCCGCTGAACGTCATGTACGTCAAGGTCTCGGGCGGGTCTTCGACCCCTGTCTCCCTCCCCCTCGGGAACCTCGCAGACGGGACCTTCAAGGTCGGGGTCAGGCCGGAGAGCCTGGTCCTCGGCTCGGGGCCCAACGAGGCAGAGGCCACCGCCTTCGAGTACGCAGGGCGCGAGACAATCGTGTATCTGAGCATAGGGGGGGTGGAGATCAGGGCGATCGCCCACGACGTCGGGGGGATGGGCACGGGGCAGAGGGTGAAGTTCTCGGTTAACCCGGGGGGAGTCCACGTCCTGAGCAAGGAAGGGGCCTGACCTGTCCGGCGTCGGCGAGGCTCTGTCGAAGAGGATCTTCTACATCCCCGCCGTCGCCTATCTGTTCTTCTTCGCGCTAGTCCCCCTGATTATATCGGTCGTCCTCTCCGCCCCTTCGTCCGACCTGTCGTCGTACGTGTCGCTCTTCGCCCAGACCGACTTCGGGCGGATCGTCTACAACACCGTCTTCTTCGCGGTCGGAACCGCCGTTGCCTCTGTCCTTGTCGGCACCGCCTTTGCGATCCTCGTAGACAGCAGGCGGAGGGCGAAGCGCGCCATCTCCCTGATAGCGTACCTCCCCTACATGATACCCTTCACAGCGAGCGCCCTGATCTGGGCGACCCTGTTCAACCCCGGGTACGGCCCCCTTGACCCGATCCTGACGTCGCTCGGCCTCCCCGCCATCAACTGGCTCGGCCCCGCCCTGCAGCTCTATTCGCTGACCACGGTGGGGGTATGGGCCTCCATCCCCCTCGCCTTCCTCATCATCCTCGCGGGCCTGTCCTCCGTCCCCAAGCAGGTGAAGGAGGCGGCGTCGGTTGACGGCATGGAGATGTGGGACTACTACTCCTCCGTGGCCCTCCCCCTGGCGAAAGGGGCGATCGTCACCGCCTTCCTCATGATCATGATACTCGGCTTCGGGAACTTCGACCTCCCCTACATCCTCAGCGGCGCGGGCGGGGTCCCCCCCATCACCATGGCGACCATGGTGGTGTATGCCTACGCCGAGATGTTCTATGCCAACCTCGCGCCTCAGGGGCTGGCCGCGGCCATATTCGTCGCGCTCCTGGCCAGCATCCCGGGGCTCCTGCTGGTCAGGACCACGATCGGAGCCTCCAAGAACGGGAGAGGGAGGACCTGGCTCCCCAAGATCCGGGCGCCGAAGGTACGCCTCCCAGGATCCCGACGGGTCTTCAACGCCCCCTTCAGGTACATCCTGTACCTCGTCTGCGGCCTCGTATCCGTGTTCATTCTCTTCCCCATCTACTGGATGGGGCTGATCGCGTTCAGGCCCCAGTCGCTCGACTACCTCCTCCCCCCGATCATCTATCCCACCAAGATAATCACTGACGTGTTCCTGCAGACGGTGGCCCAGGCGTCTCCCGAGATAATCACGACGTTCTTCGTGTCCTGCGCCGTCACGGCGGTGACCATACTCCTGGCCGCGCCCGCCGCCTACATCATAGCGAGGGAGGGCAAGCGTGCGCTTCTGGGCATCATGATCTACACCTTCTCCCTCCCGTCCATAGTCTTCGTATACGGGATCTTCTCCATGATGGTGGGGCTCCGCCTGCTCAACACGTGGACGGCGCTGATACTCACCGAGCCACTGTTCACCGTCCCGTTCGTCGTCTGGACCATGACGAACTTCTACAGCTCGCTCCCGAAGCAGTACGAGGAGGCCGCCCTGGTCGACGGATACTCGCGGATACGCTCCTTCCTCTCCATCGTGATGCCGCTGGCCAGGCCCGGGCTCATAGCCGCGGGGATGGTGGCGTTCATCTTCTCATGGCACCTGCTCCTGTTCCCGCTCGTCCTCTCGCAGACCCCGTTCTCCTTCACCTTCCCCCCTGTGGGGTCGAACACCGTCACGACGTTCGCGATACTGTTCGACCCTGACAGCACGGGCGGCACCATCAGCAACAACGTCTGGACCCAACTGGCCTCCTCGGGTATCATCCTCGCGATACCTGTGATCATCCTGTCCATCGTCGCCCAGGGTTACCTCCTGAAGGGGCTCTACTCCGGAGGCGTGAAAGGGTGAGCCGCCCCACCGGGTCACGGCTCCGGGGCCGGGGGCGCAGGTCCGCCAAGACCTTCTGCATGTCGCACTCCCGGGACGTGGACGGGCTGAGCTCGGCAGCCCTGGCGGTGGCGGCCACGGGGGGTGACTTCCTTCTCACGGACTACGACACACTGGTGCCTGACCTGGGGAGGGTCCCGAAGGGGATCGACAGGCTCGTGCTCTGTGACATGGGGGTGGACGGCTCCGATGAAGGGCCGTTCGTCGAAGCGCTCGGGAGGATCGCCTCAAGGGCGGCCGTCACCTACGTGGACCATCATTTCCTCGGGCGGAGGGCGAAGCGCCGCATCGAGGGGCTGGGGGTGGAGCTGGTGCACGACGAAAGCGAGTGCGCGAGCATGCTCGCCTACGCGAGGTTCAAGGGCGACCTCCCTGCCGTAGCCTGGCAGGTGCCCCTGCTGGGCGCCGTTACAGACGGGATGGACGACTCGCCCATGGCCCGGCGGCTGATAGAGGGGACGGACAGGCTGCACGTCCTCGCGGAGGCTTCCCTCCTCTCCAACGCGGTCCTCGCGAACAGGGGAGCGCGCCCTTTCCTCCGGACGGTCGTCAGAGGGCTCTCGAGGATGGCCGAGCCCCACGAGATCAAAGGAGTGGAGGCGTCCGCCCTTCGCCAGCTGAGGACGTCAAGGGAGCTCGTCAGGCTCATCGGTGAACGGGGGCGGAAGCTGAGGGGGCTGGCATACGTCGTCGTCCCCGAAGGGACCAGCGGGAACGTGGCCGAGCTCATCCCTGGGGCCATGGGCGCCCCCGTGGGCGTCTCGCTCGCGCCGGCAGGCGGGCGTTACCTCGTCGAGCTGAGGGGGACCTCCAGCTGCAAGGCGCATCTGGGGAAGGCGATATCGGAGGTGGCCGCCAGGTACGGCGGGTCAGGGGGAGGGCACAGGCTCGCAGCCGGAGGGCTGCTCCCCGTGTCGTCTGCCGAAGACTCGCTGAAGGCCCTCGACGGATACCTGTGACTTGGGCGCGTCCGTCCCCTGGTCTGCGATGGCAGGGACCGCCTTGGCGGGCCTCCCCTTCAGCTGTACCACCAACACCCCGGCGAGGACCATCCCCATCCCCCCCGCCATGACCGGAGTGATGGGCTCCCCCAGGAATAAGAGGGCGAACAGCGCGATCTCGATCAGCATCAGGTCCTGAAGGATGGTCAGCTCGTAGGGCGGTATCGCCTTCAGAGACCAGTTCCAGAGGACGAATGCGAGGGCGGTGTTGACCGAAGCGAGCCAGACCACCGTGAGCGCTCCATCGAGGGTCAAAGGCGCGTACTGGCCGGACGCCGCCGTCAGGACGACCATCCCGGCCACCCCTACCCCCATCGTCACGGTGGTCAGCCTGAGGGGGCTCAGCCCGTGCGGGCCGTAGAACGACCTGACCGCGACCATGTAGACGGCCCATCCGACCCCCGAAGCGACCACCACCGCGACGCCGAAGACCTGGCCCCCCCAGGCGACCTTCTCGCTGAAGAACGCGAATGCCCCCAGGACCGCGAGGCCGAACCCCATCAGCTGTGCCGGCGTGACTCTCTCCCCCAGGAGGCCCACCCCGAGGAGGAGGACGAAGAAGGGGTTGAAGTTCAGGAGGAAGCTAGTCGTGACCGCGGGGAGGTAGTAGAGCCCCACGTACTGGAGGCCCTGGGCGACGGTGTATCCCCCGACCCCCGCTACCACCAGCAGGATGCCTTTCCGCCTCCCGACCGGAGGGTGGCGTCTGCCTCGACGGGAGAGCGCCAGGTCGGCGGTGAGGAGTATGATGAACGCGAGGCCGTATCTCAGCGTCGCGAAGTAAAGCGGCGGTATCTCTGATACCCCCTCTTTTATCAGGACGTAGGAGGAAGACCACAGGACCGTGGTGAAGAGGGCGGCGGCGTATGGCAGCGCCCTCCCCCGGCGGCCCCCGTCCGTGGGGGTGCGCGCTACGACGGCCATGCCCCGCCTCCGCCGGGCCGGCTTAAATGCGAGATGAACCACAGAGCCAGAAGGACCCGGCCTTGACGTGAAGTCCCTGAGCCGCGAGGCGGGACGCCCCGCACCGAGCCGAAGTCGAGGAGACCGGCGGAAGGAGCCTGCAAGCTTGCGCCCGCGCTTTCTTGCTGACTACGTCTTCGCTGTTCCCCGCCCGGCTTATTCCGGCGGGATCTCCTTGTAGGTGACCGAGAGGTCTATCCCTTTGCTCTTCAGGTACCGCTTCCTTATCGTGTACCAGAACGCCCCTACGATCCAGAACCCGAAGATTATGATGAGCCACGGGAGGCCTCCGTATATCTGCTGGACTCCGGCCGGGTTGTAGTAATTCATCCCTGCCGATATCGCCGCCCCGAGGTTGCCTATGCTTACCCCGAAGTACGGGTAGACGAAGAACTCCGCCGTAAGGACGGCGAAGAACGCCAGGACTACGACCCCTGAGATGATGAGCGCGGTGGCCGTCCCTTTCAGCTGCGCCCTTCTGTTGTAGGCGTAGTAGATCGCGGTGAGGCCGATGCAGGCGAAGTACATAGTCCCCAGCCCCGTCGTGGTGAAGGCGGAGATGAACGAATAGTACATCACGAAGATGGTCACGACGCCGGCGATCACGGCGGGGAAGACGAGCCCGTTGACCGGAGAGTGGAACCTGTTGCTGACGTTCGCGAACCACGTGGGGATGAACCTGTCGAACCCCATACTGAGGAGGTACCTGGATATCACGAGGATGGTCTGGGCGATGGCCGCAAGGAACCAGAGGGAGAACCCGAGGTTCATGAACCAGCCGAGGGCGGCGTTGTTCCCGGATATCATAGTCGCGACGCTCAGCATGGTCGACGACGTCTGCGCCAGCCCGAAGGTCACCGCGGGGCCGCCGACGTACGAGATGTAGAGCTGGTTGAAGAGGAGCAGGAGGACACCGCTGGCGAGGACTACGGCGAAGGTCGCGTACATCGCGCTCTTCTTGATGCTCTTCAGCTCCCCGCCGAAGGCAGCCACGTTGTTGATCCAAGGCATGTAAATCGCGACGAACGGGAGCAGCAGGAAGGCCCCCATCCAGGAGAACGAAGGCACCCCTCCCCCGAGAGCCGGGAGCGTCGCAAGCTGGTTGACGCTCGTAGCGGCGCTATAACCCGTCCCGTTGAAGTAGTAGAGCCCGTAGGTCCCGAGGTAGGAGTTCAGCGACGACTGGACCCCCGACGGGCCCGCCATCAGGAAGAGGGCGGCCATCGCCAGCGCCGCCAGGGTCCCCAGGGCGACGAAGCCTGCCAGGACCTTGAACCCGAGGGAGGGCCTGAAGATGTCGATGACCGTGATGATCGCGATTATGGCCAGCCCTATCGCGATGGCCTCAGGGGCGTTGAAGGCCCCGCCGTAGAAGTTCAGCGCCGTCGCGGCCGTCGAGAGCCCCGCGTTGTTCGTCACCTGTCCGAGGGTGGCGAAGGAGGGAGCCATCGTAGAGAAGAGGAAGAACAGGTCCACGCCGATGAAAGGAATCCCGGTGAAGACGAACCCGAGCATCAGGAACCCGGCGAACGAGGGGTTCACTATCCTGCTCAGCCAGACGTAGTCCCCGCCGGTCCTCCCCACGCTGTGGGTGATGTGATAGAAGATGTATGCCTCGAAGAGGACGGCGATGGTGAACACCCCCACCGCGGGGATGACGTCCTCTGGGTTCGACCCTCCGGGGATCGAGCTGATGAACGACGCAAATATGATGTTGAGGAACAGGAACCCTCCGCCGAAGCCGATCTCCCCCATGTTGGCCCAAAACATGGTAAGTGGGTTAACGTTCTTCACAACGCCCGTTGCTTCCCGAATCCAGACCGAGGGTTTGGACAAGAAGTGCGTCATGCTCCGCTTTCGACCTGATTTAAAGGCTCGCCTGATGGCGACGGATTGTTTTCTCGGCCCCGACGCCCCAGTCAGCCGTCCGTCTCGCCTGCGCGTCGCGGTATATGTTTAAAGGGAGACTCGGGGCGAGGACGCAAAGTTCCCTTTGTCGAAGAAGAGAAAGAGCCGCGGACGTGCCAAGGGAGGAAAGGGGCACAGCGACCTCATCTACTGCAGCAACTGCGGAGCCGCCGTCCCTCGAGACAAGGCGAAGAAGGTCACTAAGAGGACGAGCCTGGTCGAGCCGACACTCGCCCGAGAGCTCAGGGCCGCCGGCGCATACATCGCGAGCCCCACGCAGGTCGCTTACTACTGCGTCTCCTGCGCTGTGCACTACGGCATCGTGAAGGTCAGGGCCAAGAGCGAACGGCGCTCCTGGTAGGGCCGTTCCAGGTCGTCCGTCAGGCGCGAAGGCTGCTCCCGCCCAATGCGCACGGCTTCTCCCGCTGCGGCGCCGTCCGCATTCAGCACTGCTGTATCGGCACAGAGGCCGGCGCCTCTGACGCAGGTATGATGGTCACGTTGTACATCATCGCGCGCTGCGGGTAGATGGGCTGAGACACGAGGTAGGAAGTCGAGGGGACCGTGGACCCGTAGGTGGGGTCGGTGTTCTTGTTGGCCAACGCGCAGACCGCGTTCATCCCGGAGACGACCTTCCCGAAGATGGTGTAGTACCCGTCCAGCTGGGAGAGCGTGGGCTGGGTCTGGTTGTCCAGGACGATGTAGAACTGCGAGGACCCGGTGTTGAACCCATAGGTCGTGTTCCCTTCCCTGGCCATGGCGACGTACCCCGCCGCGTTGGTGAGGGTGGGGCACCTGGACACCTCCAGAGGGACGGTCTGGGGCGACCCGCCCTGCCCCCAGGTCGAGCGGGTGCTGTTGACAGCGCCCCTGGTGTTGGGGTCGCCTGTCTGTATCACGAACCCCGGTACGATCCTGTGGAACACGAGGTTGTCGTAGAACCCTGTGCTCGAGAGGTTCTCGAAGTTCGCCACGGTCTTCGGGGCGCAGTTGGTGAAGAGCTGGACGTAGATGTCCCCCTGGCTCGTCCCTATCTCGGCGTATGCGGGCGGGACCTCGTAGATGTAGTTCCAGTAGACCTCCCACGCGACCGCCCCCGCGATGAGGACGACAAGAGCCACCGCGACTATCTTCGCCCACGGGACCTCCCGCCTCTTCCGCCTCCCCGGCTTGTCGACCAAATCCTAAGGGGGGGCGGCCGCATGTTGCGTAGAAATATCCTTCGGTTCCTGCTCCCCGCCGAGGGCCCTGGCGGCTGTGAAGCTCCTCTCCAGGAAGGTGA